>CALEDV010000085.1 GCA_937949555.1 uncultured bacterium | reverse complement strand
TACTCCTATCGGCAATTTAAGGGAAAAACTGTATGCTAAGCGGACGGGAAAAAGAAGAAACCTGCTGGACGAATATCGGTTCCCCTGATTTCCTCCAAAGGCAGGGATACAGGGGATATTCGGGGACCCAAAAGCAAGGGTTATCCGGCTTGAGAGGAATCAAAAAAACAGAATGTGGATGCTGTGGCAGACCGCATCGGAGCTATTAAGACAAGAAGGTGCGGCTTGTTTGGGACTTATCCTGTGCAGATGCGCGTACTTATCTGGAGGTGAAAGTTCGGCGCCTTCGGTGCAAGAGGTGTGGCAAGGTGAAGGGGGAAGGATTGGACTGGCTTTAGGACAATACCTTTTATACGAAGAGGCTTGCATATTATGTAGGACGGAAATGCCCTCAGGAGACTTCTCAAGGCCAACAAGAGGCTTAATACCGCATATCTTTTAAAAGGGTCTTTTGGGCAGTTATGGAGTTATCAGACCGAGGGATAGGCAAGGGGGTTTTTCGACAACTGGAAGGACTCAGTTAAATTGAGAGGCTTAAGCCCTATGAGAAGTTTGCAGGTATGATAGAAAAGCACTGGGACGGCATCGCCGCATACAGCGGGACTGAGAACGAAGTATCATTGGGATTTGTAGAAGGCTTGAACAATAATATTCGTGTTATACAGAGAAGTGCATAGGGTCTAAGAGACGAGGAATATATTCTACTAAAAAATCCTTACTTGTATGCTCAGGGGGATATGAAATGACCCACTCGATTACAGGAAGAGCCTCTATTTCCAACCTCATTCTTTGGAGTGTCAAATCCCTCAAGGTTTGCAAACCCCCATAGAACAATCCTATGGCGCTGCATCCAGTGGTCAAGCCAATTATTGCTATTTTCAACACCCATTGTGGTCACTAAAACAAATTAACAGACAATAGGAGAGATTAGTATATACACTGCTGTTATTGTATGCAATACATTGCATTAGACGGAAATAGCGATATAGAATAAGCAGTATTAAAGATATTGCCAATTCATGATAAAAGGAGAATCTTAATGCAAAAACAACACAATATCGCACCAATAGAAGAGGGAGCCTCTTATTTTGCCTCCTTTAAGCCCTCAAGGGGAGATACAAAGGCTCCTGAATACAAACCACAGGACCTGTTTAATCTTGGCAAGGATCCAACAAAATACAGGCTCCTCACTACCGACTTCCTCTCTATGGACTCCATTAATGGCTTAGATATACTGAAGATTCAGCCTGAGGGATTGATATTGCTTGCACAGGAGGCAGTTCGCGAGGCAAGTTATTATCTCCGCAGGGCACACCTGGAGCAGATTGCAGCTATCCTTACAGATACCGAAGCCTCAGACAATGACAAGTATGTTGCCCTGACAATGTTAAGGAATGCAGAAGTTGCAGCAAAGGGCACTCTCCCTCTGTGTCAAGACACGGGCACTGCTACAATATTTGCAAAGAAAGGGCAGCAAATATGGACCGGAGTAAAGGATGAATATTATCTCTCCGCTGGGGTTTACAGGACCTTCACAGAGGATAATCTAAGATATTCCCAAACGGTGCCTATAAACATGTATGATGAGGTCAATTCTAAATGTAACCTACCTGCACAGATAGACATACTTGCCACAGAGGGAATGCAGTATGACTTTTTGTTTGTTAATAAAGGCGGAGGTTCAGCAAACAAGACTATGCTGTTTCAAGAGACAAAGGCAGTTTTAAACCCCGCCTCTCTGGAGAAGTTTCTCACTGAAAAGATGCGGACTCTTGGCACCGCTGCATGTCCGCCCTATCATCTCGCCTTTGTTATAGGGGGCACCTCTGCTGAGTTATGCCTTAAGACAGTTAAACTGGCTACTACAAAATATCTCGACCCTCTCCCAACCTCTGGCAACACCTTTGGACAGGCATTTAGGGACATAGAGTTGGAAAAGAGACTCTTAGAGGCAGCCTATAAGATTGGATATGGAGCCCAGTTTGGAGGCAAATACTTTGCCCTTGATGTAAGGGTAATAAGACTTCCAAGACATGGGGCTTCTTGTCCCATAGGGATGGGCGTATCCTGTGCAGCAGACCGAAATATCAAGGCAAAGATAAACAAAGAGGGTATATGGATAGAGGAATTAGAACACAACCCTGGCTCTCTCATACCAGACAACCTTAGCAAAACAAAGGATGAAGGGGCAGTAAGAATAGACTTAAACAGACCAATGAAGGAGATAACCGCTGAACTGTCAAGATATCCTGTATCCACAAGACTGCTGCTGACTGGAACAATTGTAGTAGCCCGTGATATAGCCCACGCTAGATTCAAAGAGCTCCTTGACAGCGCACAGGAGTTGCCAGCATACCTGCTGAAATATCCAATATACTATGCTGGTCCAGCAAAGACACCCTCAGGCAAACCCTCAGGCTCCTTTGGACCCACAACAGCCGGTAGGATGGACTCCTATGTGGGTCTACTACAGTCCCTTGGAGGTTCCCTCGTCATGATCGCAAAGGGCAATCGTAGCAAACAGGTTACAGAGGCATGCAAAAAATACGGTGGTTTTTACCTTGGCTCCATAGGTGGTCCAGCAGCACTTCTTGCAGAAGAAAATATAAAAAAAGTAGAATGCATTGACTTTCCCGAATTGGGGATGGAGGCAGTCTGGAAGATTGAGGTGGTAGATTTTCCTGCCTTCATATTGGTTGATGACAAGGGAAATGACTTTTTCCAATCCCTTTGATATATTTATCTCAAAATAATGGAGGCAAGGACAGGGCAATAACAATTACGGCAAAGGATATAATGGACAACAATGTAATTTATGTCAAAGACAATGCAACGGTCGCAGAAACACTCTCGTTGATGGTGGAGAAGGATGTGTGGTAGGTGTGGTAACTAAGGAGGATTTTCCCCTTGGTGTTGTCACTAAAAGAGACATACTCAGACGGCCAGTATCAAAGGGCTTTGATATCCACAGGGTCAAGGCTGCAGAAACAGCCCCTTCTCCACTAATCACTATTGAGCCTAAGGCGCCTGTGGGAGAGGCATTGAGCCTAATGGCGCTTAAGGCTATTAGACGAATTTACATAACCGAACAGGGCAGGATAGGGTAACCCAGACGGAGACACCTAAGAATATGCTTAATCTGATGAAGACACTGGCATCGCTGACACATCAGATATGAGGCATTTTTTAACTAACACTTCATAGTTGCATTAATAAGGCTAACCTATCCCCATATAGATTGCATATGAAAGTAGGCAGGGAGGTTATGATTTTGACAGCCTATTGAAGTTTATGATAGTCTATTTGCTCTTATTAAACCCTTTTACACATTTTTTAATGCTTTTATTTTTTTAGTGTTTTGGGGAGTCGTCCAACGGCAGGACGACAGACTCTGGATCTGTTTATAGGGGTTCGAATCCTCTCTCCCCAGCCAACGCTCCCATCGTCTAGGGGCCTAGGACGTAGCCCTCTCAAGGCTAAAACACGGGTTCGAATCCCGTTGGGAGCGCCAAATAAATTGGTTATGTTAAACCCTATCTACTAATCAATTCTAAATAAAAGGGCTAAGGACTTTGTAAGGAGCAAACCCTGTGATTTTGAGTGTCAACATAGACCACATAGCCACCTTAAGAAACGCGAGAGGAGGTAAAGAGCCTGACCCTGTAGTCGCTGCATCTATTGCAATGCTCTCTGGAGCCGATGGCATTACCCTGCATCTCAGAGAGGACAGGAGACATGTTAACGATAGGGACCTAAGGTTACTAAGAGAGGTAGTAAATACAGAACTCAACCTTGAAATGGCAGCCACAGAAGAGATGCTTGCCATAGCCCTTTCAGTCAAACCTGACCTTGTTACTATTGTTCCAGAGAAGAGACAGGAATTAACCACTGAGGGAGGCATGGATCTCTCCACTGTTGATGAATTTCTCTTGAAAACCCTCAAGGCTCTCCAAGGGCAAGGGATACCTGTAAGCATATTCATTAATCCAGAGATCAAGGATGTAGAGGCTGCACACCGTATGGGATTTGATATGATAGAGATTCATACAGGGTTTTATGCTGATTCAATAGGCAAGAGAAGAGACAAGGAGCACATCAGAATATTAGAAGCAGTAAGGACCGGAAATGACCTTGGATTAAAGACGAATGCAGGACACGGATTAAACTATTTCAATGTTACTAACATAGCAGCGATTGAGACAATAAGGGGGCTTTATATAGGTCATAGCATCATGTCCAGGGCAATCCTTGTAGGGATAAAACAGGCTGTTAAAGATATGAAGATACTGATAAAGGATGCGGGCAGGGGATTGAAGTAATTACCAAAAAAAGACGATAACAACAATAATTAAACCAATTTAAATAAATAAGGAGAATAAAAATGTCCCTTCTTATCAATAACACCCTTAATGACCAATCTCCAAAGGAAAGGGAATATTTATCAGAGGTTCATTCAATAGTGCAAGCCCCTGACAGAAGAGAGGATGCTATCAAAGCCCTTGAAGCCT
Organism: uncultured bacterium; assembly: GCA_937949555.1. Classification (GTDB taxonomy): domain Bacteria; phylum Nitrospirota; class Thermodesulfovibrionia; order Thermodesulfovibrionales; family Dissulfurispiraceae; genus DUZI01. The sequence continues at coordinate 9,628 of CALEDV010000085.1, read as the reverse complement.
TTATCCAGAGGCATCCCGATTTTGCCCCAGCCTATAATAATCTCGGAGTTATCTATTATGAGACTGGTGATCGGGAAAAGGCGTTGAGTTTTTATAAAAAGGCAGTTGAGCTTGAGGGTAATAACAGAGATTTTTTGAAAAATTTAGCAGATTTTTACCTTGCTGAAGAAGGAAGAATAGAGGACGCCCTTAGGCTTTACATCAAGGCGCTGGAGGTTGACAACGAGGATGTGGAGATATATCTGATCCTTGGCAACATATGTGCACAGATGAACAATTTAGATGACGCAAGGTTTTTTTATGACAGGGCCCTCGAGATTGAGCCATGGAACCTTAATGCTATGGATAATCTGGATTACCTTGAGGAATACCAAAAATAGACCCTCACCAGTACATCCTTGCTCCTTGCAAAAGATAATAACATCAAGGTCTCTGCAATAGTATCTGTCTATAATTCAGGGCGCTTTATAAAGGGCGCCCTTGAGGACCTCCTAAATCAAAGTCTATACAAAAAGGGCAATCTTGAGATAATCGTTGTAGACACCGCCTCAGAGGATAATGAGGCAGAGATAGTCAATACCTATTGCCAAACATACGACCACATCCATTACATACGCACCGAGCAAAGGGAAACAGTCTATGGCGCTTGGAACAGAGGCATACAATCCTCCAAAGGCATTTACATTACAAATGCTAATTCTGATGATAGACACCATCCTGAGGCCCTTGAGAAGATGGCTCAAGTCCTTGATTCAATGCCAAATATTGTGTTGGTTTATGCGGATGTTTATATTACTGAGACACCAAATGAAACCTTTGAGAGTTCAGCCAAATCACAACGTTATTATTGGTATGACTGGAGCAGAAAGACCCTCCTTGATAAAGGATGCTTTATAGGTCCTCAACCTATGTGGAGGAGGTCTATCCACGAAGAGTATGGACTCTTTGACGATTCCTTTGTTGTATCAGGCGATGCTGAGTTCTGGCTTCGCATATCCCAGACAAAGGACTTTTTTCATATTAAAGAACCCCTTGGACTTTACTTAAAATCCCCAGAGGGGATTGAACACAGCAACAAAACCCGCAGAGACTTTGAGAACCTCAAAATAATCACCCTTTATAGAGAGGCTTATAAAAAGGGTCAAATTATAAGGGTTAAGCCAAAGGAGAAAATAATGGATACCCACAAAAATCAGGTTTCAGTAATACTAATTGCCTCAAATAATGAACAATATGAGGCAATGCAGGATATGATTAAAGCCTACACCAGCGGCAGCGTGGAGGTCCTTATAACACCTAATACAAAGGGATCCGATGGATTTATATCCTCTATAAACAAAACAATATCGAGGTGTAAAGGCGAATACATAACAATTATTGAGGATAACATAGTCATCACCGACAATACTATCAACAATATGATAGATCATCTTGGCGATGTCAACAAGATTGTTTGTCCTGTCACGAATTTCAAGATCTTTCCACATAAAGAACCCTATGGCAATCTGGATGAGTTACGCTCCTTTGCCCACAACTACAGGGAGAGGAATTTACACCGTTCTTTGCTCCAACGCAACCTACTGTCCTCCTGCATCACCTTTCCCCAGAAACTATTGTCCATAACTGGGCCCCTTGATGAAAATTACACTACCCTGCGAGGGGCAATTGAGGACCTCTGCATGCGGAGCATCCTTATGAGATGCCCAATAGGGCTTGCAGGAGATGTGTATGTCCATTGTTCATACCCGCCTGAGATCAATCCCCAGGACAGAGAACTTTTTGCAAAAAAATGGGGCAGCATCGATGTATCAAGTCCAGAGGGCAAACTGCTGCTTTCTATAGAGGCACAGGAGGAGGCAAATAGACTATTTCAGCAGGGCAGTATGGATAGGGCAGTAAAGACCCTCTTTGATTATATTAACATCCTACCCGAAGATACAGAGCTTCAATCAACCCTCCTAAGGATACTCCTATGGGGAGGACGTTTTGAGGATGTAATAAAGATTGAGCCCATGCTCAAAATATCTAATGATAAAACCACAGTACTAAAATGCAAAGCCCTTACATCCTCTGGCAGATTCGATGAGGCAGAGAGACTAATCAACCTAATATCCTCTGACTATCCAGAAAAGATGAATATCCTCGGAATTATCGCAATGCACAGAGGCAATCACAAGGAGGCAGAGGACTTTTTTAGTAGGTCCATAGAATTGGATCCTGCATTAGGAGAACCCTACAGGAACCTTGGATTATTACAATACAGCATGGGCAAAAAGACACAGGGCTTCAAGAACTTAGAGAGGGGATTTATATTAGAACCCTTCAATCCCAGATGCGCTGAATCTTATCATCTCGTGGTTTCCACAGAAAATCTATTCTCAAGGGCTGAAAAAACATACCAGGAGGCAATACAGATCTTTCCAGAGTGCAGACAGCCCCTTCTCTTTTTGATTGACAGCTTGATAAAGCAAGGGAAATATGATTATGCCCTTATAGAGATACAGAGACTTATTGTCCGATTTGGATATGATGAACCTACCCTTGAGGCAGCAATAAAGTTAAGGGATACAGTTGGTCCCCTTGACAATACCCATAGAGAAAACTCCATATCCCTCTGCATGATAGTAAAGGATGAGGAGGGAAATCTGCCTCATTGCCTCTCCTCTGTAATGCAAGTAATTGATGAGTTGATTGTAGTAGATACAGGTTCTCAAGACAGAAGCAAGCAGATATGCTATATATTTGGGGCTAAGGTCTTTTATTATCCCTGGGATAACAACTTTGCAGCAGCCCGAAATCACTCAATATCTAAAGCCAAGGGCAAATGGATACTAATCCTTGACGCCGATGAAGTTATATCATCCTTTGATCATAAGATAATAAGGGAGATTGTCTCAGGCCCTCAAAAGGCATATCAAGTAATAACAAGAAACTATACCTTCCAAAACTCCACCCTCGGATTTATCAATAATGATGGGCACTATCAGGAGGAACGAGGTTTAGGATGGACGCCCTCCTTAAAGATAAGACTCTTCCCAAACTCAAAACTCCTGAGTTTTCAAGGACAGGTGCATGAGATGATAGAAGAATCAGCAAAAAGGGCAGGTTTCTTGATAGACACTGCGCCCTTTGTTATTCATCATTACGGAAAGCTGGATATAATCAAAGACAGAATTAAGGGGGAAGGCTATTACAAACTGGGCAAAGAAAAACTCAATGCTTCTCCAGAAGATACAAAGGCGATAAAAGAACTTGCAATTATATCAGGAGGGTTAGGTAAGATAGAAGAGGCAGTAGCGCTATGGCACAGGTTCTTAGAAAAAGAACCAAACAACATCGAAGGAATGCTAAATCTTTCTGGCCTCTTGATTGCAAAGGGAGATCTCTCAGAGGCAAAGTATTTGTCAATGAAGGTTCTTGCTTTAGAACCAGATAACAAAACAGCCCTTGCAAACCTCAGTTTTGTTAATAACCACACCAAGACAAAACAATAATCCACTATGAATCAGTCTAAGGACCTTGTAGAGATAGGCAATGCCTTCTTCTTGCAAGGCAAGTTTGATGAAGCACTGAGGAACTATAGAAAGGCGCTTTGTATTGATAAAAACAGTGCCATTGCCTACTACAATATAGCCAATATTCTCGCCCGCAGGTCTAAATTTACAGTTGCTGAAAAACATTACAAAGAGGCTCTAAGGATAATTGACAATTGGCCGGAGGCATTAAACAACCTCGGCAATGTCTTAAAAGAGCAAGGCAAAAACTCTGAGGCAATGGATTGTTACATAAAGGCAATAAGCCTTAAGCCTGAAATGGCTGAGGCTTATAACGGTTTAGCTAATCTTTATCAGTCTGAAGGCATGATAAAAGAGGCAATCAACCTTTACAACAGCGCCCTTAAAATCAATCCCCATTATACTGAGGCAGATAGCAACCGGTTGTTAGCATTAAATTATAGCGATGATTACAGTCCTGAGGAGATATTTAAAGAACATCTCAGTTTTGCAAGGCACTTTCAAGGGGATACCTTCTCTACAGGTTTTAAATCCCTTTCAGACAAAAAGACTAAGATAGGTTATGTATCTCCAGACTTTAGAAGGCATTCTGTGGGTTACTTCATATCCCCCTTGCTTGAAAATCATAACCATCAAGACTTTCAGGTGTATTGTTACTCCGATGTGCCTGTGCCAGACGCCATTACTGAGAAACTGAGAACCTATGCAGATCATTGGATAGACTCCTGTAATTGGGACGATTTGACCCTATGGAAAAGAATAAAAGAAGACCGTATTGACATACTCATCGACCTCGCTGGCCATAGCGGCTATAACAGGCTAAAAGTATTTGCCAGGAGGGCTGCGCCTTATCAGATAACCTGGCTCGGCTATCCAAACACTACTGGTTTGAAGGCAATGGACTATAGGATAGTAGATAACTTCACAGACCCAGTAGGCCTGACCGATGGCTTTTACACAGAAAAGCTAATAAGGATGAGGGGATGCTTTTTGTGTTTTCAGCCCCCTACAGATGCCCCTGAGATAGAACCTCCACCCGTTAAAAGGACAGGTTACATAACCTTTGGCTCCCTGAACAATCTCTCGAAACTCAATGATTTTACCCTTGACCTATGGGCAGATATACTGAAAACAAAAAAGGATTCAATGCTTTTGATTAAATCAAGGGCTCTTATTGACCCCTATGCGAAGGAAAGGATAGTTAATAGGTTCAAGGAAAGAGGCATAGAGGCAAAGAGACTTCAATTATTAGGCTTTGTTAAGGGCTTTAAAGAACACCTCAGTATATATAACTCCATAGACATTGCCCTTGATACATTTCCATACAACGGCACCACTACTACCTTTGAAGCCCTTTTCATGGGTGTGCCAGTGGTCAGCCTATCAGGCAAGACCCATGCCTCAAGGGTAGGACTCAGCATACTCAGTAATATGGGGCTTTCTGACTTAGCGGTTTCAGACAGAAACCATTACCTCACTGTTGCCTTAAATCTCGCCTCTGATATACAGGCCTTGACATCTTTTAAGAGCAGCTTAAGAAATAAATTACTCCAATCAATACTGTGCCACAAGAGGTCATTCACTAAGGAATTTGAGCTGATCTTAAATAACCTAAGACTTTCCCATATCAGTTGTACTGCAACCAGCAAAGAACTCTGAGTCTCTCCTTGCGTACCCAATCTTTTTCAAGGCCTCTTCGATCTCAGACAATGTTGCAGGGTCATCAATAGTAGCAGGTATTACTACCTCTGCTCCATCAGCTATCCTTCGCATGGTGCCTCTAAGTATCTTTCCAGAACGAGTCTTAGGAAGTCGTGCCACAATACAAGCCTTCTTAAAACAGGCAATAGGTCCTAACTCCTCCCTGATCATCTTTACAAGCTCTTGCCTTATTTCCTCCTCATCCCTATTAACATTTGATTTTAATACCACAAGTCCCACAGGCAACTGTCCCTTTAAAGAATCGTGGGCGCCAATCACGGCACATTCAGCCACATCGGGATGCCTCGCAATTATCTCTTCCATCTCTCCAGTGGAGAGTCTATGACCAGCGACATTTATAACATCGTCAACCCTACCCATGATATATACATAACCCTCAGAGTCCATATAACCTCCGTCACTGGTTAGGTAATATCCTGGCAGTAACTTAAGATAAGCCCTTTCATATCTCTGATCGGCATTCCATAGGGTTGGCAGGGTGCCTGGAGGCAACGGTAGCTTAATCACCACCAGTCCTTCCCTATTACGCTCCAATTCCTTGCCCTCCGTATTAAGTATCCTTACATCATAGCCAGGCACAGGTTTTGTTGATGAACCAGGCTTGACAGGCATAGGCTCAATACCAAGGCAGTTTGCTGTGATAGGCCATCCTGTCTCTGTCTGCCACCAGTGGTCAATTACAGGAACCTTTAATAGATTATGCGCCCAATGATATGTATCTGGGTCCGTTCTCTCCCCAGCAAGAAAGAGATACTTGAATCTGCTGAGATCGTATTTTTTAACATGGCTGCCCTCAGGGTCTTCCCTCTTTATCGCCCTGAAGGCTGTAGGGGCAGTAAAGAGTGTCTTTACCTCATGTTGTGATATTACCCTCCAAAAGGCCCCTGGGTCTGGGGTGCCCACTGACTTACCCTCATACAAGACAGTAGTGCATCCAGTCAACAAGGGGGCATAAACAATATAAGAGTGTCCTACCACCCATCCTACATCTGATGCAGCCCAAAAGACCTCACCTGGATGGGTGTCATATATATTCTCAAGACTCCACCTAAGGGCAACTGCATGTCCACCGTTATCACGCATCACACCCTTTGGTATGCCAGTAGTGCCAGAGGTATAAAGGATATATAGGGGATCGGTTGCCTGCACTGGGGTACATGGGGCAGGTGCAGCTCCATCTATAAAGTCATTCCACTCAATATCTACGGAACTGTCAAGCACTGCGCTGACCTCAGACCTCTGAAGTATAACGCATCTATCAGGCTTGTGTTTAGAAAGACTTAATGCCCTTTCGAGCATTGGTTTATAGTAGATCAACCTTGTAACTTCAATCGCCCCGGAGGCTGAAATTACAATCTTAGGTTTAGCGTCATCTATCCTAACGGCGAGTTCGTTAGGTGCAAAACCTCCAAAGACAACGGAATGTATGGCACCTAATCTGGCACAGGCAAGCATAGCAATAACCGCTTCAGGCACCATTGGCATATAAAGCACAACCCTATCACCCTTCTCAATACCTGCCCTCTTTAAGGCCCCTGCAAATACTGAGACATGCTGGAGCATCTGTTCATAGGTAATCTTCTGTATCTTTTTTGTAACGGGGCTATCATATATGAGCGCAACCTGCCCTCCCCTCCCTGCTTGCACATGCCTGTCAAGGGCATTGTAACAGGTGTTAAGCTCACCCCCTGTAAACCATCTATAAAAGGGCGCCCTTGAATCATCAAGGACTTTATCCCATTTCTTAAACCAGTCTATATCCTCTGCAGCCTCTGCCCAAAACTCCTCAGGATTATCTATGCTTTTCTTATAAATCTCTTCATAACGGCCCACCAAAACCTCCTCCTATATTGACCTTAGATTTTTTAAATAGTATTATCTCTTTATATTCCTGAAATTATACATATATTCTTCTTTGTCCATAAAACCATCGTTATTAAAATCATACCAGCCTATTGTCTTCCAGCCATCAACCTTGCCCCCTGACTTGAAATGGAATCGCTCCCATTCCTTCTTGTTGATCCTGTTGTTTTTGTTTTTGTCAACCCCTTCCCATTCCTCTCGGCTAATCTTTCCATCGCCGTCTCTGTCAAGGCTACCGAAGACCTCTTTAGATTTAGGGTAAGTAATCTTGTCCTGACTATATAACTCCGATACCAAAACAGTGCAAAACAATACAACAAACAAGGCAGTAACTCTAAAACCCTTCATTGCCCTCCTCCTATGGTTTATCAATGGTTAGTAAAATCCTCAAGGGTAAAAAAACTATACACTGGATACCCGCAGGCTTTTATATTCTCAATGCCATTAAACTCTCCCCTGTCAACAATCACAAATACTGCCTTTACCTCTAAACCAAAGCCCTCAGCAGCCCTGATTGCCTTTATGGTTGAGCCCCCGGTAGTAACTACATCATCTACCACAATCACAGGGTCACCAGACTGCACAAGTCCCTCTACAGGCAAGCCCATGCCATGCTGCTTAGGTTCCTTTCGCACCACAAAGGCATACAGCTCCTTCCCCTGCTGATAGGAATACATGGAGGCTGCATAGGCTATGGGGTCTGCCCCAAGGGTAAGTCCTCCAATGCCTTTAACAGTGATATTGAGATCCTGTATCTTCTGAAAAACAAGTTTTCCTATCAGATAAAGCCCATCGGGACGCATGGAGGTCCTTTTGAGATTAAAGTAAAAGTTGCTTAGGGCCCCTGAAACAAGCTTATAAACAGGCCTCTCGTTGTAATTGTAAGAAACAGACTTGATAATATCCCTTAGTCTCTCTCTGTCTGAAAGTTCCATATTAATCCTCTATTGAGCATCACTGCCTCAAGACAGCCTGCATTTTTTGCCTCAATCTTGGCAAGTACATTGTTACAGATATGCTTGCCTCTGACTTGTCAATATAAGATCCATCAATATTAACCTTCATTGTATTGCCTCCATAAAAAAAGGCTTTACAGCTAATGCAAAGCCTTTAAAACATATATTTAAGTCGGGGCGATCCGACTCGAACGGACGACCTCTCGCACCCCAAGCGAGTGCGCTAACCAGACTGCGCTACGCCCCGATGCTTGATTTTAAAGGATTTTTCGGTAATTAGTCAAATTTTGCTGGTTTACTGTTCTAAAATCGGGATAAGTCCCCCTGTTATTTTCTTCTGCAAAGATTTTATCGAGAACTTTAATCCCTTGAGCCAAATGCGAATGTGACAGATGAGCATATCGAAGTGTCATAGTCAAAGTAGTGTGTCCTAAGAGCTTTGAAACTGTCTGTATATCCACCCCTGACATCACAAGGTGAGAGGCAAAGGTGTGTCTCAAATCATGAAACCTGAAGTCGTGAATATTCGCTTTTTTGCATGCCCTTTCAAAATCTTCTCTAATCCTTACTTGCAGCTTGAAAATTTTTTCATCGTCGTTTAATGGTCTCACCATGCTTGCGAGGAGTCTATAAGCAGTCTCGTTTAACGGAATTTCTCTTTTTTGCATTGTTTTGGTGGATATATTGGGAAGCAAAATAATTTTGTTTTTCATATCTACATCTTTCCACCTAAGATTGAGTATCTCACCCCTTCTCATGCCCGTATTAAGAGCGAAAATAACAACAGGTCTAAGTCTCTCAGGACATTCAGAAATAAGCCTGCCACATTCCTCTACGCTGAGATACCTCAATCTTGTCTTTTCACCTTTGAGGGGCTTAACTTTCCTAATTTCCTTCAGGTGAGACTCGGAAATCATGTTCCAATCGCAAGCCTTAGCCATCATAGCTTTGAGTAGTGAGACTTGTCTATTGATTCCCCCTGCCTGCAACCCCTCACTTAAAAGAGCTGACTGAAATTTCTCAACAACTTCAATTGTGATGTTATCCAGTTTGAATTTTCCAAAAATTCTGTTCAACTTTTTAATGCTGTATTGTCTTGCCTCTGACTTATGCCTGCCAAGAGAAAAGGGTAGATATTTTTCTACGAGATCGTTAAAAAGATAGTCTTTACGCTCTTGTTCATTTTCGGGTATCCACCGACCTAGAATAATTTTTGCCTTAATTGTGTTATATATTTTTTCTGCCGTTTTTTTGTCTTCCGTCCCGGTGCTGCGCTTGTACTGCTTATTGCCGTGACAGAAACTCATCCACCAGATAGATGAATCTTTGCGTCTGTAAAGTCCCATAGCTCTCTCCTTTCCATGGAACCCGTGTCGTTATCAAAGAACTAACACAATTATAGTAAAACATATTTTCTTCATTTTGACTACCATGCGGCAATGGACACGCTGAAAGAGCCACCTTTTCGTGGGCAAGTAAGAACAATGTTTTTAATGTCATTCAAGCTAAGCCTTTTTTGGAGATATTGCAAGTCTGTCTTATCAACGATATTAACATCATTGAGACTGAGTA
>CALEDV010000084.1 GCA_937949555.1 uncultured bacterium | reverse complement strand
TGTCAAATCGAGTCTCAATATACTTAGTTGTCGGTAGCATGTTTGTCACCAATATATCTATAAAACCCTTCTCTGTCATCAAGCCCTGTTTGCCTTCTTCCATTATTAGCACTACCTCCTCTTAAGAGATTTATGCCTTATTATATTATATCAAATCTTGCACCCTTTGCCTTTACCCCATCATTACAGGCACATTAAAGCATTATGATTCTACAGGGCCCTGATGGAGGTGGCAAGTCCAAATAATGCCTGTAACAAGTGCCTTTAACTATGTGACTGTCAAGTTACTCCTTTTGAATTACTGCTTTGAAATAATCCTAAATGCCGATAGAAAAAGTGGGTATGCCGAAAAGGCTCCTCAATCAGAACAGCAGTTCAAAAGGGATAACCTTTTTTGAGAGAAATTCCTTATTTTGTGCTGCTGCTCTCAATTGGCATATCCATTTTTGTTGTCAATTCCTATCGGCAATCATGGGCATATTGACTTAGATTTCTGTCATATGTTTTTATATCAAAATCCAAGAAGGGTGCTATTCGGTCATGAAGGCCGTGTAAGGGTTAAGACCTTACACGGCTTTTTTGGTGAGTACTTAGGCCTATGAAGGGCCCAATACCTCTCGGAAGGGAGCAAAAAATGTGGAGATGTTGAGATGATTTATTTATTAGCGTGTCTTTTGGTTTTTATTTGCTGTGGTTTCAATAATGTTCTTGCTGAACAGAAGGAGGAGAAGTTACCTGAGATCGTTGTAAAGGGCGAAAAGATAGCCGTCCCATCTAAGCAAACTGCCGAGACAGTTTACACCGGTACAGAGCTAACCTCAAAGGGTATTGAGCTATCAGGCCAGAAGGGCAACGGTATTTGAAAACAACAACCCTGTCTTAGTAAGGTCACCTTATCTCGATAGAGAAGGTACCACTTATGATGTCTGGCTTCCTAGGGCAGGGTTATCCTATAGTTTCAATGAGCACGTGAAGGCATATCTGAGTTATGGGAAGAATTACATAAGGCCCTATGCCTACATGCCTATCTTGAATTTATATAACCGCCTATATTCGGCCTTTCCGTCTGCTGGGGTTCCATTGAAAGATCTTTTTAGGAATAGAGACATAGAGAAGTCTGACAATGTGGATATCGGGTTAAGGCTTCGAAAGGACTTATTTGAATTGAATCCAACCATATTCCTATCAAGGCATGAGAATCTACTGACTGTTGTAACAGACCCGAGGGTCTTAGATGGAGGCAATCCTGTAAACTATCAGCAGAATATAGGCAAGGCAAAGGGCTATGGACTTGAGCTGGGAACCAATATATACCTTTCTGACTGGCTGACCTTTTATTTGAATCCTACTTACTCAAGGCTTACTTATGACGGTAACATTACCTACTCTGGTGCAACCCTTTCAACGGATGGCAAACAGGTAGTTGATGTCCCAGAATGGACTGTATCCCCTGGGCTATACTCAAATATAAAGACCTTGAAGTCATTCCAGGTATGCGATACATAGGCAAAAGATACGGAAATGTAGAACACAAAGAGGAGGTGCCTTCATACAGCCTCTTTGTCCTAAAGATAAACTATGTAAAAGAGAAAATTGGTATGTTTAAGGGATTAAAACTATCCTTAGAGCTTGACAATATATTTGACAAAAGATATGTCTCCGTCATCAATGCCATGGATGATGCTGTCACAGGAACGACCTATGGCGTTGGTGCACCCTTTACAATAAAGGGCACCATATCCTTTGCCTTTTAAATAGATTGAAATGGTTTTGATTTGGGTCTAAATATGGCTATGATACAGGACACAGTTAAAAACGACTACAACAGCGAGACCCTGAAATAACGATCGTGCCATATTGTACCAAGGCAAAACCTATTATGCCTTTGGCAAGTAAACGCATACTCCATGGAGGATAAGAATGAAAAAGCCCCTTATGACCCTCATTTTCTTATTAATAATGACGGCTTCTGTCCATGCCAAGGAGCTAATCACCATTAAAGACATGGCAGACAGGGATGTCAGGATACCCAAAAATGTACAAAGGATAGTGGCCCTCTCAGCATCCTTGCGCTATATTGTCTATCTTCAGGCCTTTGATAAGGTGGTGGGTATTGAAGGTGTTGAGAAACAGAGGGTCATGAGGGGCAATCCAGCTACAGGTAAAGCCTACTGGCTTGCCATAAAGGATAAGGTCCATGATATTGAATCAGTAGGCGAAGGTGGGCCAGGCAAACTGCCAGATTTTGAGAGACTTATCAGTGTAAGACCTGACATTGTTATAACCTTCGAGGTAGACAATGCCCAGCTTATACAAAATAAGACTGGAATACCTACAGTAGTAGTAAATTATGCTGGCACAGAGGGATTTAGGATTGAGGATATACAGAAGGCCTTTAGTTTTTTAGGTACCCTTTTGGGCCGAGAGAATCGGGCAGAGGAATTAAATCGATACCTACAACAAATGATTAGTGACCTCGAGAGGCGAACTAAGGGACAGAGGAAAACATATGTTTATATTGGTGCCATAAGTGCAAGGGGTGCACACGGTATAACGAGTTCAGAGGCCAATTATCCACCTCTTAAGTGGCTTGGTGTAAATAATGTGGTTGACGAGACAGGAAAGAAAGGACATGTCTTTATAGACAGAGAAAAACTGTTGCAGTGGGACCCAGAGTACATTTTTATTGATACAGGTGGTATAAATATGGTCAACCAAGACTACAATAGGCAAAAGGAATTTTATAAGATGCTCAAGGCCGTTAACAAAGGTAGGGTAAACACCATAATGCCCTTTAATTTTTATAGGACAAACCTTGAGCTGTTAATGTCTAACGCCTATTTTATTGGAAAGACTGTATATCCTGATAGGTTCAAAGACATCGATATCGAACAAAAGACAAGGGACATCCTTAAAATGTTTCTTTCGGTGGATGTGTATGATGATCTAAGGTCTTCTTTTAAGGGCTATGAAAGGGTGAAATTTACGAACTCAGGTATAACGACTGAGTGAGTATAGGTCGTTTAAAATGATATATTTGTAAATGCCTTTATAACAAAGGGCTATGTCTTTAAGTCTTGCCATGGCGCATTTAGAGAATAGTTATACTCATTTTCTTTTTTAAAGACATAGTTAAGATGCTTGATCTGTAAGGTTTTGGGGCTAATTTGGTATTTCCGTAATAGGGCTACAGTTTTACCTTAAGTAATTCCAAGATTCTGGCTTGTTCTTTGTCAGGACTGCTGACCATCCTGTAACTGATACCGTCACTGTCTGCCTACGCAGGCTCTTTAGTC
>CALEDV010000083.1 GCA_937949555.1 uncultured bacterium | reverse complement strand
TCAACCTGTGCTATAGCCATGATTTGTTACCCCTCTTTTTTATCGTCATATAATGTTAGCACAAACCTTCCTAAATGACAAAGTGACTCTAAAAGGGGACAGGCTACTTTTAGGGCTAAAAAGTAGCCTGTCCCCTTTTTTGCTATCCACAGACAAGCACAAGGAGGTCATTATAGATGGGTGCACCCCTGATAGACATAAAAAAAGAACGAGTTATATAGTTGCGCTTCACAGAAAACGCAGATTCAACAAGCCCTATATACTGCTTTTGGCTTCTTATATAGGCGCCTCTCTCAAGCCGTCTAAACCACGCCCTAAGTACAGAGCGGTCATTCTCAGGAAAGAGTATATCTATAAATATCAACAGACCTTTATCATCTAAATGTTCCCTTAACCCCTTAATTATATCGCTGGCAGTAGTGTCATCTATGTGATGAAAACAGCAATTTGCAAGGATAAGTTCAAAGGGCTGCCCGTTGTTTAAGTTTCCCAAAGATGACGAAAAGACACATCCCTTTGCGCCATAAAGCCTATTGCCATATCTGACAAGGCCATCATCAATATCATAGCCAAAATAGCGCAACCCCCTCTTATAAAACACAGGGGCAAACAATCCAGTACCACAACCAAAGTCCAGCACCGATGCCCCCTCTCTTAAGGCAAGTCCATCTAAGAGCTTACAAAGGTGCAACCTTTGCTCTAACTTATTCAGGGTTAAAACCCTTTGAGCAATATCATTTAAAAAGGCATTGATCATTTATTAAACTCTAAAAAGCTATAAAAGGGGACAGGCTACTTTTTTATTTCTTTTTCTATTTAGTAAGATGAAAGGGCTAAAAAGTAGCCTGTCCCCTTTTTTGCCCCCTTTCCCTTTTTCCTGGTCTACCTCTCGGTCTGATTGTGGACTCCAGTCTAAGCTCTTTACATATATGAATCTGCCACTGTTGACTTCCATATGGGGATTGTCGATTAACACTTTCCCTTATCCTTTGCAGTTCCTTTTCTGTCATTGGTTCATCTACATACTTGTCCCATACCTGTGATATTTCTATTGGAAGGTCATCAATAACGGGGACAGCCTCTCTCTGATAATTAGACTGTCCCCCTTTTTCTAATCTTGCCCTATGCGATGACCATAACCAGTCCTTCGCACTTTGCACTAAGCCCGCCCTTACAGGATTACCCTCTATATACCTCAAAACCATTAATAAATACTCATCCTTCTGAACAATAAAACTCTTAAATCTACCCTGCCATACATGTCCACTACCTCCATAATGCCTATGATAACGCCTAACATGACTCGTCATTAACCATTGCATCCATTTGCTTAAATCCTCACCCTTATCGGGCTTAATAATAATATGAAAATGATTTGGCATTAAGCAATATCCAAATATCTTCACAGGGTAGCATCCCTTTGCCTCTTTCATCAGATTGATAAATGCCTCATAATCTTTTTCTTTGTGAAAAATCTCTTGTCTACCATTACCACGGTTAAGCACATGATAGATTTGCCCGTCCGCTAAGCCTCTTGTTATTCTCGGCATTGGTTACACTTAATTCATTTTACTAAAAAGTAGCCTGTCCCCTTTTAGAGGGCTTGGCATAGGCGCTCCATCAATTTGTGCTCTGTGGTGCCCTCTGTTATCTTATCGAGCACCACCAGATTAATGCTGCCACTCAGCGAAGGCATCCGGGCAATCTCTTGTCTATCACAGACTATCTCATACCTGTTGTAGTACACAGTCATGGGCAATACAGCCTTCTCAAAGAGCTTGTCCTTATCCTCCACCTTACCGCCGCTTTCTCGCTCGGCCCTCTCTATGCTCTCTTCAAAGTCCTTACGCCTCTCTGCAATACCCTTTGGCGTGAGTACCCGCTTGCCTATAAAGGCAACAGTCTTTGCCTCTTTGTTATAGGTGATTGATTCAGTGTCAATGTAAAGGTTGTTATAGCCCTCTCCTATCTCACCGGCTAATTCCCATCTCGGGGTCTTCTTGGCCTCCTCTGCAAGGCCCTCAAGGGCAAAAAATACAAGGGATAATGTTACACAGACCATCACAACAAATCTCATGGGCATAACCTCCTATTGTGTAGATTTGATAATTGTACTATAAAAGTAGTGCCCTCTAAAAGGGGACAGGCTACTTTCTAGCATAAAAAGTAGCCTGTCCCCTTTTAGGGCCCCTTTTAGGCCCTTTTAGAAGGCAGGTAGTACCTTTATTCCCGTCTTTGCCTCTTTATCTCTAATCATCTCCTTCATCTGCGCTATTTGGGCGTCTCTACCCTTATAAAGGATACTAACATTTGCCTCGTATATCTTAAGTATCTCATAGCCAAACTGAGGTCCTGCATTGATGTAAAAGTTAAACAATATGGTCAGGGCATCAGGGCTATCTACATCCCTAAAGCGCCTTGGGCTCACATCGGTTGCCAGGGTCTCTGGGCTCAGGGTTGGCACCAGTGATTTGTGTATCAATACCACAGAGCATATATCCAGATAGACCAACTTCCAATCACCTCCCTGCAGTAGGGCAAAGGCCATGGCTGCCTCCCTCATATGTAGCACCATAACCTTAAAGGGATACTTTTTATAGAATTCAGTAAAGGTCTCTGAGGTGAAGTTTTCAATGAGATTAAAATAGTCAGGGCCCACCTCTTGCCAGAAAGGGCCATATCTGGGGTCTATAAAGACCTTATACTGTGGGTAGAGGCTCCACATGAGATAGCCTCCGATAAGGTAATCATTGAAGATAGGGCCCTCTATCTTATTTTTCAGCAAAAACTCTGAAGACCCATAGGGGAGGTATCTTTTTTCATCATACACAGAGCCAAAAAACTTTTTGTCTGGAATATAAAAGATACTAAACCATAATATTAACGCAGAGAAGGCAGTGATTATCAAGGCAGACAACAGGTATGAGGCCTTGAATCTTGAGACATCTGTCTTTGATGTCAGATAGGGCACTGTAAAAAGAGACAGGATCAAAAAGAATAGGGTATATCTGCCAGAAGACATGCCAAAGAAAAAGAAAAATATCACAAGGGCTATAAGGGCCATATCCAGAGACCTCTTTTTGATATAGAGGTGTATAAACAAAAGGACCTGTACAGATAGCAAAAGAATCATTGCCCAGGAGGTGCTCAGGAATCTGATAGGAAAGCCTGTGCCTTTAGGTATTACAAACTGCCACATGCTCAGATAAGCAAAGACCTTTGATGAGTATTTTGTGTATAACTCGTTTGTCAATGAATTATATATAGATAGATGATAGTTTACTCCATAGGGGTTTACCAAGGTGGCCAGGTATGAAAGGGGCAGTATTATGGTAAAAACCTTTAGCATCTTCGTGGAGATCGTTGCCTTCTTGGGCATTATAATGTAAGCAGCAAGCTCTGCAAAATATGTAATAGTCAGAAAGAGCAGTCCGGCAAGAAAGCCACCGTGTAGATTGCACCACAAGGTCATGAGTGGAGGAAACAGATAATATAGCCTATGATCCCCCTTTGCCTTGGCATAAAGATAGATTAAAACAGTCAACCCAAACATCAGGTTTGTAAAGTTCTCTGGTTTTACAAATATAGCCGTTAGGTTTAGCCCGACTAATACAAGGAAAAAGAGCATCAGGTAATTTATGTCAAATCTCAGGTTGAGCCTGCGAATAAATAGATAGGCTGCCAAGAGGAGGGCAGACAGTAAAATCCACTGCAAGAGCCACAGCCCAAGGCCCCCAGCAAATTTATAGGCCAAGTACATCAGGAGGCTACCAAGCCAGGTGTTGTAGATCCAGTTTGGGTCTGCCTTTGTCCATGAAAATATGGAGTGGTCAACACTCATGGTTAGGTTGTCTACATAGTACTTGCCCAATGCAAAGTGCCACCATAGATCATAGTCACCTACAGTAGAGGGATAATATATAAAGATCGCTATAAGGGCAATGACAGCAGAGACAATGAAGGCTGCCTTGCCTGAGATTAGGGCTAAGTTTATCTTGATTACTACTTCATGGTCATCCTGATGTTTCTTTTTATCGGCAACGCTCATGTAAGTTTATCCTCTCAAAAGGTTGTGTTAGAGATAAGACATGCTGGAGGCGTTTTTTTTTGCCAGGCCAGAGGCCTGTACAAAGCAGCACATCTGTACTACCGGCATCCTTCGTGAAATTTGATAAAATCCCTTTTTGGTCAATAAAAAGGCGGGCGATGATCTGCCCGCCTTATTTGAGGCTTACTCAACAAAGAAATCTACTTAATTCTTCCACTTAGACCCATCTTTATCCGTAAGCACAGGCACTATACGCTTTGCACCTGCTGGGTCATACTGATTACAGGTTGCACTTACAGAGTTACCATTAGCTGCAACGGTAAAGTATGCAGCGTAACGATCACCATTGGTAAGGCCCGTTAGATCATACTCGTTAGAGCCTGCTACTACCTTTTCACCAAAGACATAGAGTTGTGACTTACCTGATGCAAGGTTGCCCAGGGATATGTTTGTTGGGTTCGCTGCAGACTCAGAGCTGAATACCGTAAGTGTAACAGGGGCATTCTGTGTTGAGTTGTTGTTTATCAGACAGTAGGTCTTTAAGCCATCGGACTTTACAAGCCACGGAACAAGGCCCTGGTATGCATTGAGCACCCATTTTTGGTATTCTGCTGTTGTTGACTCAGGCATAGACACACCCTTATTATCAAATTTTATCTGATATTTGCCCGAGATGGTCCTCGTCTGTAGTGGCGTATTGCCCGCTACATACACACAAACAGAGACATTGGCCGATGCATTGCCGTTGAATGTTGTATAGTTCAATGTTGCAGCACCGCTGCTTGGCGGGGTTACATTGATCGCCCCGGCAGTAGCAGGACATGCGACGGTAACATTCTCAGCTGAAATCCTACTCACACCCTGCCAGTCTTGGGTGTCCGTTAGTGTAATGGCCAAGTTAGCCGTTGCGGCAGCATTTCCTACAGTATTTGTTGTTTGTGCGCCATTAGTAGCTGAATAATCTTTTGCGGTCCTTGTAATGCTTATCTTGTTAGCACTCCCTGCAACCTTGCCCGTTGTAAACTCTGTGCCATCGCCAGGTGTGCCAACGTAATCAATTGTAATGGTATCTGCCGTAGTTAAAGTCACTTCATACTCATCCTCGATCTTCGCCAGCACTGCTGAAGAGGCTGGGTCAACCGATATACCGACTGGGGTTACAACACCTATAGTAATATTCCTATTACCCGTCGTCTGGTTTGCAAGTACCCTTACAGGAAAGTTCGCTGCATCTGGATTTGTAGTACCATGACAAGCAGCATTAGTCAACCAAATGTTGTTGCCAGCAGCTACGCTCACACCACTTACATTTCCTACTTGAAAGTTAAAGGAAGTGGTGTTTGCAGAAGGAGTAGCTGTAGCGATTTCTACATTATTAGCAGCACCACCATTTTGTGCGCAAACATTTATTTGTGCTCCTGTAAATGCAAGGCCACTATCAAAGGACACTTGAATAAGATTGCCAGTACTAAGAGTTTGGCCTAAGGCATACTTCACGGCCGGAACGGCATTAGTCCCATTCAACAAAAGATTATTGGCAGCTCCCAGCGCCTGTGCAGATACGGTTACAGGATTATTAGTATTCCTATGGTTTACCGTGGTTGTACCTGCCATTGCTGTGCTTGCAAGCATTGCTACTGCCAGCATGGTGAAAAGCATTAGTTTAAAATACCTTCTCATTTACTCCTCCTTAAAAGATTTTTTCAAAGACTCTCTGTCGCTTTCTTGGGCCGACTAAGCCGGCCCTTTGTACATCCTCGAGAATACTATCTCTTACAGCCCTTCATTATTATTATCTACATTTATCTGCCCTGCTATCTCCTCACCTCCCTCGTTTTAGCATAGTGTAAAGGGCCAATCCCTTTAAACCTGTGCATAAGATGATATTATAGCGCCCTAATACTTGTCAACAGTGAAGGCAACAAAAAATCGCATTCATTATAGATTATACAAATCCCTCTTGTCAACCCAAAATTGGCACCCCCTAAATTGCCTGTCTGAGATGTATAAATCTTGCCCCTTTTATTTAAACCACTGGAGCTTATCTATGATCTCGTTGGTCACTGTGGCCGCCTCTTCGGCAGTGGAGATAATGAGGGGCCTGATGGTGATGATGAGCTCTGTCTTTGTCTTTGATGAGGATGTGTTTTTAAAGAGGCTGCCCAGTATAGGTATATCGCCCAAGAGGGGCACCTTTGTGTCGGTGTTGCTTATATTCTCAGACATGATGCCACCCAGTATGATGGTCTTGTCTGTGGAGGCCGCTACATTGGTCTTTAGGTTTCTCGTGAGGATCACTGGGGAATTGACGCTGGATATCTTGTTTTGCTGGGCCTCGCTGGATTCGAGGGATATATCGAGGGTGAGCATGCCCTGTGTGTTGATGTTGGGCCTTATCTTAAGGATAAGGCCTGTGCTCCTGTACTGAACGCTCTGGGTCGTTACGGTGTTGCCTGTATCGGGCGTGTTGGTCTTGGTCTCGCCACTGATGACAGGCACATCAGTGCCCACCTGTATAGAGGCCTCTTGGTTGTCAAGGACCAGTAGCCTCGGAGAAGAGAGTATGTTTATCTTGTTTTCACTGGCAAAGAGGTTTAAGACTGCCTCAATCTTGCTGCTGTCTGCTATAAAGGAATAACCCAGACCAGATTTCTTATCTATCCCAAGATGACCCAGGGTGCTCAGTATGTAATCACCAGGATGGGTGCCTATCTTCATCCTGCCCTTTATGTACCACTCGAGGCCGTACTGGAGGTCATCCTTGAGGGTGAGCTCTGCAATGGTGGCAGCCAGGAGCACCTGCCTCGGAGGGATATCGAGGCTTTCGATATAGTTGAGGATGGTCTTATACTGGGCCGGTGAGGCACTGATAAGCACCATGTTGCCTCTATCGTCAGCAGCTACCTTAAGCCCCTGAGTAGAAAAGGCCGCAGTGGTTGGGGCCACCATTGCCTGTGGCCTTGGGGCCTGGGTCGCTGGCTGGGCAGGGGCCTGACCTTGCTGAGCCGGTAGTGAGGCAGTGGGGATGCTCACATAGAGCCTCTTTAAGGACTCTACGAGGTCTGAGGCCTTGGAGTGCCTTGGCCTATATATGAATGCCTTCTCCTCTGTGCCTGCTGCCTCTGGCACATCGAGCCTCTTGTGCCACTCAAGGACATACCTCATTGACTCCTCATCAGGGGCTACCACAATCACACTGTTTAGGGCCTTTATGGTGATGAAGTAAATCCCGGCGTCCTTAGGCATCTTTGCCACCGTAAAGCCAAGGCCCTCAAGGATGGTGGTGATCTGCCTTATGAAGTCGTCGGTCTGCCAGTAGGTAAAGTTGAGCATAAATATCCTTTTGCCCTGCATGTAAGGGACATCAAAGAGGTTGATGAGGTTGACCACCTCCCTGATGGCAGAGGCCTGGCCTGATAACACAAGGGCGTTTTCCTTGAAATAGACCTTTATGTTGACATTGGTCTTGTAAATGTCGCTTAGAAAGCCCGATATCTCATTGGCCCTCACATGTTTGAGCACTATTATCTGGATTATGTCTGCTGGGCTCTCAGGCACATCCCTGCCAACCCTTACATCTACTGGCCTCTGGGCCTGTGGTTTGGTCTTTGTTATATACAGCGCCCCAGACCTTGCCTCTACTATGAGCTCATATTTCTCGAGAAAGCCAATGACTATATCGAGCACCTTGTCAGGTGACAACTCCTCGCCCATCCTGAGGGTGACGGGGTTTTTCATGTTCTTTACATGCTCGTCTATGAAGAAGGTGACCTTGAGTATGTCCCCTAAGGCATAGACTATAAAGTCTGCAAGGGGCATGGCCTCTGTGTTTATTAATGTTGGGGTCTGAGTGCGGACGAGCCTTGTGGTGTCTATGGGCTCCTTTGGCGGCAGGGCCTTTGGCACCTTGGGGGCCTTAAACTCAGGGAGTGTGAGCTCTTGCATCACCTGCCTCTGCCCCTTTGTGCCCTCCTCAGGGGTCGCTGCCTCTGACACTGCCTCTGCCTGCGTAACCGATGGCACAGAGGAGTCAGTCTGTGCAGGTTTATGCTGTCTTGTTGAGGCGCAGCCAGAGTTGAATAGGATCAAGAGGATTGCGATAAAAAAGAAAGACCTGATTGTCATTTATTACCACCTTTTTGTCCTTGATTTGAGGTAGACAGGCAAGGGGCCTGGCCTACCAATAATAATGCCCATCCTACCAGCCCGAAGGCCTGCCATGCCAAACTTAGGCCCATACACGCCATATTATCGTCAAAATAGCTACAAGCTGTGCTATCCAGAAGGTAAAACTCCACTTCAGTATATTCGCTCGAATCTTCTCTATCTGGATGGAAAGGTCAGCCCTCACCTGCTCTGTCTGGGCCTTCACCTGCTCTATCTGGACCCTTAACTGCTCTGTCTGGACCCTTAACTGCTCTGTCTGGGCCTTCACCTGCTCTATCTCTTTCTGCAGCCTAAGCTCTGTCCCTTTGAGTTCTCCCCTTAACTGCTCTATCTGTGCCCTTACCTGCTCTGTCTGTGCCCTCACTTGCTCTATCTCTTTCTGTAGCCTAAGCTCTGTTTCTTTGAGCTCTCCCCTTAACTGCTCTATCTCTTTCTGCAGCCTAAGCTCTGTCCCTTTGAGCTCTCCCCTCAGCTGCTCTGTCTCTTTCTGCAGCCTAAGCTCTGTCCCTTTGAGCTCTCCCCTCAGCTGCTCTGTCTGTGCCCTTACCTGCCCTATCTCTTTCAGTAGCCTAAGCTCTGTCTCTTTGAGCTCTCCCCTTAACTGCTCTATCTCTTTCAGTAGCCTAAGCTCTGTCTCAGATAAGTGGGTGCGGGTTGGCAGATCAGATAGTTGAGGATACCTTAACTCCAACTCCGCAAAGGCATCGGCTATTATGCGGGCACGGGTGCGATCGTCGGTTGCACTGCTCAATCGGTCATAAAGGTCTAATACCTGTGTCATATTATGGGCACTCATCATCTCACCCTCCTGAATCTAAATCTTGACAGGCAAGGGGCCTGTCTATTTTAAAATGCCCTTTACCTCAAAGAGCCTGTATTCTCTAAGGGTATCCCCTTTCTTTACCTTCACCGATAGCTCTGAGATAGAGTCCACTACTGCATCGTCTATGAGCTTGTCTCCTACCTTTAGGGAGACTACATCGCCAGTAAATTCCTTGAAGACTGCCCTCTTTTCTGGGCCCTTAAGCACGGCGATTAGATTATAAGGATTATCAGGTATCTGTAGCAAGCCTTTCTGGGCAGTATAGGTGCCCTGCTCTGAGAAGATATTGCGCTGCTGGAGGTTTTTGTATTCATCCCTATGGTCAGACCCTGACTCCTGAATGCCTTCAGGCCCGCTGTCTCCTTTGGCCTCCTCTGTTGGGACAGGGACATTTGCCTGTTGGAGGTTGACATGGACCTCTGGCCTCTCAGCAAGGAGCATGCCTATAAGCAAAAAGATCACAAAGGCTAAGGGCTCTATCCAATTCTTTGATAGGTGCCTCTTTATGGATGCAAGGGGGCCTGTATTCATCTCTCTACCCTAAATACAGAGAGCGTTATAGAAAAGGTCATGTCCTTGCTGCCCTTGCCGCCCTTGCTGGCCTCAAGATGCCTTATCTTTATCTTTTTGTCCCAAGCCTTCATATCAACCAAAAGATCCATTAACATCAGTGCGGTGCCGTCTAACTTCACCGATACAGGCACCTCGCTTAGGACCTTTGATTGGGCAACCTCCATGAGTTGATAACTCACCACTGTCATGCCCTTTTTTTGGGCCCCTTCGATTATCTTCTGGATGAGATCAGCCTGAATGGTTGAATAGGGCTCCCCTTTTTGGTATAGGGACTTTAGCCTATCTTGCCTCTCTGCTAAGTCCTTCTGCGGTGCGCTGAGGTCTGACTTACGTCTCTCATGGGCAAGGGCAGCTACCTTGTAGGTCTCCTTGTAGTCATTAAGGAGGGTTGCCTTGTCCTTTAATGCCTTGTGTAGGGGGACAACAGCAAACCTCAGTATAGCTAAGGCTATCAGTATATAGAGCCCTAATGTCTTAGTCAAACCGCTGTTCATCTCAGCTCCGCAGTGATAGTAAAGGTATAGATGCCCCTGGCGTCCTTCATGGGCGTCCCCTTGAGCCTTATTACCCCAAACATGTCAGATTCCCCAAGCTTCTTGACTATGACTAAGGGGTCTGTGGACATTAGGGCCAATTCGAGATTTTTATCGTTTAAGTTCAGTCTCGTGACATGGCTCTTCTCCGGTAATAGCCCCGCAAGCAGGTCGAGTATCTGCAGGTGGTCTACGGGGTCCTCCATCTTCTTGTGGAGCTCTTCAAGCACATCGGCGTAATCATCCTCTGTCTTTTCCTGAACAGATTCCTTAGAAAAGGCACTGATCTTATCCTTCATTTCACCTATGGCAAGGTCGTAATCCCTGTTTGTGATAAAAAGGGACAATGTAGAGGCAAGCAACAGGTATATGAAAAGCCTCATGGCCCTGTAGATGTTTTTCAATACATCCCTTTGTGCAGGGGCAGTCTTGAAGTCCCTAAGGTCTCGAGCTGCTGCATGGTCTATGCACACTGGATAGGGCTTAGACTGTTTGTTGACAGTCTCAGGCACGAGGGTCCTTAGGGCGTCAACCAGAGCCTTGTCAGAGACCCCATACAGATTTGCCCGCTTAACCCCTCCTGTCTGCCTACTGATACCCTTTAGGAGCCTATCAATGCTGTGCCCTGGGGGGTCATTGATAACACTGCAGGCTATGAAGCCCTCCCTTGAGTGGGCCACTGCGTAGGTGCTGCCCCTTTCAGTCAGGATGCTCAATTCAGGCCCCTCAGAGATGAAGAGCGCATCCTCTGGGGCGATGTAGTTAAAGGGGAAGATGTCTCTGACCCTGTCTGTGTCAGCCTTGCTCCATCCCCATATATCGACAAGGCTATAGGCAGTGGTCTGCTCAGATAGTTTGATGTAATAGGAGGGGTCTTTGATGGGGAATAGTTCCTCTATATCTACGCCTACTGCCTTATTTAGGTCTTTGTATGTGGCAGGGGGATAACGCCTCTTTATATGCAACGAGACATCCCTTCCTACAATGAGCAGCCTCTTGCCCAATAATCTATCGAGACCAAGGGGTCTGAGGTCCTGTGGCAATCCTGAGGCCCTTTTGGTGACCCCAATCCCCTGAGACCCATTGCTGCCCCTTACATGATATATCTCTATACCCCTCTTGCTGAGATACCCTACAAGCATCACTGCTCCTTCCAATACACTACGCTATAGGGGAACCTGACCAAGGGCCTCACGTCAAGGCCAGACCTAATGGAATAGAGGGTCTTGGGGCTGCCAGCGCCTATAAGGATATCAAAAAACCTGGAGGGATAAAAGTTTATACCCTCTGTCCTCTCGATCAACCTGCCTGCAAGGGCAAATAACTCGGGGTCTGAGGTCACGGGCTTCTTGGATATATAGTCCATCAGGGTGTTGGCAACAGGTCTATCAATGTCAAGATAGGCCATCAACACCTCGAGGGAGGCAGAGTTTGGGTTAAACCCAGTGCTTGGGAGCAATGTGACATGCATGGATAGTTTGTCGAAGACCTCCTTGTCCATCCCCTTTATGAGGGAGAATTCCTCTATATATTGAATCGGATAGTTTCTTGGTTCATAGTGCTGCGTCAGGGATCTATAAAAGCCCTTCTCAGCCCCATGCAATCTCACCAGATCATCCTGATCTATCCAGTCGAGGTAGCTGTCTATAATAGTGGTACCCCTTTTATCTTCTCCAGTGGTGAGGGCTATGAGCCTCTTTAAGGCACTGGGGTCTGGACTTGATAGGGAGATCATGCCGTTGCTGTCTTGGACCTTGATGGTTACACCCCCAGCAGTCTTGACCTCCCTGCCGTTTATGGGGACCTCTTTGAGGCCAAGTAATTCCTCTCCCCTGTGGAGCAGTATCTCTTTTCTGTTTATAGTGCCAGATAGTATGCAATAAAGTAGGCCTTCATAGGTAGAGCGGGCATGCAACATGGCCTCTGTCTTGCTTTTTAGCCCCTCAGCAGCCTTTATGTGCTCCTTGACGAGCCAGTTAAAGCCCACACCAACGGTGATGATAACAGCGGCTATCAGGAGCGTCAGGATGGTGGCAGAGCCTTTGGGGCTATCTGTATATCTCATTGTAGAGCACCTTCCTTGTAGAATTGGTATTTATGGCGTATATCAGATTGTGTCCGTGACCATCTATCTTACATCTGAATTTCACCAGTAAGGGCAGGGCATTTTCCTTGCCTCCATTGAATGTATTAAACCAGCCCTCCCTCTGCCTTTGAATATCATATCCAAAGTACTCCATCTCCACATCCTCAAGCCCCTCAAAGAGCCTTATGGAGAGACCCTTCTTATACCCACCAAGGGCATAGTCATCTTCAATATCACTGTATGTCTTCGTATATACCGGCAGTTCATAATACACCAAGGCGTACCTCCCATCCTCCTGACGCTCCTTGATGATCCATATGACCACAGGGATATCGCCGGCAAAGGGGACTATGGAGACATAAGACACCCTATCTGCGGTGCCCTTGAAATAGGGAAACCACTTGCCCGACCTGTCTCTCACATAGTAATCCAGGGCAGAGGATAGGCTCTTGTGCACCCACAGATGCCTTGCGTTGTCCCAAAAGTTTACGCCCCTTTGCATCAAGCCCTGATACTGCCTCAGACCCTGATCAAGGGCAAAGGTAGCCAGTAGCACCATAGCACTGAAGATTGCAGTGGCTACAATGACCTCTATAAGCGTGTAACCCTTAGAAGAATACATCCTTCTCTAAAAGGAGCCTCTTATAACGAAAGACATTGGTATTGTAGCTCCTCTCGATGTCTTTGTATCTGAGGCGGAAGTCAACCCTGTATAGATAAAGCTCATGTATGGATGTTACTGTATCCCCCTCTACGGTCTGCCTTACTGGTCTTGTCTTGTCTACAAGCCTCGATTCCCAGTGCAGGACAACGCCATTGCCAAGGGATTCAGAGCCGCTCTTTTGGTCTATGTCAATCACCTTTAGAAGGGCCATCACATCAGGCAGCCTCGAGGATAGGACGTTTGAGTCATTGGCCCTCTGAAGATGCTCAAAGCCCATCTTAAATAGATACATCGAGGCCGCAATGCTCGTGGTCAAGATGATGCCTGCAATAAGGATCTCAAGGACTAAAAAACCCCGCTGATTAAGCATCTCTGACCACAACCTCATGACGAAGACCGCCTCTGGAGATTCATCGTCATCTCACCAAAGGGGGCACTTATATCAATTACAAAAGAAAATTCATCGGTGTGTATCTTCATTGCACCACCCTGTGTGGCGCCAGTCTTGAAGAATCTGATAGGCTGGTCTATCTGCACAAATACATCCTCCGGTAGATTATAGACCTCCTGGTTTATCAAGAGCCTCCCCTCCTTTGAGGATAGGGTGTTTTCCTCACTATGCAAGAAGGACTGTAGCCTGAGCGATGCCACAAGGGTCAAGACCTTCTCTGCCTTCAAGGAGGCCTCATACCTCTTGTACATGGAGTATGACGCCGGGACAGTTATGGACATGAGGATGCCTACAATGCTTACCACTAAGAGTATCTCGATGAAGGTAAAACCCTGCGTCCTATTCATAACCTGATGTTCCCAGCGCTCATGACAGTGAGGATCAGGGATATTACAATGAACCCGACTATAATGCCAGTGATGGTGATTACAAGGGGCTCAATCAGGGCAAGGACCCTCTTTGTGGTGTTTTTGAATTTCTCATCAAATATTTTGTGGATCTCATAAAAGATCTCCTTGAGGTTGCCGCTCTCTTCACCAACCCTTAGCATGTTGTGAACAATATCAGGCAACAGGTCGATACCCTTAAAGACCTCGGCAATGGCCTTGCCTTCCTTGATCTGGACTATCGTAGGCTCTATTGAGGCCTTGATCCGCCTGTCTGTGATCACACCCGTTGATAAGCTAAGGGCATTGATGAACTCTATACCACTGTTGAGCATCGAGTACATGGAGTAGGAGAATCTGGAGAGCTCGAGGTGCAAGATGAGCTTGCCTATAATCGGTATGTAGGTCAGATATGAGTATAGGTTAGAGAGCAACCTTTGTTTGTTGATTGCCCTGAAGAGGATGAAAAAGAGCAGACCAGCAAAGACAAAAAAATAGATGTTCGCAAGGCTTAGGAAACCCCCAGCGGCGTAGAGGATCTTTGCGGCCAGGGGCAATGCCGCCTCTTGCTGCCCAAAGATGCTGAAGAAGCGGGGGATTATAAACTTGAATATCACAAGTATCGTAAGCAGGCTCGCACAGATGAGAAAGACAGGGTATGCGAGGGCATTCTTTATCTCCCCCTTGAAGTGCATCTGAAACCTCTGGTATTCAGCGATGTTTTCAAAGGCAGACCTTATGTCACCAACGCCCTCTCCTGCATGGATCATGGTGATGGCAAGGTGACTAAACCTGCCAGTGCTATCAAAGGCCTTGGCAAGGGGCTTACCAGCCTTGACATCCCTCAGGATCGATGAGAGCGACTCGCTTAATTGGTTGTTTGTCGAAGACTCTATCAGTATCTCCAATGCCCTGTCTATCTTTATGCCCGATTTGATGAGGATGCTTAATTCACGAAATAGGTTGTAGACATCGGCATCCTTGACCTTCTTTCGCGACAGGAGGCCCTTGGCCTTGTTAGGCTTTGCACTTATATCAACTATCATGAGGCCCCTGTTCTTCAGAAGGGCCTTTGCCTCCGAGAGCCCACCAGCAGTGATGCTACCGCTTATGCTGTTGCCAGCAGCATCTATACACCGATAATTAAACTCCATCAGGCAACCCTCAAGACCTCTTCGATAGTGGTCAGTCCCTTCATGACCTTTATAAGCCCATCTTCCCTGAGGGTCCTGAAGCCAAATTCATTGACGAGGACCCTCTTGAGGTGTTCGAGGGAGTGATGCTTGATGAATATCTCCTTGAGGTAGTCAGTGTACTCAAAGCATTCGTATATGGCCATCCTACCCCTGTATCCTGTGCCAGCGCATAGCTGACAGCCCTGACCCTTCATGAAGACCATAGGTCCTGAAAACAATCCCCTGTGTTTTTCGTAAATCCTGATTAGGTCAAACTCCCTGATAACCTCATCCGATAGTTGGTGCCGGACGCTGCAGGCGCTGCATATCTTCCTCACTATCCGCTGGGCTATTACCCCAATTATGGCTGCATTTAGGAGATAGTCCTCTATATCCATCTCCATCAATCTGAAGAGGCTGCTCGGCGAGTCGTTTGTATGAAGGGTGGATAGGACTAGATGACCTGTTAGGGCTGAGTGTATGGATATCTCAGCAGTCTCTCTGTCTCTGATCTCTCCAACCATGATGATGTCTGGGTCGTGCCTCAAGATTGAACGGAGGGAGGCCGCAAAGGTCAATCCGATATCAGCCTTGACCTGTATCTGATTGATCCCCTCTATCTGGTACTCAACGGGGTCCTCTACGGTCACTATCTTTTTGTCCTTATTGTTCAAACGGCTCAGCATCGAATAGAGGGTCGTTGTCTTGCCTGAACCCGTCGGCCCAGTGACCAACAACATGCCATAGGGCCTCTTGATAATATCCAACACCACCTCTGCATGGTCGCCTTCAAAGCCAAGACGGGATATGTCAAAGGTCAGGCGCTCTCGATAAAGTAGCCTCATAACTACGCTCTCTCCCTTGACCATCGGGATCGTTGACACCCTTATGTCAAGGAGTATAGAGGCTATCTTGGTGGTGAACTTCCCGTCCTGAGGCAGCCTCTTCTCTGCAATATCCAACCCTGAAAGGAGCTTTATCCTTGACACTACAGCAAGATAAAAGGCCTCTTCAAGGGCCTGTATCTCATGCAGGATCCCGTCTATCCTGAACCTTATCCTGTATGTATTGCCCACAGGCTCTATATGTATGTCTGTTACCCTCAACTCAACGGCCCTGCTCATAAGATTGTTTAAGAACTTGATTACCGGGGCCTCAAAGGCCATCTCCTTGAGCTTCTCAGGGGAATCCTCTACATTTAACGATACATAGTCATCGCCCCTGTCTGCCTCATAAAAACGGGAGAGCTCCTTTATCGTCTGCTCTGAGGCGAGCATGACCTTGATTGAATATCCTGTTGTCTTAACCACATATTCTTCAACGGCGCTATTTAGAGGGTCATTGGTCACTAAGGTGATTGATTTGTCCTCCTGGTCAAGGTCAATGGGGATATAGTTGTTTTTTACCACAAATTCAGGGGACAAGGTGCCATTGAACAAAGGCGCAAGTTTTTCATGGTCCCATGCAAAGTCGGTATTGTCAAATACTGGTATGTCTAATTGTTCCGATAAGCCTGAGAGGAGCTGATTTTCTGTGATAATGCCCTTTTGTATCAGTATCTGACCTAAGTAGCCACCGATCTGTCTCTGGATTGCCAATGCCTTTTCAATATCATTGTCTTTGACCCCGAAGCGAAGTTTCAGTATCTCGCCTATACGCATGACTACCAGTTCTTTATTGCCTTGTCATCAAGCTGGCCATTGGGGCCTAGGGAATAGAGATCAAAGCGCCCGTGCTCTCCAGGGCATTTGTATTGAAACTCCCTCTTCCAACCATCCACAGGTAGTTCCTTTTTAGACAGGTAGGGCCCCCGCCATCTGGGATCAGTAGAACTTATGAGCTCAGTCAATGAGGTGGGGCACCTCCCTACGTCAAGCATGAATGACTGAACCGCCGAAGAGAGCAATTCGACCTGGGCCTTTGTGATCTCCTCCTTTGATTTCTCGAAGCGTTCCATAAGATTAGGTGTTATAAGGGAGGCCAAAAGCCCTATTATAAGCACCACTATAAGCACCTCAATTAGGGTAAAACCCCTGTTGTCTAATTTCAACATCTTCCTCTCCTCTGTTTATGCCTTTAATTTAACCGGCAGTATCAAAATAATGGTCATGGATTATGCCTCAAGACCTCATTAAAAAACAGGCAGATTCTTTCCTCCATAAGGCCTAATGCGCTGCATACCCTATTACCCCTGTGGGCAATCTGGGGGTGAATAACAAGGCCTTGCAATAGAAAAAAAATCGCCTGAAGGTCTCAAGGTACTACCTAATCTCCTAAGTTAAGCTCCAATGGTTGTCCTCTGACAGCACATTCACTTCCGAATAAATATACTTTTTTCCTGCCCCTTATATCAACCTAACCCCAGGGAAAAAAGGGGGAAAAAAGGGGACAGGCTACTTTTTCCCTTGGGAAAAGAGAGGGGAAAAAAGGGGACAGGCTACTTTTTCCCTTGGAAAAAGTAGCCTGTCCCCTTTTTTCCCTATAACCTTAATATCACATCCCTGATCCTCTGGCTTGCAGTGCCGTCTCCATAGGGATTGATGGCATTTGCCATTTTTTTGTATTCTTCCTCACTGTCGAGTAAGAGCAGGGTCTCCCCTATGATCCTTTCGGTATTTGTCCCAACAAGTCTCGCCGTACCTTCCTCTATGCCCTCAGTCCTCTCTGTAACATCTCGCATCACAAGGACTGGCTTGCCCAGAGACGGGGCCTCTTCCTGAACACCGCCTGAGTCGGTGAGTATTAGATAACTCTTGTCCATCATATACACGAAGTCCGGATAATCAAGGGGCTCGATCAAATGGATATTGGCAATACCACTTAGGATCTCATAAACAGGCCTCCTGACATTTGGGTTAAGATGCACAGGATAGACCACATCAACATCCCTCATAGAGGCGATGGTCTTGATGGCCTTACAGATATGCTTAAAGGGCTCACCAAAGCTCTCTCTCCTGTGCCCAGTGACGAGTATGACCCTCCTGTTATCAAGGTTTAGGTGCGAAAACCTCTCCTTATAGACCTCCTCCTCCTTCTTGATAATGTCTAAGCAAAGAAACAGGGCATCTATGCTCGTGTTACCAACCACATGGATGGTCTCCTCTGGGACATGCTCTCTCAGGAGGTTTGCCCTTGCCTTTTCTGTTGGGGCAAAATGGATAGAGGCAAGCTGGGTGGTCAAGACCCTGTTTATCTCCTCAGGGTATGGTGAATATTTATCAAAGCTCCTCAGACCTGCCTCCACATGACCAATGGGCACCCTTTCGTAAAAGGCCGAAAGGGCAGAGGCAAATGTGGTAGTCGTATCCCCCTGGACGAGCACCAGGTCTGGCTTAAAGGCCCTGGTGGTATCCACTATCCCTGCTATGGTTGCTATGGTAATGTCATGGAGGCCCTGGTCTCTTCTCATAATGTTTAGATCAAAATCAGCCCTGAGCGCAAAGAAGTCCATAACCTGATCGAGCATTTGTCTATGCTGCGCAGTTAGACATATACCAACCTCAAAGTCCTTGCTTGATTGGAGTTCTTTGATTATAGGCGCCATCTTAATAGCCTCTGGTCTTGTACCAAAACAAAAGAGTATCCTCATAGTTTGTCAATTACCTCGCTTATCTTTTTCGCTGAGTGAAGCCATGTAAAGCCCTCTAAATCCCTTAGATTGAACGAACTCTCTAATACACCCTCTTTCCAGAGCCTGTATAGCTCAGAAATACCATATTTGATATCTTCTTTGCGGTCCTTGACTACAATCCCTCTATTGGCGTCTTTAATAAGCCTTGCCGACAGGTCTCGCTCATTGCCAGTGATACATAAGATAGGCCTCTTTGCACCAAGATATTCGTAGATCTTCCCTGGTATCTGTGTGTCAGTTGCATTGCTTATGAATATCAGTATTGTCGCATTCTTCTGGAGGCCGATAGAGGACATGGGATCGACAAATCCCTTATATTCAACTATCTTTGCAAGAGGCGATTCCCTCAAGGGCCTTTCAAATTCATTGATCCTACCTGCGATCTTTACCCTCATCTCCTTTATGTCTAGCTCCCTTAGGGCAGATAGAAGATTTGAGGGGTCTCTCAGGTCCTTGTAGAAACTCCCACAATAGGTCAGGACAAATTCATCACCCTTTGGATCATAAGGTAATAATTCAAAGGCCTCAGGGTCATAGCCTTGGGTGACTACCTCCATTTTATCGTCCTTTAGGAAGCTGTAGTCCTTCAGGTATAGTCTCTTTATGCCCTCTGCAGCAAGGGTAATAAAATCCATGTGCCTTAAGATATGAGACTCGGTCAACTTGATTATCTTTCTCTTGAGCTTTGATTCCCTATTAGTAGCAACGGGATAGATCCAAGGGTCGCCGTAATCAGCAATCCACCTTACAGGGAAGAGCCTCTTCAATCCATAGGCAACCAGATGACATATCCTCTGTTCTGAAGAGGAGATCAAGACATCATAGGGGCGAGACCTCATAATGCAATAACCCTTTATTAGGGCCTGTGGCAGCCATTCTGCATAGATATCTGGGACAAAAAGCCTGTTCAATATCCCATGGACTAACATATAGATGCGGAAGATCAGGTCATCATCAGATTTTTTGGGGCCCTCTGGTTGTCTATTATCCCCCCGTGACCTCTCCCGAGAGTATTTGTAGGTTATGTAGTAGAAAAGACCAGGAAAGGTGCGATAGATCCTTGAATCCTTCGGTATCATATCCATTAGGTCTTTGAAGTGCCCTGGCATACTAATGGTAAGCACATCAACCCTATGACCCAATCTGACAAGCCCCCTGGTGAGGTAGAGCCACCTTATAGATTGAGGAGAGATAAGGGGTGGATAGTTATAGGCAATCAAGAGTATACGCTTACTGCTGTTAGTGGGTATCATAACAACTGGTCCTTATCCATTCTTGATAATCTGTATTTGTCTTGCAATCATGATATGAGGGCACCTCGACCCTTTGGCCTTGGGAATTAGGGTCTTAAAATCAAATCCCTTTCTTTCTTGCAACTATCACTGCAAAATCACTCTTTATATCGCCCTCTCGCATAAGGGCGTCTTCGATCATGAAAATGGCCTTTAAAAGTTCTATATCAACCTCATTTTCTGTTCTGAAATTGCCCGCGATGTTAGTCAATAGAGAATGGAGCAAGGCCCCGCCTGTCTGCTTTATTATCACCACATCAAAGAAGGACTCCAATAGTGGGAGTATCTCTTCAGACCTGCAGGCCTCAGAGGGGTCAACCCCTTGCACCTCTTCAACAGAGGGTCTCGTGTAGTGCTCTTTGTAAAACTCTGGGTTTGTAACAACCTGCTTTAATCTCTTTGGCAATATCTTCAGGATGCTATTAATGACCTCAATCTGCCGGTCTGTCCACTGGAAGAAGGAGGGACCTATGTACTCATTGAGAAAAAAGATACCATCCTTCTTAAGGGATTTGTTTACCTCAGAAAAGACATGTTCAAGCCTCGATAAATGGTGCACTGAACCAAATCCGAATACAACATCATAGGTTTCTTCGGGCAAGAGGACCTTATTGATATTCGTTGTCTGATAATAAATATTCGTAAACCCGCTCTCTTTTGCCGCCCTTGCTGCCATCTCAACTGACTTCTCTGATATATCGTACGCATCATGGCGTAGGAAAAGGCCATAACCAGCAAGTCTCCTTTCCAGATCTCCAGCTCCACACCCAAGGGTCAAGGCCCGCTCTAAGGGTAGTTCATACCCCCAAGCCTTGAGAAGGCCCATGAAGTAACTGACAGCATCAATGTCAGGATCCCCTGAGACCTTAAGATTAATTCTCCTCAGGACCTCCTGATGCTCTAACCAATAGATCCCCCTGCCCAACTTCCATGTGCCAGCCTCCTGATCCCAATGACTCTTGGTTTGGCTTAATCTATCATCTACATCAGAAAGGGCCTCAACAGTATCCAAAGATCTTACAGCCTGGCTTAATGCATCATCCGAAGGGGTAGAAGCATCGTAACTGTTTTGGGTCTGTCTCGATGGATCCGTTAGAGGGACCTCTGATGAGACAATCTTTGAGGACAAATTGAAATCTATATAAGTAATAGGCTTGTTGCCTCTGTGTCCATGAGGTAACCACTTTTTCCCCCATTTTTTCTCATAGTACTGCCTGTTTTTCTCAAACAGTTGGTTATAACTTCCATCATCAATCAATTTTTTAAAGGCACCTTGACCGAAGTGATGGATAAAGATATCCTCTGCACACACTATCCTCAATCCAGCGGATTTGATCCTATAGGAATAGTCGTCGTCCTCAAACATGCCTATACCAAAGGCCTCGTCTAAAAACCCCACCTTATCGAAGGTATCTCGCCTCATTGCCGCACAAAAAAGGGCGAGCATAGGTATATCAAACAACTTCCCCTCATGTCTTGAGGTATATTCATAGGCGCAGGCATCCATGTCTCCTAATTCTGTGTATGGTAGATCAACCTTTGCCTCATTGCCACAGAAGTTCGTAACAGGCCCAATCATACCGATCTCCTTAAATTTATCAAGGTAATAGACAAACCTTGTAAGCCAACCCTTGGTGACCACTGTATCATTATTCAAAAATACAATATAGTCACCCCTTGACTCACGGAGCCCTCTATTGTTTGCCTTCGCAAAGCCCTCGTTTTCTTCATTTAGTATCACCTTTACCCTGCTGTCAGTAATAGTCTTCAGGAAGTCCCTTGTCCCATCGGTTGATCTGTTGTCGATGATTATTACCTCATAATCAGGATAGTCGGTCTTGGTAAGGATACTTTCTATACAGAGCCTGTTGTATTGGATATTGTTATAGGTCACAATGATTATAGACACCTTGGGAAATAGGGCCTTCACAGCCTGATCGATCTGTTCAACCCTGTCTGCCCATGTATTGGTCGAGGCAATGGAGATCCTCCTTTGCCTCAAGGCCTCAGAGTCCTCGGCAAGGGCCCTTTCAATAGCCTCAATAAACTCCTCAGCGGTGTCAAATAGATAAAGCACCTCCTTGTAAAACCTAATCTCGTAGAGGTCCCTTGCTACCACTGGTTTCCCAAGGCTAAAGTATTCGTACAGCTTAACTGGGTCAACGGCTTCGGTTATCTTATTTCTCTTAAAGGGTATCAGGCATACATCAAATTTATACAGATAATCCCTCATCAGGTGGTAAGGTTGATTTCCTGGCAGATATACGTTGGGTAGATCCTTGATTGAGGACACATCAGTGAATATGCCACCAAGCATGACAAAGTTCCATCCTCTCTTTTTGGTAGCAGCTATCTTTATATAATCGATCTCTATCCAGTCGGCAATACCACCAAAGAAACCAATTATGGGCCTACTTGTATCTTTTAACAGCTCACTTGCTGAGGCCTTTGAAAAGTATTCATAATCACAGGCATTCCTTACTATTAAACCCCTGTTGTTCAGCGAATCCCATTTTTTTAATAATTTATCCGCAGTGACTGTCAATACATCACAATGCCCTACAAGTTGTCTCTCCTGGGCCAATACATAGTCACCAATGCCAGTAAAGGTCTCCCATTCGTCCAAACAGTCATAAAGTACCTTCCAACCATAGGTATCCTTCATTGTGAAGGCAACCCTTGTCCAAAAGGGATTGTGGACAATCGATATGGCCGTTGCGATGTTAAATTTATGCCTCAATCCATATAAAGATCGGGTTATGGCCTCAAGGGAGGCCTCATCTATTGAACCACCATATATGTCAAGGGCCTTAGTAGTCTTTACAAAGACCTCAAAGAGGTTTTCGGCTAACTGCCTTGTCTCAAATTGCCTTGGATCATCTAATGGGAGAAACTGTGTGATATTCAGATAAAAGACACGATGCCCCCTCTTTGAGAGATAGGTGGCCAATTGTTGTGGCCTTTGATAACGGAAAGAAAAGTCGATCATAGAGAAAAATATGACATCGTACCTTGTGCCTTTGAAGAGGTCATCAGGATAGGCCTTACCTACTGGTTCTGTGGCCGATGAACCACCCTCCCATGACTTTATCTCAGATCCCTGTGCATTTATTTCAACATCCTGCCTATCGGCTGCTTTATTAAAACACCTCTTAAGCGCCCTCCTCCATGGGGACTCTACACCTATGAGTCGTCCAATAAATTGACCCACCCTCCAAGTAAGGGAGTTTATTACTGAGTGATACAATCTCTGTAATCCATCATATTCCCTTCTTAAGAAAAACAACTCTGCCTTCGTCGTCTCTAACTCTGCAACCTTCGTCTCTAACTCTGACGCAACAGTGCCCTTTTCTTCAATGACCCTGTTTAATTGCAGCCATGTCTTGTCTCTATCGGAAATGGCATCCTTAAATCCTTCAAAGAGTGACCTGTTTTTCGATAGCAAGATATCCTGAATGGTATTTAAGGCCTCATTCTCCTGTATTAAGAGTTCAATGTCATATTCAGCCTCCTTCTTTGAAATCTTACTAATGGCCTCTATGATCACATCAACCCTGTGTTGCCAGGAGTTCTCTAAGGCCTCCTGCTTGATACTCTCTCTTTGATTGGGGTCCTTTGAGAGCCCAATAGCCCTGTAGATGTTTTTGACAAAGCCATTATAGTTGTCAGAGATCAAAAGGGTCTTGAATTTCTTACACTCAGGCAGGGCAGTGGTAACAACAGGTATACCCATAGAGAGGAATTCACAGAGCTTGTTTGGGAATATGGTCTCAGCAATCCTGTCTATCTTATAAGGGATTATCCCTACATCAAAAAACCTCATGTAATACTTTAGTTCGGTGTATTTTTTAGGAGGCAGAATGAATAGGTTTGCCCTTTGTTGAAAGAGCCTCTGGGAGTCATCATCAGAAAGCCCTATAAAAACAAAAACGACATCACTCATAGAGGCCGTAAGATAGTTTACGAGGTCGTAATCAAACCTCCATAAGGCAAAGAGTCCGTAGTAGCCTATTATGGGTTTATTCAATCCTATTATAGGTAATAGATCCTCAGGGACAGGGGCATCAGAATCGATCACAAAGTCCTCGACCCTTGCTGCATTGGGCACCAAAAGGGCATCTCCCCTTGTCCTCTTTGCCTCCCTTAATAGGGCATCTGAGGTGACTGTAACGAGATCGGCACTTTTAAGTAGTCTTAGGTGATCGATCTCCATGAAAGGTGAATAATACTCCTTGAAGACCTCTAAATGATCTAACCAGTCATAGATAACCAGGGACTTTGGAAAGAGCTGTCTGTAGACTATATTCATCGTCCAGGTCATGAGGATTATTATAGGTGCCTCTTTTAGACCCTGTAATAGCTTTACACTGCTAATGACAAATAGATTGTCTCCTACTTGATTTATCGGCAATGCCTTATCTCTTATAGGGTCAGGGCTTATAAAGAATACCTTGTATCCCCTCTTTGCAAACTCCCTTAGGATCTGGTGTGGTCTCTGAAAAAAGGTAGTATCCCAGGTTATAAAGGAGGGATAGATCAAGATCTTCTCTGGTCCGCAATCTGCAAGCAATCTATCAAGGTTGTGTCTCGAAAAAAAGGGTGTATAAAAATCCCTCTTGACCTCTGCTTGGTAGTTTTTGTACCTAATCCAATTCTCAAGGTAGGATTCATACTTACCAGGATCTAATGAATGATTGCTGGCACTTTCAATAACCATGTCTTTACTACCAGACAGTTCATCCTTGAGGAGATTAATACTTGTGTCTAATCGGTTGTAAAAGGCAATCTTATTAATGGCTATCTTACTGCTTATCTGCTCATACTGACTGATAACACCTTTGAACAGGGCATCGAGCCTTTGAAAAGACAGATCCCCTGGTTCAATCAAAAGCTCTGATAATCCGATCTCCTCTACTAAATTTCTGACCTTGTCCCAGTAATTGATCGCAATGAAAGGTATATCATATTTAATCGCCAGCAGGATACTGTGATACCTCATGCCAATTATGAGACTGTACTCTGATAGGATAGCCTCTGCCTCTTCAAGGGTAAGCCCCTCTGTCTTGATGATCGGTATGTGATAGGCCTTCGATAGGTCTTTTATTATCTTTTCATAGATTACTGAATCCCTGATGCCTGACTCCTGGAAGGAGACGAATTCTATGTCAGATTCACGGCCGTATCTTATTATAAATGTGCTTATTGTCTTGATAATTGCACTGATTAATTCATTATCTATCCAATCCCTTAGACATAGGGCTATCTTTTTACGTTTGTGGTCTCTTTTCTCCTTCAGCTGTGGGGACAAAAACACAGGGTCGGCAGATAGGACTGTTTTATCTATGCCCAGTTCCTTGAGCTTTTTATAAGAATTGATATCCCTAACAAGTGTCAACGGACTCAGTGAGTAGGCATACCTCGCAAACAATACACCCTCATCACTAAAAAAGGGGCCTACCCCCTGAAATAGATAATAACAAGGTCTTTGATACATCTTCGCTGCCAAGGGCAGTACTAAATAGGCATTGATGCCCTCAAGATTGCCCTTAAGCAGATCAAGCAGAGACAACTTATTATACTCCTGAAATAACCCTCCACCAGCAAGGACTACAAGGGAACAGCCTGAGACATGTCTTAAAATACTGTGCAGGTCCTTCCTGTCTATAAATTCGATATCATTGTGTCTCTCTCTTGAGTAACCAATGTTACTTGTTAACGCATAAACCCCCTCATAACCTAACCCTCTAAATAAAGAGGCCACATTTTTAAGTATGAGCTCATCCCCCAGATTGCCATAACCAAAATAGCCGTCCAGTATTACCGATTTCATCTCATTTATCTCCTAATGTGTGATTTTCAATATCCATGAACTCTACCAGTATCTTCGATAATTCTCCCCTTGTGATGGTTTTAGTCTCATCGACTTCATCTATTACAGTGAGTGCCTTGTATGGGTCTATTTTTTTGAGGGTCTGCTTTAACTCACCGAGGGTTATATAGTCATGAGGCTTTAAAAATAGGCCCCCCTTCTCTGACCTTACAGGTTCAATAATACCCTTTTCATATAGCCATGCAGCATGACTGTAGACTACATAGTTCTCTCTCACATCCTCAAATAATACCTCGCCTTTATAGTCTCTCTTCATGCCCATTATCCTTGCAAGGAATAGGATCAACTCTGCCCTGGTAACCTGTCTATCAGGCATGAAGTATCTCTTACCATTTAAGACCTCCCCATTTGCAATACCACTGAGAAACAGCTTGTCTATATACTGCTTGTTCTCATAGCCCTCTTCAACATCCTCAAAGACCCTTTTATTGTGTCCGAATAAATAATGTCGTGAAACAATCTCTGTATCTCCATCGGACACTACTCGTCCCTGTTGTAACAAGATAGCCCTCTCGCAAAGGTTAATTACATCCCTGGTATTGTGGGAGACAAAGATAAGGGTTGTCCCATGCTTGATCGCCTCGTTTATCCTGTCCTTGCATTTCATCCTGAAGGCCTCATCCCCAACGGACAGGACCTCATCAACTATAAGTATGTCAGCATCAATGCTTATGGCAATGGAAAAGGCCAACCTCGAGATCATACCAGATGAATAGGTCCTAATCGGTGCATAGATGAAGTCCCTCAACCCAGAAAAGTCTATTATACTATCAAGCCTTTTTTTGATCTCCCTATTAGATAGGCCAAGGATTGAGCCATTAAGGAAGATATTTTCCTCGCCCGTTAGTTCCATATCAAAACCTGCCCCAAGCTCAATCAAAGGGGCCACCTTCCCATTGATAATCACCTTGCCCCCCGAGGGCTCTATAACACCAGCGATAACCTTCAGTAGGGTGCTTTTCCCAGCACCGTTTTGCCCTAAGATACCTGTGTTCTGGGATCTTTCTATGGAAAGAGTTATACCTCTCAATGCCCAAAAGTCTTCATCATCAGCAGCATAGTCCTTTCTCTTTATTGCACCTAATATCAACTCCTGAAGGGTCTTAGGCCTTGACCTTGATAGCCTATATCTGACTGATACATCCTTGAATTCTATAATCTTCATAGTTCGTACACAATCCTGCCTCTGAGTCTTGAATATATGAGGTTGCCTAAAAGTAATGCAGTAAATGAGATCAAAAACAGATAGAGGCAATTCTCAAAGGAAAAGCCAACCTCATCATAGATGGTGCCCCTAAAGAGATTGATGTATTGCGTAAGGGGATTTAGGTCTACAATAAATCTGTACTTCTCAGGGACAATATCAATGGGATAGAACACAGGCGTCATATACATTAAGGCAAAGACCAGCACCTCATAGATCTGTCTGAGGTCGTGAAAAAAGACCATCAATGTGGAGATGGCAAGGGAGACTCCATAGACAAAGACCACACTCAAAAGTATAACCACTGGCAACATAAAAAGGTAGGGACTGATATCTGCCTTTGACAGCAAGATTATAAAAAAAAGGGGGATGAGAGAAAAAACGAGGTTTACCATGGCAGAGCAGACCACCGATAGGGGGAAGAGTGAGATAGGAAGAAATATCTTTTTTATGAGGTTTGCATTGCTAACAAGACTGCTTACAGCAATCGATGTGCTTTGGGCATAGAAGTTCCAAAATACAATACCCGTAATCAAATAGGCTGTATAATTCTTTGTAGAGGACTTAAAGAGCTCAGAGAAGACTAAATTGAGTATAAACATCATCAGCAGAGGATTAAGCATGACCCAGACAAAACCAAGCACAGAGCGCTTGTATCTGACCTTGATGTCTCTGATTATTAGGTTTTTAAGTAGATCAGAGTAATGGATAATAGAAGTTGTATCTCTCAAAATAGCCATTATTATTTATGTCAGAGTTTAACATGAGGCAATTTAATTATCCAATATCCCTTATTTGACACCTTCTCAAAATTGCCGATAGAAACTTGTAAGGAGTAAGAGGGCATGCCTGAAAGCCTTTATACTGCCACAGGGTTTATTAAAAAGGGCCATAACTCATTCAGTCACCAAGAGGTGATTAGTTTGGCATTATCTGTGAAGGTCCAGAGGTCTCGTAAAAAGGTGTGGCAATAAAGCCTTTTCGGCACACACTCTTACTCCTATCGGCAATTTAAGGCACCTTTTTTAAGATTGACACAACCTATTTAATTTGCTAACATTTTTGCTACAATGGCACAGACAAAGGCAATAGAGCTACTATACAGCCTCGAAGAGAAGGTTGGCAAAGAACAGGGGCGGAAGATTGTAGAGGCCTTTGTGGAGGGATTAGATTCTATAGAGGAGAGGGCAGAGGCCCTGGCCATACAGAAGAAGCTTGAGCTAAGGGATGAGCTTACAAAGGAGCTTGCCTCAAAGGCTGATTTGAAGGCATTGGAAGCAAGGCTTGAAGGTAGGATTGATGTTGTCCGTCAAGAGATGCAGACTATACGTCAGGAGATGCAGACTATCAAGACAGAGCTTGACCGCAAGTTTACAATCATGTTTATTATTCTGTTTTTCACAGTAGTATTTTTAAATCAAAATGCCCTTGAGTTCATGGCTAAAGTATTAGGGTTGGTAAAGTAATAGGCTGTAGGGGGATAAATTGGGCTTACAATCTGCCTCACTCGGTTTAAATATATCTTAGTAGGATATTAAGACTATCAAAGCAAAGGGCAAGACATGATAGAGGTTTTTGCCGTTTTTTTGTTTTTTAATAAAGACTAATATTGCAATAAAGTGTAAAGTTTATCCACCTAAGAAAAGGAAGTGATGTGAAAGACAATCTTGGGAAAAACCCTATTTACAGAAATGGCAGGAAAAACATGGGAAGTGGAGCCTGTCTAAAAACTCATTTAACAGCCTTGTTTAAAAAAACTCTTTTTATCAAAAATTGTGACAGATGTCTCCGACCTTAGTTCTTACCCTAAGGCCGGCAGCATCCGCTCCTTTTTCATTATCGCTGCCGTAATCTTTGACAGGTTGTGGGCTGTTGCCACTATCTTCCACTGAAGCTTTACTCTTTCTAATCCTCTCAGAAGGAATTGGCCAAATCCCTTTCTTGTTTTTATCTGTCCAAACACAGGCTCTACCAAACATTTTCCTTTTCCGTATATCGCTCTGCCT
Organism: uncultured bacterium; assembly: GCA_937949555.1. Lineage (GTDB taxonomy): Bacteria > Nitrospirota > Thermodesulfovibrionia > Thermodesulfovibrionales > Dissulfurispiraceae > DUZI01. The sequence goes on along the minus strand of CALEDV010000083.1, from coordinate 115 downwards.
TCAGCGGTATTTTCCTTTTCCCTCCTTCGCTACCCTTCATACCTCTGTCTTGTTATGGCCCTGCCTAATTCTATATCGGTTGTGCATCTCTCTCTCAGAGGGCAGGCTTCCCATG
>CALEDV010000082.1 GCA_937949555.1 uncultured bacterium | reverse complement strand
TTCACAGACAATGCCAAACTAATCACCTCTTGGTGACTGAATGACCTATGGCCCTTTTTAATAAACCCTGTGGCAGTATAAAGGCTTTCAGGCATGCCCTCTTGCTCCTTACAGTTTCTATCGGCAACTTTGGGTCACAGTAACGGCTATATTATCAAGTCCTTCAACTATGATAAAATAGGCTGTTATGACAGTTTGCATACCCCTAAGCTCACAGGGCTTGTCAGGAGATGTTGTGGTATGTGACAGCCACTCTTCAATGCTTGCCCACAAAGGTATCTTCAATTTCAATGATGCTGCCTATGTAATTCACAGCGAGCCTGTTTTAATTCTAAAGTTGATCTCAAGGCTTATTGAAAGGGCATTAGACGATACTGTTAATGACCCTGGTATTGCGATAAATAATCTCCATATTGCAGTGCACTGGGAGACCCTTTTTTGTCTGTTGCTTTGGACCGAGGAGATCCCTTCAGTAAACAAGGCTTATCTCCTTTTACAGGAAGCAGGCATGACGAGAAATGACATAGAACCCTTCCTGACAGCTACCCTGCATGATCTATTTCCAAGTCTATATTACAGCAAAAGATTTGAGATCCTTAGAAGATTATGCACCAAGACAAAGCGGCATCTTGAGCAGAGGTTTCCTATAATGAAAGGAAAGATACTCTGTCATCTTACCCTTAGAGAGGATGGTATTATTGCAGCAAGCAGTCTCTGAAGGGTATAGGGGTCTCTGGATGAGACCATAAAAGTAAGGCGATGCAAGGGGCTCCTAAACTAATAGATTAAAGTTTCTACACCTATAACCTTTCAAGTTTCTGGACATAATTGATACAGCAAAGAGCCTTGACACCAAAGGTCTCTATTAGCAATCCATTACCAATACAATACTGAATTGTGATAACTCAACAGTCCAGCTTGTCTTGGTCTTGTTCTTTCTTTTTTTCCAAAGCTGTGGAGAATTCACCAAGGCGCCCCTGAACAAGGGCATAAAAACTGCCTTCCTCATATCTCCCATTGTCTTGTAATCTGCCCGCCTTCATGTCCGTGAGTAGTTCAATCCCATCCTCTACCCTTTCAATACAATAAATATTAAACTTCCCCTTTGCAACAGCCTCTATTACATCCTCTCGGAGCATGAGGTGTTTGACATTTCTTGAGGGTATTATGACGCCATGAGTACCCTCCAATCCTCTTGCCTTGCAGAGGCTGAAAAACCCCTCAATCTTTTCATTTATGCCGCCTACTGGTTGGACATCTCCGTTCTGATCCATTGAGCCAGTAACAGCAATAGACTGTTTAAGGGGTACATTAGCGATGCTGCTAAGAAGCGCATATAGCTCTGCACAGGTAGCACTGTCACCCTCAATCATCTCATATAGTTGTTCAAAGGCAATATAAGCAGAAAGGCTGATAGTGTTTGACAGGGCAAAACAACTGCCAAGATAACTCGTTATAATCATAATAGCCTTATTATGAACCTTGCCTGACATCTTCGACTCTCTCTCTAAATTGATTACTCCTGCCCTACCTGGATATGCCCTTGCAGTAATCCTCGAGGGCTTGCCAAACATATAGTCGCCAAGATCAAGCACCGCTAAGCCGTTAATCTGGCCAACCTTGCTGCCCTGTGAATCTATAATCAGGGTATCTTCCTCTATCAACTCTTGTATTCGTTGCTCTATCTTATTTGATCGGTATATCCTCTCTTTGATAGCCTGCTTGATGTGCATCTCCGTCACTATATCAGAGCCCTGAAGGGCTGCCCTATAATCTGCCTCACGCAACAAATCAGCAATCTCACAAAAACGGGTAGTAAGTTTATTCTTATGTCCAGCAATCCTTGACCCTGCCTCAACGATTGTGCAGAGGGCACCGATGCTAAAGGGTCTTAATCCCTCATCGTGCTGACAACTTTGAGCAAACAAACCATAAAGGCTCATTGTCTCTTCGTTCCGTTCCATAGAGTTGTCAAAGTCAGCCTTTACCTTAAATAGTTCTCTAAACTCCTCATCAAGATTATAAAGCAGGTAATATAGATAAGCTCCTCCCGTTAGAATAACCTTCACATCAAGGGGGATTGGTTCAGGCCTTATGGTGGCAGCACTAACAAGTCTATACTGCTCCCATACATCCTCTATTTTTATCTCCCTGTTCTTCAGGGACCTCTTCAATGCATCATAGGAAAAAAGGTTCTTTAAGAGTTCTATGGCATTTATAACTAAATAACCTCCGTTTGCCCTATGGAATGCCCCAGGCTTAATCATTGTAAAGTCTGTAAGAGCCATGCCATATTGAAACCTATATTCTATCCTCCCGAAGAGGTTCAGATAGGTAGGGTTCTTTTCAAATACTATTGGAGCGCCTTCGGTTTCAGCGTTGTCCACAATCACATTTACACCGTATCTCTGGAGTCCTGCCTCTTGTCGGGGAGGCCTAAAAAAAGCTGGAGGCGATGCCTGCTCCTCAGAGGGCCTAAAATCTTCAATATGACCCAACACATCCTCCATGACCTCTTTAATGTGTAATGCAACCCTTCCCTGAGAGCTGTATTTATCTAATAAGTTCTTAAACAGGTGCTCAGTGGCATTTAGAGCCATATCTCTATCAAGTCTTGATATGGATTCTCTCAGCCTCTTTTCTTCTTCTCTGACGGTTCTTACTACATCATCAAGCTTTTCTTGCAAGGCTCTGCCCGTCTTTTCGATCCTGTCTCGTTCATTCTGCTCAAGGGCATTAAACTCCTCTTCGGTCATGGGCTCACCGTCTTCTTTGACAGGCACAATTATTAACGCCGATTGTCCCTTTCTCAGGGAGAATTTGTTTTCAAGGGACTCCTTTTCAATAGCCTGAAACAGTTCTTTCTGCCTCAACTGAAAGGCCTCTATGAGCCTGTTTCGTTGCCTCTCATAGTCCTTAGATTCAAAGGTTTTTGTAATCTCATATTTAAGGCCCTTGATTAGACCATTCATATCTTCCTTAAACTCGATGGCCTTGCCTGAAGCCAAAGAGAGGGCTTTCGGGGCATCAGGGTCCTTAAAGTTATGAACATAACACCAATCCAAAGGAGCTGCCTTCGTCTTAGCCTTCTCTGAGAGAAGCCTCCTTATGGTTGTATTCTTGCCCGTGCCGTTATCACCAAGGGCGTAGATGTTAAACCCTTTGTTGTTTATGCCAAGACCAAAGGCAAGGGACTTAAGCGCCCTATCCTGCCCTATTATCGCCTTTTCTGAAGGATTGCACCCTGTGCTTTGGGGTTTAAATATTTCTGGACTGCACTGATTTGTCAACTCTTCGGGTTTGAGCGCTCTTATCATTTTGCCCTCGGATGGTACTGCCTGTATGTCTTCTTAATCTTATCTGAAGAGACCTTCGTATATATCTGAGTTGTAGAGATATCGGCATGTCCAAGCATCTTCTGCACAGACCGTAAGTCTGCCCCGCCATCAAGCAGATGTGTAGCAAAGCTATGCCTTATGCTATGGGGCGTGATGTTAAGTCCTGCAGCCTTTCCATAGTCTTTCAGCGCCTGCCAAAATCTCTGCCTCGTCATGGGCTCTCCTCTATTTGATAGGAAAACAAAGGCAGAGGTCCTGCCCTTTAATACCCCTGCCCTGAGTTCGGTGAAATATCGTTTTATCTTTTCTGAAGCCCGCTGATTTATTGGCACAATACGCTCCTTTGAGCCCTTTCCCATCACCCTGAGAAAGCCCCCCTGAAAATTGATGTCTTCTACCTTGAGTGATACGATTTCGCTTACCCTAAGTCCTGAAGAATACATCAACTCAAGCATAGCAGTGTCTCTCAGGTAGAATCTTGCTGGTATTTCTGTGTCCAGGAGACCCTTTATATCGGTAATATCAAGCGCCTTGGGCAATCTTTCCCATTGTTTGGGAGGATGGAGGGTCTCAGCAGGATTCTCCTCTATTATCTTTTCAATTATCAAATACCTACAGTATCCCCTAATGGAGGCAATAAAACGGCTTCTGCTGGCTGTAGAATAGGCATTGTCTGTCAAGTATGCAAGATAGGACATAATATCCTCTTTACCGAAAGCGAGGGTGTCTTTGCCTCGCTCTTTCATAAAGTCAAAAAAACCCTTCAGATCCTTTAGGTAAGACTCTACGGTATTCACTGAAAGCCCCTTCTCAATGGCGAGATATGCCCTGTATCTATCTAATATCTTGCTATCCTTCAAAACCTGTTGACCTCCTGAGGAGCGGATATAGGGCGTCAGCGAGTTTCATAAGGTTGATTGTGTCGGCCCTGTTGTACTCCACTAATAGATTAAGGGATTCCTCATGACCTGACCTCCACTGCTCCCATAATCTAACAGCATCGTAACCTGTCATTCCTGAGATCTCATGACTGCGGTTGATATGGAATTGTTTCTCAAGGGTCTTCAATCCCCCCTGTATGCCAATCCGTCTTGCAGCAACCGAGAGGTCAAAGTGGGGCATATCAAAGGACACCTCGGGGAAACACCTTCTGAGGAAAGGCACATCAAAGCAAAGTCCATTGAAGGTGATGAGACACTTACAGTCCCTGAGCAATTCCCTAAGCCTTTGAGGCTGAAGGTCAAAGCCCCTTACAAGGGCATGATACTCTGAATTCTTATATATACCGACAACTGTCACATATCCACCAGATTGATGATTTAAACCGCTTGTTTCAATATCAAGGCAGGCAGCCTCCTCTCTAAATACATCATAAAGCCTCCAGTGCTCACGACGTTTTATAGCATGGCAGAGGTATCGGGTATTTGCCTGTTCTATCTTTTCCATAAGGGTTAAAAGTTCAATGTCATAACGCACCTTTGTATCCATGGAGAGGTGCTCAATGCAGTCAGCCCTTATAAAATCATCCCAGTTAGATATGCCGCTTTGCCATATCCTCCTCTCCAGTTTTTCGCCTATACCCCTGAGGATGCAGAAGGAATTCCTGATCATTGTTGTCTCTTAGCCCTCCTCTGAGCCTCGAGGGTCTTCTTGCGGAGCCTCACTGAAAGGGGCGTTACCTCAACAAGCTCGTCTTCTTTTATAAATTCGATTGCCTGTTCAAGGTTCATAATCCTTGGAGGGATGAGCTGCATCATATCATCAGCGCTTGCAGCCCTCATGTTAGTCAATTTCTTTTCCTTAGTTACATTTACATCCAGATCGTTAGGTCGGGAATTTTCTCCTACAATCATTCCCTCATAGACATTAGTGTTTTCAGCTACAAACAACGTCCCCCTGGGTTGAAGATGAAAAAGGGCATAGGTGTTTGTCTTGCCTGGACGATCTGCCACCAGCGCTCCGGTCTGACGTTTGGTCATCTGTCCTTGCCAGATTTCATAACCGTCAAAGAGATGATTGAGCAACCCTGTGCCCTTTGTGTCCGTTAGAAATTGAGATCTAAACCCTATAAGTCCACGAGAAGGGATGCGATACTCAAGGCGCACCCGTCCGTGGCCATTGTTCTGCATCTTAGTCATCTTTCCTTTGCGTATGCCTATCTGCTGGCTTACCACCCCAATAAATTCCTCTGGAATGTCAATAACAAGCAGCTCAAAGGGTTCATACACCTGCCCATTGATTGTCTTGGTTATTGTTTCAGGCATGGAGACCGATAGTTCATATCCCTCTCTACGCATCATCTCTATTAGTATTGCTAACTGCAGCTCGCCTCTGCCCATCACCTTGAAAGAATCGGTCTGCCCAAAATCTATACGAATAGCCACATTGTAAAGCAGTTCCTTTTCAAGACGATCTCTTAAGTTTCTGGAGGTTACGTACTTTCCCTCTCTTCCTGCAAAGGGAGAGGTATTAACTGAAAAAACCATAGATATGGTGGGTTCATCAACGGTTATCCTCGGCAGAGGTTTAGGGTCCTCAACATCTGTTATTGTGTCTCCTATATTGACCCCTTCTACGCCTGCAAGGGCAATAATATCTCCTGCATAGGCTGATTTTATCTCCTGCCTGTCAAGCCCCACAAAGGTGTATAGGGCAGTGGCTTTTGTCTTACTGACAGTTCCCTCAGCCTTTATTATGGCTATTGGATCGCCGTGATTCAGGGTCCCAGCAAATATCCTTCCAATAGCAAGCCTCCCTACATAGTCATTGTAGTCAATGTTTGTAACCAGGGCTTGTAACCTATCTTGAGTATTTGCCCTTGGGGGAGGGATAGTGTGGACGATAAGATCGAAGAGCGGTTTAAGGTTTTGTCCTTCCTGTTCAGGGCTAAGAAGGGCAACGCCCTTTTTAGCGTTGGTATAGACCACAGGAAAATCAAGTTGATCCTCCCTTGCATCAAGATCTATGAACAGATCGTAAACCTCATTTAATACCTCCTGAATCCTCGCATCCTGTCTATCTATCTTGTTTACTACAACTATAGGGGGCAGGTTCAGTTCGAGCGCCTTCTTTAGCACAAACCTTGTCTGAGGCAGGGGCCCCTCAGAGGCGTCCACAAGCAGCAGTATGCCATCAACCATCTTTAATGTTCTCTCCACTTCACCGCCAAAATCGGCATGTCCAGGGGTATCAACTATGTTAATCTTTATATCACCGTACTGCACCGAGGTGTTCTTTGCCATAATCGTTATGCCCCTCTCTCGTTCTAAATCCATGCTGTCCATGACCCTTTCCTGAACCCTTTCATTACTCCTGAAGGTACCTGCCTGTTTTAGCATGCCGTCAACAAGTGTAGTTTTACCGTGATCCACATGGGCTACAATGGCTATATTTCTTATGTTTTCTATCTTCAATTTACTCTATCACCTCAGCCTTCATGTAGGGTCTTAGCGCCTCAGGCAGGAGCACTGAACCATTTGCCTGTTGATAATTTTCCAGAATTGCCACTACTGTCCTGCCTATGGCAAGCCCAGAACCGTTGAGGGTGTGCACATACTCAGTGCCCTTCTTCCCATCCCGTCTGAACCTAATGTCTGCCCTCCTGGACTGAAAGTCTTCGAAGTTTGAGCATGAGGATATCTCCCTGTATCTATCCTGACCAGGCAGCCAGACCTCTATATCATAGGTCTTGGCAGCCGAAAACCCCATATCCCCTGTGCAAAGGACAATGACACGATAAGGCAGATTGAGCTTTTGCAGTATAGCCTCTGCATCTAAGGTAAGACCCTCCAGTTCGTTGTAGGAGTCCTCGGGACGGACAAACTTTACAAGCTCAACCTTATTGAACTGGTGCTGTCTTATGAGTCCCCTTACATCCTTGCCATGAGAGCCTGCCTCTCTCCTAAAACAAGGCGTATATGCGGTGTAATATATGGGCAGATCTAACTCATTAAGTATCTCTTCTCTGTGTAGGTTAGTCACAGGCACTTCTGCAGTAGGGATTAGATAATACTCTGGATCAAGGACCCTGAATAATTCTGCCTCAAACTTAGGGAGTTGTCCTGTGCCAGTCATAGATGCCCTGTTTACCATAAGGGGAGGGAATATTTCTTTATACCCCCTCGAGGTGTGTTCATCAAGCATCAGGTTCATGAGAGCCCTCTCTAACCGTGCACCCATCCCCTTCATAACCGCAAACCTGGATCCTGCTATCTTTGCGCCCCTTTGAAAGTCAATAATATCAAGCCTCTCCGCTATATCCCAGTGATTTAGAGGCTCAAAATCAAATCTTCTCGGTTCGCCCCATCTCCTTATCTCCACATTCTCTGTTTCGTCCCTTCCAACAGGAACACTTCGATGGGGCATATTTGGAACATTAAGAAGGAATTCAGACTGTTTATCCTCTATAATCCTTATATCCTCTTCAATAAGCCGTATCCTCTCTCCTACTGATTTCATCTCAGCCATAATCTCAGAGGCGTCAATCCCAGACCTCTTCATTCTGCCAATCTCCTGTGAAACAGTATTGCGCCTGTTTCTTAACTCTTCAGCCTCCTTAAGCAAAGCGAGGCGCCTCCGATTTGATTCCAGAAACTCATCAAAACTGCCTTGAAAGCCTCTCCTTGCCAAAGCCTCGGCAACCGCATCAACATTGTCCCTAACAAATTTAATGTCTAACATAGCATGGTCCTTTCGAGATTCCTAATAGAATATTTTTTTTACACAATTACAAACTGGTTATTATACCCCAGCATACTGTCAATGGGGTAGTCCAGGGATCTACCTTAAATTGCCGATAGGATTAAGAGGGTGTGCTGAAAAGGCCTTATTGCCACACCCTTTTACGAGACCTCTGGACCTTCACAGATAATGCCAAACTAATCACCTCTTGGTGACTGAATGACCTATGGCCCTTTTTAATAAACCCTGTGGCAGTATAAAGGCTTTCAGGCATGCCCTCTTGCTCCTACAGTTTTCTATTGGCAATTTTGGGATCTAAATTTGTGTATATGCCTTTAATCGTAGCAACTGATAGTCTTTACTATATAGCGACCTTACAGGAGGCTGGTTAAAAGGAAACAATAAGGTTATAATGTTTTTATGATCAACTTCCGGGTAACAGACATACAGGGTGGCTTACTTACTATTGAACGGCCTGCAGGACAGGCAATATCTCTGAGGCTTTCCGAGATTGTGAGGGCTCAGGTGATGGAAATACTGCCCTCCGGCGCAGTAGCCCTAAGGGTTAAGGGCGAACCCCTTATTGCAAAGACCCAAGTCCCTCTGCAGCCTGGAGCTAATGCCTACTTTAAGGTTACAGGACTTCCTGTAGAGGGCAAAGACCTTGTGCTGCAGTTTATAGGTTTTAGCCCCGAAGAAAGACCAGAAGCTCAGCAGCAACCCTCTGCACCTGTGGATAGGCAGCAACTGTCTGCCCTAATCAAAGAGTTTCAATCGCTTTTAGAGCAAATGAAGGGAGCCAAAAATGAGCAACCTTTAAAGACAGCAAGACTTCAGGGGCTGAACCTGGAGATCTTAAAATCACTGCCTGAGGACATTCAGAGCCTTCCAAAGGAAACCCGCACACAGATTCAGGAACTTCTTCAAAATAGTCTCAGACTTACTGGCAACAGCATCCAGTCAAAGATAACAGAACTTATAAAAAACATACCCGCGAATACCCCCCAGTCGGGGTTGATTGAAAACATTAAAAGAGATCTATCGGTCAGTATAGACCGACTCTTAAATACCTCACTTAAAGGTGCAATACAGGACACAGGGGTCGCCCTTGAGGCAAAACTCAAAAATCTCGCTCAGGGCGCTTTATTGACACCCCCTGAATCCTTACAAGAGAGGACTATCACAGCCGAGCCCTCTAAGGGGGATAGTTTATCGCCTAAGCGGCCGTCGGCATTAGAGGGGACAGTAAAAATAGACGCCTCTCTATTGAAGTCTACCTCTGCGGACAATGCAAAGGCCAATATTGCCTCAGGAGACAATCCCCTACTGCACAATGACTTAAAGGCAAAGTTGCTGCAGCTCAAGCAAACCCTTGAAGGCGCACAAAGGATTTCAGAAGATGCCTCTAATAATACTGCCACATCAAAGATTGAGTTAGGGACGTTTTCATCGAAGTCGCCCCAAAGCGATGCAATCTTGCAGAAGATAGACAGCCTATTGAAGGACATAGAGACCTTTCAAACCCTTTCAAAGGCAACCAACTCCTTCTACACCTTCTTACCCTTAGACTGGAAGGGACTGAAGGAAGGGGATATTTCCTTTAAGAAAGGCAAAGGTAGGCCTGGCGGCATATCTCCATATTCTTGCAGGGTTAATCTTGATTTACAAGGGCTTGGTGCAGTAGGTCTGATTGTGATGAAGTATGGCAAGGATTTCTATATATCCCTAAGAGTGGAAGATGAGGAGTTTCAAGGGGAAATCAAGAGGGATTTAGGGGCACTGGCAGAGTCTTTTAATGCAAGGGGCATGAGCTTAAGGTCTGTGAGGGTTTTTGACTATAAGGACACCGAGGGATTTCATGAAATAGAGGAGCTTGCAGTCGCCGAAGAGGGTATTAACATAAGGGCATGATTGAAAAAAGGATAAAGGCAACGGCGCTCAGATATAAACCTGAGGAAGATCAGGCGCCCCGTGTGGTTGCAAAGGGCAGTGGCAAGATGGCCGAAAGGATTATAGCCATTGCCAAGGAACATAATGTCCCCTTAAAAGAAGACCCAAAGCTTGTAGAAATACTCTCAAGCCTCGACCTGTATCAAGAGATTCCACCCGAGTTATACCGTGCGGTGGCAGAGGTGCTTGCCTACATATACAGGGTTTCAAAGAGGTTTGATAAGTAAAGACACAACTTAATTTGACAATAGTACATTAGACTGAGGGAGAGATAATGAAAAGGAAGCTAATCATAGGCACTGCACTGCTCTTAGTTCTGACAATAGCTATATACTTTGCACTGAGCAATAGGGATTCTGCCCCAAAGTTTAGGACACAGAAGGCTATAAGGGGTGATATATCCGCCTCCGTTACCTCCACAGGCACTCTAAGCGCCGTTACTACTGTAACCGTTGGCACTCAGGTATCGGGCACAATAAAATCCATTTATGTAGATTTCAATTCTCCTGTTAAAAAGGGACAGCTTATTGCGCAGATAGACCCTGACATCTTTGAGGCACAGGTGAATCAATCAAAGGCAAATCTTAGCCTCGCAAGGGCAAACCTCTTGAAGTCAGAGGCATCCCTTGTAGATGCCGAAAGAAATCTTTCACGATACAAATTGTTATTTGAAAAAGATCTGGTTGCAAAGAGTGAATACGATACAGCACTTACAAATGTAGAGACAGCAAGGGCTCAGGTCTTGGCATCAAAGGCTCAGGTGGAGCAGTCAATGGCAGCCCTCAGGATTGCAGAGATAAATCTTGCCCATACGAGGATAGAATCTCCAGTAGATGGGGTGGTGGTCTCAAGGAATGTGGATGTGGGGCAGACTGTAGCCGCGAGTTTTCAGACTCCCACCCTTTTTAGCATAGCCCAGGATCTTACGAAGATGCAGGTGATAAGCAGTGTGGTAGAGGCAGACATAGGCTCTGTCCAAAAGGGACAGTCAGTGGAATTTACTGTGGATGCCCACAGGGAGCTTGTATTTAAGGGTAAGGTTTCAGAGGTGCGCATAGCTCCAATTACTGTACAAAATGTGGTTACCTATGAGGTAATCATACTGGTTGACAATCCAGAGCATAAACTAAAGCCGGGCATGACTGCCAATGTATCCATCATAGTTGATTCAAAGCAGGATATACTAAAGGTGCCTAATGCTGCCATTAGGTTTAGGATGCCTGAATCTGTTGTCCAATCCTTAAAACAACAGGACGCACAGCAAGGCCAACGAGGACAGAGTGGCACTGGTGGAAGCGCCCTATGGGTTCTTGAAGAGGATACCCCAAAAAGGATTCCTATTAAAACAGGGTTAAGCGATGGTCAGTTTACAGAGGTGCTCTCAGGAGATATAAAGGAGGGCGCAAATCTTATAGTTGGATATCTGAGCAAAAGGGGATCCCAAACCCAGACAAGACCACCGCAGTCAGGACCAAGGATGTTTTAATATGGCTCTTATAGATGTCTCAGGGCTGTGCAAGACCTATGTTATGGGAGAGGTAAAACTCAATGCCCTATGCGGGGTTACTACAAGTATTCAGAGGGGAGAGTTTATCTCTATCATGGGACCATCTGGTTCAGGCAAGTCAACCTTTATGAATATAATTGGATGCCTTGACACACCGACAGAGGGCAGTTACAGGCTCGATGGAATTGATGTAAGGGGGCTCTCAAGGGATCAGCTTGCAGAGGTAAGGAATAAGAAAATAGGGTTTGTTTTCCAGGGTTTTAATCTACTTCCAAGGACTTCGGCTATAGAAAATGTAGAACTTCCCCTCATATACAGCGCTGTATCAGGCAAAGAGAGATTTGAGCGGGCAATGGAGGCGCTCAGGGTCGTCGGGCTCCAAGATAGGTCTCATCACATGCCCAATCAGCTCTCTGGGGGGCAGCAACAGAGGGTTGCCATTGCAAGGGCTTTGGTAAACAGGGCGCCAATAATACTTGCCGATGAACCTACAGGCAATCTTGACACCAAAACAAGCAATGAGATAATGGAACTATTGGTAACTCTAAATCAAGATTCAGGCATAACGATTGTAATCGTTACCCATGAGGCTGACATAGCTGAATACAGTAAGCGCAAGATCAGGTTTCTCGATGGAAGGATAGTAAGCGGAAATTAATGACCATGATAGACATTCCCTCAACAATCAGAATCTCCCTTCGGGCAATAAGGGTCAACAAGATGCGCTCTGCCCTTACAATGCTTGGGATAATAATTGGAGTAGGTGCTGTCATTACCATGATATCCGTAGGCTCAGGGGCAAGACAGAGGATATCAGAACAGATATCCAGTATGGGAAGCAACCTCATTATGATACTTTCTGGGGCTACAACACAGGGGGGTATAAGAATGGGCACGGGCACTCAACCCACACTCACCTTGGGAGATGCACAGGCAATACAAAGGGAGTGTCCGGCAGTGCAATACTCTGCACCCACTCACGGAGGCACGGCACAGGTCATATTCGGAAACCAAAACTGGTCAACGGCTGTTACAGGCACTACCCCTGAGATGCTTTATGTGAGGGAGTGGCAATTGACAGAGGGAAGAAATTTCACAAACGATGATATTAGGAGCGCTGCTAAGGTCTGTCTCCTTGGAAAGACTGTTGTAGAAAACCTTTTTGGAGGCATAGACCCCCTGGGGCAGGTTATAAGAATAAAGAAGGTGCCCTTTACAGTAATTGGTGTATTAGAAAGCAAGGGGCAGTCGCCCACTGGACAGGATCAAGATGATGTAATATATATCCCGGTAACCACCTCGCAAAAGAAGATCTTTGGCACCCCCTTTGCAGGCTCTGTAAGGATGATAATGGTAAAGGCAAAAAGTGCCGAGGACCTTCCTTTAGCAGAAAATCAGATAACAGAGCTCCTGAGGCAAAGACACAGGATTGGTCCAAGGCAGGAGAATGATTTCACTGTCAGAAACCTCACGCAGATGATGGAGGCACAAGAGCAGTCAGCAAAGGTTATGACCATGCTGCTCGCAGCCATTGCTTCCGTATCCCTTTTAGTGGGAGGTATAGGCATCATGAACATAATGCTCGTCTCTGTAACAGAACGCACCAGAGAGATAGGCATACGAATGGCAGTGGGAGCCAAGACATGGGATATAAGGCTTCAGTTCATTATTGAGGCGCTTACACTTTCTATTATTGGAGGCATTGTGGGCATTATAATCGGAATTGGCACTTCAGAGCTTATTTCTTCTACCTCGGGATGGAATACCCTTGTATCGCCCTTTTCCGTGATCCTTGCCTTTGGATTTTCTGTCCTTGTGGGGGTATTCTTTGGTTTCTACCCTGCCTACAAGGCATCAATGCTCAAGCCGATAGATGCACTACGTTATGAGTGAACCTTTTTAGAGGCTTGAAATAATATAAAGCAGGATGGTAAACGGTGAAATTATTCAACTCAACAAAGGTTATGCAAGGCAAAATACCCTATAATAAAATTCGCTGGATGTCCAGCACAATAATCTTGTGTCTATTGCTGAGCCTCTCTGCTGATGCTTACGCTTCAGAGATAAAATTCAAAGATACCATCACCCTTGATAGGGCTATATCCATAGCCCTCAGCAGGCATCCTGAAATAAAGGCTGCCGAAGGCTCTGTAGAGATAGGCAAAAGCAAGGTAGGGCAAGCAGAGGCTGGATACTATCCCGGAATAACCATCAATTCAGGGATCTCAAGGTATTCTTCGACTCAGTCTGGAGGAAACTCAAACATAAGCGGTTCTGTAAACATCAACCAAAACATATATGATTTTGGCAGGAGAGAGAGCAAGGTTGATATAGAGAGGAGAAATCTTGACTCCTACCAGTTGGACCTCACCTATGTAAAAAACCAGATTATCTATACGGTAAAGAAATCCTACTACACCGTTTTGCAGGCTAAGGAGTGGCTTTTCGTAACCGAGGAGATCCTAAGACAATACGAGAAGCATCTGGATAGGGCAAGGGGATTTTACGAGGCTGGCTTAAAGCCTAAGTATGAAGTTACAAAGGCAGAGCTTGACCTCGCCAACGGTAGAGTTAACTGGATAAAGGCAGACAATGCCCTTAAGATTGCCTTTACATCCCTAAAGAATGCCCTGTCTATGCCCGATGCGCCTGATTTTGATGTAAAGGAAGAACCCCTTCTGCTTTCTGACCCTGTCAATGTGGAAGTACTGATCAACAAGGCTATGCTCAAGAGACAAGACCTTCTCGCTTTGATAGCGAGACAAAAGGCTCAGGAGAGACGTATAGACTTTGAGAAGAGCGGCTACTATCCCTCACTGACAGGCAGCGCAGGCTATGGTTTTTCAGGGGACAGGACCCCCTTTGACAAAAACTGGAATGTTGGAGCAACCTTGACAGCCCCAATATTTAGCGGATTTCAAACCAAGCATCTTGTGAATGAGGCAAGGGCATCTTTGTTAGTAATACAATCCCAGATAGAGTCAATAAGACAAAGGATAACCCTTGAGGTCAAACAGGCATACTTTAATGCCTTAGAGGCAAAACAGCGGATAAAGGCTGCTGAGGTGTCAATGAGATACGCAGAACAAAATCTCGATCTTGCCCTGGGAAGATACAACGCAGGGGTCGGCAGTCCTATCGAGGTAACCGATGGGCTTTCAAATTACGCTAATGCGAAAAATACCTATATCTCCGCTCGATATGACTACAATATAGCCCTTGCAGAGATTGAAAGAGCCACGGGCAACTAAGCACACACACAAGCTATTAGATAATTCAGTAGTCTCTCTTAAGCCTGAATTTTGGGAAAAAGCTGCCTATCAAAAGCAATAACATGCCCACTGTCAAGGATGCATCAGCCACATTGAAAACATACCAGTGGTACTTGCCAATATGGAAATCGAAAAAGTCTATAACATAACCGTATATAATCCTGTCAGTCATATTGCCAAGGGCTCCTGAAAGAAGCAGCGAATATGCCCAACGATTGCTCAACTCCTTAAAGAGCAAATAGGATATCACCAGCACCGCTACTATGGAGATGGCAATAAAGAAGACATTGCCCAAGGATTTAAACATGCCAAAGGCTGATCCTGTGTTTTCAACATAAACAAGATTTAAAAATGGGGTAACCCTTATACTATCAAAGGCAGATAGGTTTTTTTTGATAGCAGTTTTAGATGCTTGATCTATGAGAAAAAGAACAAGGGCAAAGTAAAAATAATGTAGTGGTCTAAGGGTCATGCAACGACAGGGTAGCAACGTTCACATATATCGGGGTGTTCTGAAAAGTTTCCAACGGACTCTGAGTAATTCCAGCACCTTTCACACCTTTTGCCCGATGCCTTTTGTACATCTATAAACAATCCCCTAATCCTCTCACCCTTGAGGGTGCCCTCAGGAGCCTGCTCTGCCTCTGAAAGCTCAACCTTGGAGACGATAAACAGGTAAGGCAGGAAATCCATCCTCTCATTAAGTATTGCAAAAATGTTGCTGGGACAGTAAATTACAATCTTTGCCTCAAGGGAGTTGCCTATAAACTTTTCTTGTCTCTTGATCTCAAGTGCCTTGTTTACTTCATCCCTGATATTTATAAGCTCTGCCCACAGTTCTTCAAGTTCATTATTGATAAAGGATGGGTCTGAGACAGGAAAGGCTGAGAGAAAGACACTCTCTGCATCAGTATCCCTTATGTGCTGCCACATCTCTTCAGCAGTAAAGGACAGTATAGGCGCCATGAGCCTTGTCATGTTTGTCAAGATCTCCCTTAATACCCACTGTGCAGCCCTCCTCTGCGGGGAATCCTTTTTGAAGGTATAAAGCCTGTCCTTGAGTATATCCAGATAAAAGGCGCTCATATCGTTTATACAGAAGCCGTATAGGCTGTGATAGATCTCATGGAAACTAAAACGTTCATAGGAGCTATTTACCTTATTGATCAGGGTGTGAAGCCTTGACATTGCCCATCTGTCTATCTCAAGCAACTGGCTGCTGTAATCACCGCCGTCAAAATCAGATATATTGCCAAGCAGATATCTTCCCGTATTTCTTATCTTTCTGTAGGCCTCTGTAAGTCTGCTTAATATCTCCTTGGAAAGCCTAACATCCTCTTGATAATTTTCTGCTGATACCCACAGCCTTACAATCTCAGCTCCGTGTGCCTTTATAACCTCTTGAGGGGCAATAACATTGCCTTGAGACTTTGACATCTTTTTGCCCTGGCCATCCACAGTAAATCCATGGGTAAGGACAGTCTTATAGGGGGCGCTATCTCTGGCACCTACTGAGGCAAGCAGAGAACTCTGAAACCATCCTCTGTGCTGGTCGCTGCCCTCAAGATAAATATCTGCGGGCCAGGAAAGCCTCTGATCCCTCTGCAATACAGCAGCATGACTAACTCCTGAGTCAAACCAAACATCAAGTATGTCCATCTCCTTTTTGAATCTGCTGCCTTTACATTTAGCACATCTATAATCGGCTCCTATAAGATCTACAAGTTCCATCTTAAACCATATATCTGCGCCCTCTTTCTCTATCAGGCTGACAATCCTGTCAAAAAGACTGTTGTCCTCCACAAAGGAGCCGCATTTCTCACAGGTAATCAGTGTAATTGGCACACCCCAGGACCTCTGTCGCGATATGCACCAATCAGGTCTGTTCTGCACCATTGCATAGATCCTGTCTTTTCCCCATTCCGGGATCCATCGCACCCCTTGAATCTCCGCAAGACACTTCTCTCTGAGGGAGTTCGTATCCATGGAGATAAACCATTGTGCGGTAGCCCTAAAAATAACCGGTTTTTTACACCGCCAACAATGGGGATAGGAATGTCTTATTCTTTCAGAACCTAACAACGCCCCTTTGTCATTGAGGGTTGCTATAATAGATTCGTTTGCCTTAAAAACAAACTGACCCTGAAACTCAGGCACTGCCTCTGTAAATCTTCCTCGGTCATCAACAGGAGCATATATGTCAAGACCGTATCTAAGTCCTGCCTCATAGTCATCCTCTCCGTGTCCAGGCGCGATGTGCACTATGCCTGTGCCTTCTCCCACGGCGACAAAATCACCTGTAATAATTAATGACTGCCGGTTCAAAAAGGGATGAGTGGCCTTATGTCCCTGTAGCTCTATTCCCTTGATGGTTTTGATGACCTTGCCTTCAACAATGCCCTTTTCTTTCAGTATAGGGAGATTGTCCTTTGCGACGATAAAGATGCCCCTGCCTGTCTCAATGGCCACATAATCAACCTCAGGATTTACAGCTATGGCAAGATTTGCTGGCAATGTCCATGGGGTAGTGGTCCATATAACTATATAGCACCTCTGGATGCCAAGAATCCTGTCAGATTCATCTAATTCAAAGGCAACATATATAGATGGAGATTCCTTATCGTTGTACTCCACCTCTGCCTCAGCCAAGGCAGTAACGCAAGAAGGGCACCAATGCACCGGTTTCTTTCCTTTATACACAGAGCCCCTCTTTACAAAGGCAAAGAACTCCCTAACAATAGAGGCTTCATAATCGTAGGACATCGTTAAATAAGGATTTCCCCAATCTCCAAAGACACCAAGCCTCTTAAAGTCTTCCCGTTGTATGGCCATATATTTTTGTGCATATTCACGGCATAGCTGCCTCTTTTTTAAATTATCAAAGCCCTCTTTTTTGTCTCCTAAGCTCTTATCAACCTGTAATTCAATGGGCAGTCCGTGACAGTCCCATCCTGGCACATAGGGGGCATAATAACCCTTCATTGACTTATATTTAACAATAATGTCTTTCAGTATCTTATTAAGCGCATGTCCAATATGGATATTGCCGTTAGCATAGGGTGGCCCATCGTGCAGCATATATGACTTGTTGCCTTTATTCTTCAGTTGTATCCTGCCATATATGTCCCTTTCATTCCATAGTTGTAATATTTCAGGCTCCTTTTGGTTCAGGTTTGCCTTCATGGGAAAGGCTGTGTCTGGTAGGTTTAGGGTGTCTTTGTATTCCTTTGGCATAGCTGTCAAATTAACATCCTGAAGGATTCTAAGTCAAGATTAGATAAAGACCCTGTCAAGGCAAAATAGAAATGTCCTGTTTGTACCAAAATAGAAATGTCCGGTTTCTAAGCCGCTGCCCCCGTTATGTTTTGGGATGCATTCCTGCCCATTTTAAACTTCCTCCATGGGTGATCCGCTGGCGGAATATAGGCTGTCCTTCCTCTTATCTTCACTTTCTGTTTCTGTGGCTGTTCGGGACGAATGTCTATTTGCCTGAACTTTAAACTACCGTCCTTATAAAGTATTCGCATCCTGCCGTCTATCCCCTCTGTTACTGTCACAATCTTTCCCGCCATCACCTCCTCAATCTGGTATAGCTTCTTGTTATAGGTTATTGTGTTGTCATTTCTGACTGTCCTGTCTGTTTTTATACAGAATATTGTATTAAGGTCAATACTATCAGAAAACATAGGGACAAAGGGTGCAGTATTTGATATAATACAGGGCAAGAATCTCTTAAAAAGGAGGTTAGGCTAATGGTGGAAGAAGGCAAACAGAGCTTGATGACAGAGAAGGGTTTTATAGATATATTGGTGACAAACATGCTACCGACAACTAAGTATA
>CALEDV010000081.1 GCA_937949555.1 uncultured bacterium | reverse complement strand
GTCAAGTATTAGATATGCTACTTTAAGTCCCCTTAAATCCCTCTTCTTCCATGATGTGAATTCTTCCACTATCCTATTGGTTACCCTTATAACATTCTGGTGGCTTAACCCCCTCTTGCCTATAAACTTACCTAATGCCTTCTTCACTCTCCTCGTGGATAAACCATGCATATACAGAAATCATGTTACACTATCATAGGAAAAGACGAGCACTTTTATGAAGGGATATAAAGGCTTGCAAAGGAGAGTCCGAGTATTGCCCATTTACAAAAACCGATAAATTTTAGTATTGTTTACCAATGGTATATACAATGAGAACGACAGTAACACTCTTAGTAATCTTACTTTTCATCATACCAATAGGGTCCTATGCGTCAATATACAAATATGTAGCTGCAGATGGGACTATTTTTTATACAAACATGCCTACTGGCAAGAAACAGAAGGTCCAATCCAGCAGGACTAACCCTTCAGACACCGCCAAGGCTGTGCCTATGAAGGCAGGTTTCAACTTCAAAAAACCTGATAAGATTGACAGGGCATCCTATTACCCAATTGCTGAAGAAAAGGCAAGACAGTACAATCTGGACCCAAAGCTCATAAAGGCTGTCATAAGGGCAGAGTCTAACTGGAATCCCACAGCGGTATCCCCTAAGGGCGCAATGGGACTTATGCAGCTTATTCCTTCTACAGCAGCCCTCATGGGTGTGCAGAATCCCTTTGATCCCACTGAAAACATTGATGGCGGGGTGAGATATTTGAGGCATTTGCTTGAGAGGTTTAACGGCAACACTGTACTTGCCCTTGCAGCATACAATGCGGGCCCAAAGACCGTTGAGAAGAAAAATGCCATACCTTCAATACCTGAGACTGTTGACTATGTCAGACGGGTCATGGCCTATTACACAGGCAATACATCCTATCAAATGTATGCTGGTATTGAGCGAGAGATTGTCCGAGAGATCACCAGAATCAGGAAGATCGTGCAGGAAGATGGGACTATACTCTTTACAAACTCCCATATATATTGAGCAAACATAAAGACCTATGAGTTCAGATATAATTGACAGCATCTTACATCTCAAGGCCCAAAGAAGGGCAATCCTATTGGCCCACAACTACCAGCGCCCAGAGGTTCAGGATATTGCAGATTTTATAGGCGACTCTCTTGAGCTATCCAGAAAGGCTGCCACCATTGACTGTGATGTGATCGTCTTTTGTGGTGTTCATTTCATGGCTGAAAGCGCATCAATCCTGTCCCCTGACAAGATTGTCCTGTTGCCAGAGCTAAATGCAGGATGCCCGATGGCAGACATGGTTACAGTGTCAGAAAGGCGAAGGGTGAAGGAGCACTTCAAAGGCTATGTGGAACAACCAGTCTATCAGTTTCCCCATGAGTTCACCCTAAGAGACATGAAGACCAAGTATCCTGGAGTGCCTGTGGTGGCTTATGTAAACACTACAGCGGCTGTAAAGGCCGAGAGTGATATATGCTGCACCTCAGCAAATGTTATTGATGTTGTAAACTCGATGGACTCAGACATTATCATATCAGTGCCTGATAAAAACCTCTCTATGTGGGCACAGAGACACAGCAATAAGAGGATAATAACCTGGGATGGTTTTTGTAATGTCCATGACAGGATCACTAAAACCGATGTAGTCCAAGCACGGGCAACCTATCCCAATGCCATACTTATTGCCCATCCAGAATGCCCCCTTGAGGTCTTGGAGCTTGCAGATCATGTGGCAAGCACCTCTGGCATGATTAGATTTTGCAAGGCATCGGATCAACGAGAGTTTATTATTGCCACAGAGACAGGCATACTACACAGGCTCAAAAAAGATAGTCCAGAAAAGTTGTTTCATCCCCTAAGAAGTGATATGGTTTGTCCAAATATGAAGATGACTACCTTAAATAGCGTATTGAAGGCCCTTCAAGAGATGAAGAATATAGTAAAGGTAGATGAAGAGATCCGCATAAAGGCAAAGACTGCCCTTGATAGGATGCTGTCAATCAAGTGACCCCCCTTGAGAGAATCATTAAAGAGACCATAGTAAATCAAGGCTCTATGTTATTTGAGGATTTTATGCAGAGGGCCCTTTACACGCCTGATTTAGGTTATTACATGGGTGAGTCAATTCCAATAGGAAGGAGTGGTGATTTTTATACCAGTTCCTCTCTGGGCAGTTTCTTCGGGGTGTTGATGGCTCATCAAATAGAGGAGATGTGGGAGATTAAGGGCACCCCTGAGGACTATGTGTTTGTGGAGTTTGGAGGCGCAACGGGTCATTTTGCAAAGGATGTGCTGGATTGTTTAAAAAAAAGACCAATCTATAGCTCCTTAAAATATGTCATTGTAGAATTGAATCCCCGCCTGGCATCTAGACAGAGTAGTTTATTACAGGAACACTTGGATGTTGTTAGATGGATTAGGGATATTAGAGAACTAGGTCCCTTTAGGGGCATAATATTCTCAAATGAACTCCTCGATGCATTTCCAGTCAGCTTGATAGAGATTAAAAAAGCAGCGCCAATGGAACTGTGTTTAGACTGGGAAAACAATAGCCTGAAAGAAGTATATAAAACGCCAAGAGATGCGGTGGTAGATTATCTAATGGAGTATTGTCCTAAGATATTTCAGGAAGGCTTTTATCAGGATGGCTATAGAACTGAGGTCAATCTAAGAATAAGGGACTGGCTGAGAGACTGCTCCATGACACTCCAGGAGGGTTTTTTGATTACCATTGATTATGGCTACAGCGCCTATGAATACTATGCTCCAGAGCGTAACAGGGGCACACTGCTCTGTTATTATAGCCATAGGGTCAATGAAAACCCCTATGAAAGGATCGGTGAGCAGGACATTACTGCCCATGTGAACTTTTCCTCTTTAAAGAGATGGGGAGAGGCAGAGGGATTTACAACCTGCGGCTACTGCTCTCAGGGCGTATATCTTGCATCCTTAGGAATAGAAAAGGCGATTAGGCACCTCTATGGCAATAACCCTGACGCCTTTGCTATGGCAAGATTAAAGACCCTT
This sequence comes from uncultured bacterium, assembly GCA_937949555.1. Taxonomy (GTDB): domain Bacteria; phylum Nitrospirota; class Thermodesulfovibrionia; order Thermodesulfovibrionales; family Dissulfurispiraceae; genus DUZI01. The sequence continues at coordinate 9,101 of CALEDV010000081.1, read as the reverse complement.
TTAATGCCCCAGGGGATGGGTGCCTCTCATAAGGTGCTGGTGCAATACAAAGGAGAGGCATCCTTCAGGCTCAAGGGTTTTGAAATTTCAAACAGGGCCTCTTCACTTTAGCAATTGGGGCCTTTTCGTAAAGGCTTATTTGGCAACGATCTCCTATGTCTCGTCTTTATTCCACCCTAAATTGCCGATAGAAAAAGGGGGATATGCCGAAAAGGCTTTGTGGCGACAAGTAGACCAGCAGAACAGTAGTTTTCCATAGGGAATTAATTATTTCTCTCAATTTGCTGCTGCTGCACTGCTGCTCTAATTAGTATTATATCGGCAATTTGGCGGCAATTTGGGGTCAAAGGCAAAGGTTGCCCTTGGTCTATCCTGGCAGAGGATGATGATCTCTTTGTTTCTTTAAAAAACCCCCTTGCTGTTTAGAAAAGATGAGTATCTTTTGTCCGTTCTAAGGATGTGATTGTTTAGCCAGTTTTTCAAGAAGTTCATTACCTCTATGTTGATGTTCAACTCACCCCTGTCGAACTTGTCCTTTAACTCCACCGCCTGTTTCACTAAGGCTTTGTGGGCCTCTATATGGGGTGCTGTCTCTGGATAGCCATATTGCTGGAAATAATCCTCTTCTGTCTTAAAGTGTGTGGCTGTGTAATTGATAAGACCATCGAACAGTTTTCCAATTGTATCCCTTGTCTTGTTGGCCTTCCAGGCATCATAAAGCCCGTTTATCAGCCTGAATAGTTCTCTGTGTTGTTCGTCAATACCCTTGATATTTACACTGAATATGTCACTCCACTGTATAAACTCACCTGAGCCCTTTTGTTGTCCTGCGCCTTCAAGATTAAATCCTGCTGCAGTAATCTTCAAAGATTCCGTAACGCCATAGAGCTTATCTACCTGCCCCATTACATCCTTTGACATTGATTCCATTTGCTGAGCTATCTGAGAGGTCTTTTCTATGTTGTGGGTTACCTCTTCAGATGCTGCTGCCTGTTCATCCACCGCTGTAGCTATATGGGTTATCTCTTCCTTTACCCGTTGAACAGAGCTAACAATATGATCAAGCGACTCTCCTACTTGTCTTATAAACTCTGTTGCCTGAGAAACCTCTTCGGATGCCTGTTGCATAGACTTTGTGGTATCAACGGATTCATCCTGCACAGCCTTTATCTTGGCTGTAATCTCTGAAGTCGCTCTAATGGTCCTTTCTGCAAGTTTTCTTACCTCATCGGCAACAACTGCAAAACCCCTTCCCTGCTCTCCAGCCCTTGCTGCCTCTATTGCGGCATTCAATGCGAGAAGGTTTGTCTGGTCTGCAATGTCCTTTATTACTGTTACAATCTCCCCTATCTCTGATGCCCTGTTGTTGAGTTTATCAACCATCTTTGAGAGTTCTACTGTGGAGGTATAGACCCTGTTGACCGTTGAGACAGCGCCATCAGCCACCTCTTTACCTTTCTCTGCCATACTCATTGCCTCTTCCGAGGAGGATGTAGCAACAGCGGCATTTCTGGCAATGTCTGTAATAGTCTGACTCATCTCCTCGGCTGCTGTGGCAATCTGGGCAGCTTGCATTGACTGGTTCTTAGCGCCCTCAGTAGTCTGTAAGGAGCTTGTTTTCAGAACCCCTACCGCTGAGACTACATCGGATATAGATTCAAGCATTGCCCCTACTGTTGATTTAAAGGACCTCACCATAAAATTTATCTTATCCGCCAATACCCCTGCCTCATCTCTACCCTGATATGATATAGAAATGGAGAGATTGCCATTAGCGATATCCTCTATATCCTTTTCCATATCCGAAAGAGGCTTTGATATAGACCTTGCTATAAACCATCCTGTGAACAACAATATAACAATAAAAACAAGCAGTGCAGTTATTAATATGCCTGCACGGTTTATCAATAGGTTATCTATATCCTGATAGGTTAGCGCTGATGCCTTTATATGGGCATTAAAGGCTTCTTTGGCTTGTTGTTTGGATATCTCACCCTTTTCATGCTGCTGTATATTTTTATCGGCTATATCGTAAAGAGAATCGGAAAGCTTTTTGATAAATAGGTCATTGTTATCAGAAGCTATATCTCTTAAGATTGTCACTAATATCAGACTCATTATAACGATTGCTGATACTGCAATAGCCGTAAAAAGCGCAAGTTTAGAACGTGCCTTCATGTTGCTGATTATGTTATTCATAGATCACCCTTTGTTTGATAGTTATGTATTTTTGTAGTTTATTAAAATAATAATATATCGGTAACCCTTCAATCAAATTGAAGGGGGTAGAGCAGAAAGGCGATTGGGTTTTTATTTACAGAAAACCTATCCTTGATAACAACTAATCCTAAGGGTATAATATCTAACCATGAAGGTTCTGATCCTTACTGCTTTGGTCCTTGCAGGCGCATTTATTCAACTGTTTTCCCTTTACATAGTTAACAAAATAGTCAAGACAATACCAGTAAAAAAGAATGAGTGGAAGATACTTGGAATATGTGTGCTTTTTTTCTTCTTTGGTTATATCGTCTATGCTGTATCTCTGTGGACAGGGTATGACTTCATTAGTGGCGATACGATTACATCAGTAATATTTTTCTTGGGCGCCTGTTTTGTTCTCTTAGTAACCTACATGAGCAAAGACAGTATCAATGCACTGCAGGAACTTTCTAATCTTCAGAAGGATGTTATTACTGATCCACTAATGGACATATACAACCGTCGTTTTCTTGACAGACAGATTGAGCATGAATTCAACAGGTCATGCAGACACAACATCCCCTTTTCTCTGGCGTTAATTGATGTTGATCATTTTAAGAATTTCAACGACAACTATGGACATCATATTGGCGATCTGGTGCTGAAAGGTCTTGCTAAGGTGCTGAAGCATAACCTTAGGAGGTCAGACTATGTTGGAAGGTTTGGGGGAGAAGAAATACTCATAATCCTGCCTGGTACTAACAAAGAAGGGGCATTGATGTTGACTGAAAAGTTGAGGGAGATTATAGCCTCCTCACCGATTGTTAAATCTGAAGAGGTGTGTTTTCAGAAGGATCTCTTTTGCACTGTCAGCATAGGCGTGGCTACCTTCGACTGTGAAAAGCACAGACACTTCAAGGATCTTATTAACGACGCAGATGTAGCTATGTATGAGGCCAAATGTGCCGGTAGAAACAGGGTCCGCCAGTCTTGTTAGACACTGTTACACTTAGAAGAACCTCTCGTATCTCCTCTGGTCATCTCTGGATATTCTCAAACGAGATTGTTGAGAGTCTTAAGAACTATGAACCTGGCTCTATCGTAAGGGTTTTTGATAGAAATAGACAGTTCATTGGCATGGGTTATATCAACCCTCATTCTCTTATTAGTGTTAGGCTGCTTTCAAGGAAAGAGGAGCCTATTGACGCTGGTTTTTTCAAAAGAAGATTAGAGGCTGCATTCCTTTATAGAAAGAGATTTCTTACAGATATGCATGCTTACAGGCTTGTTTACAGTGAAGGTGATTTGCTTCCAGGATTGATTGTTGATGTTTATGGAAAGGTCATGGTTGTGCAGTTATTGACCCTCGGTATGGAGTGCCTTTCGGAAAGCATCTTGAATGTCCTTGAAGATGTCTTTAAGCCTGATACCATAGTATTGAGAAATGACAGCCAGACAAGGACTCTTGAGGGAATATCCCTTTACAAGAAGATATTGAAGGGACAATTAACCTCCCTGCCTGTTATCAGGGACGGAGATATTGATACAGAGATAGATCCCCTTGAGGGACAAAAAACAGGCGCTTTTTTGGATCAACGTTTCAATAGAATATACTTTGCCTCTTTGCTTTCTAAGGGTTCAAAGGGACTTGACCTGTTTTGTTATTCAGGACCCTGGGGTTGCCATGCCTTAAAGGTTGCATCGGAGGTTACCTTTGTTGATAGCTCAGCAAAAGCGCTCTATTGGGCTGAGAGAAATGTCAGGATGAATGCCCTTGCCGGTGAGGCCTATTTCGTTAAAGAAGATGTGTTTGACTTCCTTAAGTTGAGGAGTCTGGAACCCACACATTATGATTTTGTCATTCTTGATCCACCTGCCTTTGTGAAAAGCAAAAACAACATCAAGGAGGGCATAAAGGCATACGGAGAATTAAACTCAATGGCTTTATCTCTGCTTAAAGAAGGAGGACTGCTTGCCACATCTTCTTGCTCCCATCACATTGACAGAAATATATTTTGGGAGATAATCCAAAGATCAGCAAGGGAACAACACAAACAAGTCAGGGCGCTATTTCAAGGTTCTCAAGCGATTGACCACCCAATCCTAATCGGGATGACAGAGACAGAGTATCTGAAGTGTCTATTCCTGGAGGTTAGGAGCGCTTAGTTGTTGTTAATTTATGTTATAATTAAACAGTTCTTTCACATTGGGGGCGATTGGGCTCGACGGGGGTTGTGAGGGTCAGGTTGCATGTCATGGCTCCATCACCATGTAAAAAGATGGAAAACTTACAAACGCCAACAACGAACTGGCACTTGCTGCTTAAATAATTGCAGCACGTCTCTGGCAGGTCTCCTGTCCCTGACAGTAAGACGTCATAAAACAGGATGCCGTTGGATGACTTCCTTAAATCCAGCTTAAGCTTTAAGGGATAGGATAGGAGATACCAAGCCTGCAGGCAAACTCTTATCTGAAATTTCAAAGTTCAGGCTACACATGTAGATACCTGAAAGTAGCGCTTTCGGACGCGGGTTCGATTCCCGCCGCCTCCACCAAGAAGACTATTGCTAATATGTTGCTTCTTGATTATGCAAAACAATACTATCTCCAATCACTGCTCTGGAAAATATTTTAATTTCACAATTAGCATCACCTTAAATCAAGCCTCCCTCCAAACCTCCCTCCAAACCTCTTGGATAAGTAATTTCGCATTTTGAAAATGCAGTTTCCTGTATTGAAGCGCACATTATTTACTCACTCGATCTGAGTGATGTATAAGCCCCTTCTTTGGTTCTTGTCGCCGCTCACAGGGTTCTTTGTCATCCTCTCTCTCTCCCATCGCATAAACCAATATCTCGCCCTTCTTAAAAATATCCTTACGACAGGCATGATAAGGGCAAAAAAGGGGACAGGCTACTTTTTCTATTTAGTAAGATGAAAGGGCTAAAAAGTAGCCTGTCCCCTTTCACGAACCCTGATTCAATATGTTCTCTGCTACGAACAACCTGTGGTTTGAATCGGTCGCTGCTTTGTATTTCTTAGTCCCCTTGCGGCAATAGATCAACCCTATATAGAGTGAATCGTGGTAGGCCTTGAGGTTCACCCCTCAGACCCAATCGGTTCCGTATATTTATTCGCCCTGACCTGCCCTGATCGATGGACTTCTGATCCTCAAATATAATTTGATTGTAAAATATCCGGATGCGGTCACCTAAGACCAAAGGTTCAGGTTCTGCCACTATAGCCTTGTCCGCAGGAGCCACCCGCCATTGACGCACATAACCTGCCCCTATCTCGGCCAACCATATTTCACCTGGTTTCTGAAAGGTAGTGTCAAAGAACCCTGTCCCTTGCTCGTTGACTTGATATACCGTGTATAACTTGTCTCGGAAGGTAAAGGGTTCATGGGATTGAGCCAAGCTCGGTCTAGTAAGCTGACTCGAGTCAGGGGCAAGTTTTTTCCATAATGTAAAGGGCTTCTCCTCGTGCTGACTCGCCTGACGGCTATAGATATGACTCGTTGCCGTCGCATCAATGCCTGTAAAAATAAACTCAAAGCCCCCCAGGCGCAACCCATAAGGATCAATCTTGTTGTGGCCGTCGACGATCAGATCGCGTGCACCAAGCTTGGGGTGATCGGCATCAAAACCCCGCACCTGCACTACGGCTTTATTTGACATAGCGCCATAGGTGAGGAGTGGGCGATGCCTCATCCAACGGGCAAAACCCGTATCCATCGGGGCAAAGCCTCGCACTGGTATCGCCTGTCGTTCGATCGAATGCACAGAGGTAGGGTCAGCAAGATTCAGATATTGCAGCTCCACCCATGAGTTGCCGTTAAATCGTGTGCCGGCACCCGGCGTGCTTTCGTTCTGTATAAAGAAGACATACCCACCTGGCCGATCTCGAAGGACTGTAGGATAGATCGCTCGCCTCCGAGGATCAGGGGGAGTAGGTAAGCGGGTTACCCGACCTTCACTGGGGCCCACCGGACGAACCATGATGAGATAGCCATCCCTGTCCGCTCCAATATAGTATGGGCCTTCAGCGTCGTGACCAGGGTTGGCACGTGCCCAGGTGGTTGATTCATAGGCCTTGAAGCCTCGTCCGTCCCATGGTATAAGATCCCCTGTATCAGGATCAACGCCGCAGTGCCAAACGATACCGTTAACCCTGCTGTTGTTTAGTCCCTCAAACCACACCATATAACGGCCATCGGATGTGAACTCAACATTCAGGTAATTAGCCTTAGGGTCGCCCACCTGTGATGTCTTGATCTTCCATTCTGGTTGAACATAGGAGACCCTATGAGGCCCTGCCGACACCCTGGTAGAGTTGTGCCTCTTGAAAAAGTTCCATACCTCCTCGATGGCATTGATATCCATGTTCTTTGGCCCAAGCAGCCTCTGACGATCCGGGGTCTGCCCTCCAGGGAGATTATGTCCGCCACCTACGATCCGATATAACACCACCTCCAAGGTTCCCTGTGGCTTCCTATACAAATCCACCTCCACAGTTGACTGGTCGTCCGTGGACCTGTCTTGCAGCCTCCTTGTCTCCGGTGGTCCTGTCAAGCCGGCTGCCATTGCCCAATATTTGACCGTATCGTTGGTAGAGAGGACTTCTCCATACTCCTTACCCAGCACTCGGACCGAGCCGCCATCCCAAGGCATCATGGGATCTGCGGTTCCGTTCATTATGAGTACTGGAAGTGGTTTGACAGGTCTCTGGCCCTTCAGATTATCGGGGAGATTGGCGATGATAGCAGCAATCGCCGTAAGCCTATTGCCCAACTCAATCCCCAAGCGGTAGGCCATCATCCCACCATTTGATAACCCTACGATATAAATGCGGTTTGGGTCTGCGCTTCCGGATTGAATCAGTTTATCAAGGATAGAGGAGATGAATCCGACATCATCAACATTGGTATTGTCATCTGAACCTCTGAATGTCTTTCCACGGCCGTCGTTCCATTGTCCGTTGATGCCATAAGGATAAACCACAAGAAAGCCCTCCCGATCAGCGATAGGGTTTATGCCTGTGCGTTTAGCCATCTCCTTTGCACTTGCCCCCCCTCCACCATGTAGCAGGAAGACCACAGGTCTTGCCTCCCTTGCGGTTTGACCTTTCGGGGTATAGACGAAGTATGTGCGCTCCCTCCCCTGTAAAGGCATCGTGCGCTGTTCAAAGACACCCCTACCGTAAGGACCCTCTGCCAGGGCTAAACTTGGATTATAAAGGACAGCAATTAAAAGCACTACAGCCATTACAATGTCTTTGATTAGTCTCATGTGTGACTCCTTATAAATTAAAGAAAAAATTGGGGTCAGGTCTTAATCTATCGGTTTTTAAGTTCAACCTCCCTTAATGTCTTGCTTGTGTAATGTAACCCGAGATATTTCGCAACCTATTTACCTTATATTTCAAGACCTGACCCCATTCTCTCTACTTATCTTGATCCTGTGATACAATTAAGTATATTGGGTTCCATAAATTTTACCACAGGAATTCTTCCAGAAATTGTATCTGGATCATATTCCCATCTGCATGTAGCTAAAAACTGCCCATTTCTTCCAGCTATAAATTTAACAAATCCTCCTTGAGCAGGTGCTTTAATACTAATCTTCTTTCTTTCATTCGGAGTAACTCTGTTATGAGGACCGAAACTATCACCCTCCACAAATATGTGAACATTTTCTCTTGAATTATTTATAAATTCAGCAGTTATTATCCCGCTATTTTGATTGCTCGGTGTGGTAACATTGGATTGCTGTCCGGTTACAGGATAGCCTTCTACTCTTGTATGCCCAGCTTTTCCTGAATCAGTATTCTGTGACCAGGTAGATGGGTCAGAGTCAATGACTGTGTATGTCCCGGCAGGTAAGGTAATATTTGGATATACTGTCCAATAGGCATTGGGTACGCCTCCCTGTCCTGGTGAGCCCTTTGCCTGCCAGGGTCCGTAGGTCCTCCCAGAGGCATCTCTTAATGCGATTGTCCCCGGCGTTGAGCCTCTGGCATTGTTCCAGTGATAGTTCTGTATGAGTGTGATTACATGGGGTTGATTGATAGTAAATACCGTTGCCTTTGTGGGATTGTTATACACACCTGAGATATTGCCATTGTTAAATATCACATTGCCCTTTGTAGGTGGTATCACATCAGTAGGAGGGGGCTGAACTGGATCTGAAATAACCACGGCTTCCCCTACAATCGTAATTCCCCTTAGACATAGACCAGGTGCTGAACCTACATGGTAGTATTTCTTGTCAGTATCACGATGCTCAAACCTTAGGCCAGTAATAGTTTTCCTTTGGGGTAGCCTAAATATCGGCATCCATCGCTTGTCTCCTATGTATAGTTCTTTAGGCCATCTGTGGTCTGCTCCAGAGGTCTCGCCCCTGTTCCACTCTGAGGAATGAACACCAGCCTTTATCTCAAAACTTATGTTGCCATCAGTAGTGTACACGGTCATTACTGTGGTGGTGAAGCCATCAGGCAGATAGTGGGCATTATCAAGGTTGTTGACCACAGCAATGGCAGTCCCTCTCACTGGCTGTGGCAGATTAATATCAAGCACCAGTCTCTTTTCATGGGTTGCCTTAAGACGCACCCATGAACTGTCATCTACCTCTATATCTTTAACCTTTCTCGGAGTCCCTTTTTTACCCCCATATGGTGTTAGGTCTACATGATAGAATCTCCCCTGTATATGCCCCGTCTGTCTTGTATCCTCAGGCGGTTTATAGGTAGGCATTGGTGTAGGCATTGGCGTTGGCGTAGGTCTTACCATCGCCAGCTCTAACTCCCTTATGTGTCTCTCAAGCCCTGGGTCTGGCAGGTATCTCAGGCTCTCTCTGTACTTTGTAATTGCCTCTGCAAGCCTGTTTGCCCTCTGTAAC
>CALEDV010000080.1 GCA_937949555.1 uncultured bacterium | reverse complement strand
CCTTTCCCATAGCAGAGCTTTGCATAGGCACCAGGCAGAGACTCGATATCTGGAGCCACTCCTACTGTAAGGCCGTCAAAGGCATAATCAACAAGCAAACCAGGCACACCAGCAGTACCTATCTTCTCTGCATTTTGCCTTATGTTTGTGGGCACACCACTTGTGGAAGGTCTCCTCCCTACAGAAAACCAAGCAGGCGCACCAAATACATTACTCCATGTAGCATAGGCCTGATCGACCCTCAATTTCGCCCCGTCAGGTATATGACCAAGGTTTCCATCCATGGTTACAAATCTGTCTGCAAAATAGGCATTGCCGTATGGGCCACCAACGGGCGCAACATCCTCATGGCCCCAGACCTTATACATGAGCAATCTGGCCTTTACCTGTATATCCTCTGTTGCCTTTGCTTTAAGGTTAAGACCAAATCTGTTTAGCATGAGCGATTCATTCTTAGGTTTGATCTCATTGAGCACAGGGGTGATGTAGGCACCAAAACCACCTGGATAGAGGGGCATTATTGGACCAAGCATCTGCATAAGACCCGGATACTTCTGCCCAATCTGCATAAGTTGTTGCATTGAAAAGGTAGTTGCTCCTCCATAACTAATCCAATTGGCAGGCACACTACCACTTAAATGATCAAACCTAAATCTGTAATCGCCTCCAATCTCTAACCAAGAACTAAGATTGTCCGCTGAGGCAGCCTCTGCCTTTTGCTCTACCACACTAATCCTCTGTTCCTTTGTTTCATCCCTCTTCTGCATTTCCTGCATCTGCATCTTCAGCCTGTCCAATTCTTTAGAAAGCGCCTCAATCTTTTGCATGAGATCGGACTGGTCTGCTGCAAAAACAGTCACAGGCACAACAAGGGTAAGTGCAATAAGGAACACCAAAACCTTGCCCATATAAAACCTCCTTTGATGGATTTTTTAGTATCATACAATATATCAAGGGGTTTGCAATAAGTCAAGAAACTTCTTATCTCTTAAACTATAAACATCACAAAACATCACAAGGGTTTTTCCAACCATACAAGCAGCCATAATTGATGGCTTTGCATAGATAATAAGGGTGCCTTTGCAAATATATCGGCACAGGGTGTGTAACATAAAGAATTTAACAGGACAAGACCTTTTAACTTAATAATCTGAAAGCGGTTTGTCAGAGAGGTTGTTTTTTTATGTGTCCTTTATGATTTTATGGGTATTAAATTGACTCTTAGATTAAGACTTGGGCTTATCTGAAGAACTCGCAGCGTCTCTATTTCTGTCCCTTCGGTCCCTCTGATTAAATAGATTCATGGCTGACTCCACTCCCCTGGCAAGGGTTTCTTCTAGGGCATCTACCGCTAAATCTAAAGATTTTTCTATGAGCACCCTATCCTCAGGCGCAAACCTGCTCAAGACATAAACATCTGAGGGGATAAGCGGGTTTCTGCCAATGCCTATTTTAAGCCTTATAAAGTCCCTTGAACCGGTCTCTGCAATAATAGAGTCAATGCCCCTATGTCCCCCAGAACTGCCGTTTTTCCTGAGCTTAATCCTTCCTATATCCAAATCAAGATCATCATGGACAACAATAAGGTTGGTTAAAGGGATTGAAAAATCATGGAGTGTTTCCTTTACTGCAAAACCGCTGCGATTCATATAGGTGAGGGGTTTGAGGAGGACTACCTCAATATCGCATATAAGTCCCCCTCCCCTTAAACAAAGATTACGTTCTTTTAGATCGATGGAATTGGCGTCAGCTAAACGATCTATAAGATCAAAACCAACATTGTGCCTGGTTTTGACATATCTATTGCCAGGATTGCCAAGACCTGCTATAAGCCACAATTACTTGCTCTCTTCAGATTCTTGCTTCTTGCCTTTTTTGACAACCTCAGGTTCTGCTGTCTCCTGTCCCTCAACCTCTGTAGCTGGGACTGCCTCAGCCTTTAGGGATGTAACCGTAGCAATTACCTCCTCTGGGTCAGTTAATATCTTGATTCCCTCTCCTAAATTGAGGTCTCTCACATGTATAGACTGATTGAGCTTAAGGGCAGAGACATCCACATCAATATGACCAGGCATCTTGTCAGGCAGGCACTGTATTTCCAGCTCCCTGAGCCCATGCTGCAATATACCCCCATCCCTTTTTACCCCTACAGGCTCACCCTTAATTATCAAATGGACAAATACCTTGAGCTCCTCTGTAGCAAGTATCTCCTGAAAATCTGCATGTAAGAGGGTGTTATCTACAGGGTCAACCTGATAGTCCTTAAGAATAGCCTGTTTAGAGTTACCGCCAAAGTCAAGATTGACAATTAATTGCTCGCCGGCAGCCTTCGATATAAAAAGCGCTATATCTTTCTTGTTAATCTCAATAGGCGTAGATGCTCCTCCTCTATAAATGACAGCCGGGATAAACCCGTTTCTTCTGAGAGATCTTGCCACTCCCTTGCCAGACTTCTTTCTCTCCACAACCTTCAATGACGACCTTTCCATTATCCCTCCTTAATTTATACAAATAATGAACTGACTGTTGATTCTTCGTGTATCCTCTTAATTGCCTCTGCAAGAAGCGGAGCAACGCTCAATACCTTTAGCTTATTGCAAATAGGCGTTTTCTTGTCCATTGGTATTGTGTCTGTTACAACCACCTCTTTAAGGACTGAAGAGTTTATCCTATCTATCGCTGGACCAGAGAGTACACCATGGGAACAGGCTGCAAACACAGATTTAGCACCATTCTCGATAATCGCCTGTGCTGCTTGTGTGGTGGTGCCTGCTGTGTCAATCATATCATCCAGTATTATTGCATCCTTCCCCTTGACATCTCCAATAACATTCATAACCTTAGAGACATTAGCAACCTCCCTCCGTTTGTCAACAATAGCGAGTGATGCATCAAGTCTCTTGGCAAAAGCCCTTGCCCTCTCAACACCGCCAGCATCTGGAGAGACAATCACTGTATTTTCATGACACTTGCCTTTAAAATAATCAAGCAGCACAGGGGCTGCATAAAGATGATCCACAGGGATATTAAAGAAGCCCTGTATCTGTCCTGCATGGAGATCAATTGTTAAAACACGATTTGTACCAGCCGCAGTGAGCAGGTCTGCCACAAGCTTTGAAGAGATAGGCACCCTTGGTTGCACCTTTCTGTCCTGTCGAGCGTAACCATAGTAAGGAATAACAGCCGTAATCCTTCTCGCCGAAGCCCTCTTAAGGGCATCAATGAGCAGTAAAAGTTCCATGAGGTTATTGTTTACAGGATTGCAGGTTGACTGAAGCACAAAGACATCAGCTCCCCTAATATTCTCATTTATCTGTACCATTATCTCTCCATCTCCAAAGGTAGAGACCATGGTATCAAGCAAGGGAATATTCAGATGTTGGCTTACACTACAGGCAAGGCTGTAATTGGAATTGCCAGTAAGTATCTTGAGGTCATTTGGCATCTTATCTGTCTCCTGTCAGTATTTCAATATAATATGACTGGGGCGCCAGGATTCGAACCTGGGAATGGCAGATCCAAAATCTGCTGGCTTTCCGCTTGCCGACGCCCCAATAAATAGAAAAAACATAACTCCCACCACTCTGCAAAGCTCAAATATTATCATCTATTGCAGAAAATAGTCAAAATCTGTAACCAATCGGCTGAAGGCTTATTGATTGGAGCATAGGACTTTTGATATGATGTTTGACTAAAAATTGATTAAGGAGATTGAAATGAAGAAAGCCGTGCTCATGATTTTTCTGTGCAGCCTGTTGATTTTTGGATGCAAAAAGGCAGACCTTGGTGGTGACTATGTTGTGAAGATTGACAATCAGAGGATATCCGAAAAGGACCTCAAAAAGGAGTTTGATACCCTGCCCGATATGGCAAAGCAGTTCTTTGCGGGGCCTGAAGGGGCAGAGAAGTTTGCTGAAGAACTTATTAAAAAGGAAGTGCTCTACCTTGAGGCGCTAAAGAAGGGCTATGACAAGAAGGAAGACTTTGCCAGAAAGATGGAGGAGTTCAAAAAAATTAATCTAATAAACCAGTTCCTTGAAGAGGAGATGAAGAAACTCTCTCAAATTACCGATGCAGAACTTAAGGAGTACTATGAAAAGCATAAGGATGAGTTCATGACAAGCACTCAGGTCAGGCTTAGCCAGATAGTGGTCAAGGACGAACAGGGTGCAAGGAAGGTCTTTGAAAGCCTTCAAAGGGGAGAAGATTTTGCAAAGGTTGCTGCAGCAATGTCTATTGACAAAAACTCAGCAAAATCAGGCGGAGATATTGGGACCTTTAAGAAGGGAGAGTTAAATAAGGACCTTGAAAATATTGCCTTCAGGCTAAAAAAAGGCGAAGTGAGCAATCCGATTCCCCTCAAAGACGGGATACATTTCATAAAGGTTACAGATGCTAAGGGAACAGTGCAGGAATTTGATAAGGTGAAGGCCTTTATTGGCCAAAAGGCAATGGCTGATAAACAGCGCACGACCTTTGAAAAACTGCTTGAGGACACCAAGAAGAAATACAAGATTGAAATAAACAAAGAGGCGCTTAAGAAGGCATCCCTCTTTGGCACCCCCCAGGTTCAGCAACCTTCAGATTCAAAGGAACCTGATCAAGAAAAGGCAAAGGCAGAAAAGGACAAACAGGAAAAGAAATAAAAAAAACAATGAGGGCTGCCCTTTTAATAGAGCAGTCCTCATATAAACAATCCCTAAATCTCAACGATTTTAAAGGTATAGTTTACCTTTGCAGAACCCTCAATGGTTGCCTTTACTGAACAATACTTGTCCATAGACAGGTCTATTGCCCTCTTTACAGCCCCTTCGTCTATACCTCTGCCTGTTACAACAAACTCAAGGTTCATTTCTGTATATCTCTTTGGGTACTCAGGCGCAAGTTTACCCTTTACATTAACCTTTAGGTCAATCACTTCCTGCTTCTTTTTCTTTAACACCGAGATAACATCCATCCCTGAGCATCCGCCAATACCAAGCATGAGAAGTTCCATAGGCGATACCCCTGTGTCAGTTCCCCCTGAGTCCTTGCCGGCATCCATTACTATGGCATGACCACTGCCCGATTGACCTACAAACTGAAAACCCTCAACCCACTTTACAGTTGCATCCATATATCAGACCTCCCTCTTAATTGGTGAGCTTAATACGTTGTATAGCCCTTGCCCTGCCCGTCTTCTCATTTGCCTCAACTACAACGGCATTCAGCATTGCCTTGCCCACAGGCACTTCGTACTTGCACGGCATTTGATCGATAAATTTCTGTATTACTTGGCTTTTCTCTATTCCAATTACTGAGTCCTCAGGCCCAGTCATGCCCACATCGGTAATATATGCCGTACCCTTTGGCAGTATCCTCTCGTCTGCAGTCTGCACATGGGTGTGGGTACCAATAATTGCCGTAACAGAGCCATCAAGATATTGCCCAAAGGCGACCTTCTCGGAGGTTGCCTCAGCATGAAAATCTATAAATATCATGTTTGTTTCCCTTTTTATATCCTCAATAACCGCAGAGGCACTCCTAAAGGGGCATTCCAGAAGATTCATAAACACCCTTCCAGATACACATAATACTGCAATCTTAATATCCTCTCTAAGGTTAACTATAATACTCCCATAACCAGGCGCCCCAAGGGGATAATTAAGTGGTCTGAGTATCCTGTTTTCTTTAGCAATATAAGGAACAGCCTCCTTTTTGTCCCATACATGGTTACCGGTGGTAATTACATCTACCCCTGCACTAAAGAGCTCCAAAGCGGTCTTTTCATTAATGCCAAAACCGCCGGCTGCGTTCTCTCCGTTTGCGATTACAAAGTCTATCTTGTATAGATTTTTTACATTAGGCAGAAGGAGCCTAACGGCATGTCTGCCTGGCTTGCCTACCACATCACCTATAAAGAGCACTTTCATCTTAACTACTTAGCATACTCAACAAATCTTGCCTCCCGCACTACAGTCACCTTAATCTGCCCAGGATAGGTCATCTCTGATTCTATCTTCCTTGCAAGATCCCTCGATATAAGCGCACAGAGTTCGTCAGCGGTCTCCTCAGGCCTTACAATTATCCTGACCTCTCTTCCTGCTTGAATAGCATAGCACTTCTCAACCCCATTGAAGGACATTGCCAATTCCTCAAGCTTCTCAAGACGCTTTAGGTAGTTTGCGATGCTTTCTCTCCTGACTCCGGGACGGGCGGCTGAAAGGGCATCGCTGGCAGCCACAAGGGCTGATTCAACGCAATTGACCTCTACATCTCCATGGTGTGCCATTATTGCATTTATAACACCCTCTTTTTCATGGTATCGTTTTGCCAGATTTGCCCCAATCTCTTGATGAGAGCCCTCAACCTCATGATCCACTGCCTTTCCTATATCATGGAGAAGTCCAGCCCTCTTTGCAAGCTTTATATCCACACCCAACTCACCTGCCATCATCCCTGCAAAATAGGCAACCTCTTTGGAGTGTTCTAGGACATTCTGACCATAAGAGTAACGATACTTGAGTCTTCCGATAGTCTTGATTAGTTCAGGATGCACACCGGATATCTCTAACTCAAATACAGCCTTTTCACCCTCCTCTCTTATGGTTGCCTCCACCTCTTTCTTGACCTTATCAACAACCTCTTCTATCCTTGTGGGGTGTATCCTGCCATCAGATATTAGCCTCTCTAAGGACAATCTCGCTACCTCCCTGCGCACAGGGTCATGTGCCGAAAGGGTAACTAATTCAGGGGTATCATCTACCACAAGGTCAACTCCTGTGGCAGCCTCAAAGGCCCTAATGTTTCTTCCCTCTCTGCCTATTATCCTGCCCTTCATGTCGTCACCGGGGAGGCTAACAGCAGAGATGGTTGCGTCAGCCACATAATCATTGGCATACCTCTGAATGGCAAAGCTGATTATCTCCTTAGCCTTTTTTTCAGCATTTTCTCTGGTCTCATCCTCAATCCTCTTGATAAGCCTTGCCGCATCAAAACGACTCTCCTGCTCAACCCGCCTCAGGAGCTCTACCCTTGCATCTTCAGAGGTAATCCCAGATAATTGTTCAAGAACCCGTGTCTGATCGTCAATAAGCTTCTTGAGGGCGTTTTCTTTACTGATTATTCCATTCTCTCTGTTGTTCAGATCCCGTTCTCTTCTGTTAATCTCATTTTCTCTCTTTTCAATGTGGTCGAGCCTCCTGTCTATCTGCTCTTCCTTTTGCCTTAATCGCTTGTCAATCTGATTTTGTTCCTTTGTCCGTTCCCTTATCTCCCTTTCAGCCTCTGTCTTAAGCTGAAAAGCCATATCTTTGGCAGAGAGCACAGCCTCTTTGCGAATGTTCTCAGCCTCTCTCTTTGCCTCCTCAAGTAGTGACTTCCGTTCGGACTCAAGGGAATCAAACCTTGAGTTCATCGTCTTTTTATAAAATAAGATAAAGACATAACCTGTTGCCACGCCGACCACAACGGCAACAAGGATTGGTAAGATGATGTTTTCCATGACCTTCTCCCCTGAGATATTTATTGGAGATTCAGGATTTGGCAATAGGCAGGCAACTATTTGAATTGTAAAATAAAATCAGAGCTTAGACCCTGTCTTCCCTCACAGGAACATCTTGTTTTTTGTATCTATCTTCAAGCCCTTGACCTTCAAATTAGTTGACTAAGACATCTTGCTACCTGCAAATCCAGAATCTATGATAAACATACCCGCCCTGCGGTGTAGGCGAAAATTAGATCCCTGCTTCAACAGGTGGGGGCCTCCAGGAAAGTTTAGGCTTCCTCAGTTAAGAGGCGTGCACACCACATGACCTAATCTGGCTCCCAAAAGATCTAATTTGCTGGATCAACACTTTCACCTGAATCACCAGCAAGGCAGGCTACGCTATTAATTTATAACAGAATCACCCTAAAGGATGCAAATTAATTATTGGGCTGTCTTAAAAGCCTATTTACAATGAGCCTAAGACACTGCGTTTTTGTCTGTAAATGTGCCGGAAGCCTGCCGATATAATCTCCGTCTATTTGAATCTCTGCATCACCTTCAAGATATATGTTTGAGGTCTCAAAATATCTTGTGTCTGACAATCCCCTATGCCTGTTAAATAGAATTCCAACTAAATATTTCATCAGATTAATCCTCCCCTTGCCCTTTGTAGCAAAACAATAGAAAGAGCTGTCCCTGATATTCGCATCCTTGGTAACCGTAAAAGAACCGCCATAGTATCTTCCCTTGCCTACTATCAGGTTTGTGCACTCCAAGACACTGCCATCGTTGTCTGCACTATCGGGCAGACCCTCTAAAAAATTACCCCCTAAAATCCTTGCCCTGATGAAGGCGTCCCTTAAGAGGGCAAAATATCTTATCCCGCTTATTATGTAGGCTAACTTTCCGAAGAGCCTCTTTTTGTCAACATCAACTAACCTCACTGTCTCTCCGTCAAAACCTACTCCTGCCATGAGGAGGAAATATCTGCTTACAGGGTTACCATTATTCATGCAATCGATGAATCCTAAGTTTGCGTCTATTACTTCTCCCTCAAGAATTGTCTTTACAGCGCCTTCAATGTCCTTAGGTATCATAAGTTCACGGGCTAGAACAGAGGTTGTTCCTAGGGGGAGTATTCCCATAGGTATTGGGGAATTGACAAGGCCATTTGCCACCTCATTATAGGTCCCATCTCCGCCAACAGCAACAACAAACCTCTGCCCTGCTTTCTGTTGCTCTGGCGCTTTCAAAGACTCTAAGGCTATGGTGCGGGCAATTGCCTCAGCATGTCCCCTATGGTTAGTGAAAAGTATCTCTGCGTCAACACCTCGGTCAACAAAGAGGTTAAATGCCCTTTTGATGCTCCCCTCAGCACTCTTACCGGCTCTAGGATTGACTATCAGGGTTGCCCTGATAGGGTTGTTTGATAACCTGTGTGTCATTGGCAATAGATCTCTAACTACAACCCTATTATGAATTCTGCACCCTTGCTGTTATGACTGGCACTAAGCCTTCCTCCCCTATTGTCTTCAACTATTATTTTGGTAATTTATAAACCTATGCCTGTGCCTTTATCTGAATCTTGATTGGAAAAGTATGGATCAAAAATCTTATCAATAGTATCCTCTCCAATGCCAATAACATCCTCTGATATACGGGACATCCTCTTGCCGTTTATTAGAATCAATATATGTATGTCCCTGTTTACTTAACCCCCTTGAAAGGCCCTCAAGGATGGCATCCTTTGCGCTACTCCTTAGGTTTAAGATAACATACTTAAACTCATTCTCATAGAAATCAATCACAAAGGCTTCACATTTATGTGATATCTTTAATATCCACAAATTTCCTGCTATGCACAGGACAGGCGATGTTGCAAACTGTGTAATCTAACCTAAACTGCTCAGAGAGCAGTTTTGTCTTTGCTTGCATAGCGATTCTCAAATTGAGGTTTTATCCCCTTTGTAGCCCTTTCTCAATCTCCAGAAGGTTCGCCTCTTTGGCATAGCAAGTCTCATAGGGGTATTCAATTAGGTTAATCCTACTTCCCTTTGTCTGAGCAATGCTATACAATGGCTGTGGCAGATAGTGAAAAAAGTGTCATGAGTTATTTAAAAAATGAAACTGGCTTTAAGGCACCAGACATATTAGGACTTTTCCATGGTTTTCTTTGCAATATACTCACCAAGACGCTTATCGGTTCCTAATATATGATTTACAAACCATTGTACCAGATGACGATTAAGATCAAGGATTAGTTCTGAGGTTATGCCCTCACTATCAAATCTGTCCTTTAATATGTGAAATCGCTCTACAAACAGTATATGCTGCCCTGCATGTAGGGCATACTCAGGGTATCCTGTGTCTGTCATTATGACCTCTTCGGTAGAGAAGTGTTTGCTCACATAGGTCTCAAGGAAGGCTATTGCCTGGGATAAGGTTTCTCTGCCTTCTCCCCTGAGGATTGAATTAATCATATTATTTATCAGTTCTACCAACTCTTTGTGCTGCTGGTCTATCACCTCTACACCCACTAAAAGCTTATCGTTCCAAACAATATTGATGCTCCCAACATTTTTGGCGTCCTCTTTTGTTTTGTTAACATCATAAAGTAGGGAGTAGGTCTCATAGGCCTCCATAAATTGCTGATGACAAGCCATAAAGGCATCAACTATGTCAGGGTCAAAGTGTCTGCCTTTTTCAGATAAGATGATAGCAACTGTTTCCTCATGGCTCTTCTCTTGCTTGTAGGGCCTCTTTGCCCTTATGGCATCATAGGCATCGCATAGGGCATATATCCTTGCCTCAAGATATATCTCTTCCCCCTTTAATCCCTTAGCATAGCCGGAACCATCGTATTTTTCATGGTGATAGGCGGCTATATTTAGGCACATGGGTAGATACCTGCTTACTGAACCAAATTTGCTGATTATCTCTGTTAGAATGTTCTTGGCAATAACCACATGCCTCTTTATCTCTTCATATTCCCATTCTGTCAATTTGCCCTCTTTTAGCAGCACTGCATCTCTTATACCGACCTTCCCAATATCATGAAGAGGCGATGCGTGATAGATACTGTCAATGAAAACCCTGTCAATAGTTTTACTGTATTTAGGATTCTTTGAAAGTTCCTTTGCGAGGATAACGCCATAGTTTCTTGTCCTCTCAAGATGAAGCCCTGTCTCAGGGTCTCTCCACTCAGCAAGGTTGGCAAGGGCAAAGATAATCGCCTTCTGGGCATCCTCTAACCTCTGGGCATTTTTGTAATTGATGTATGAGAGCGCCATAACCACTGCAAAGAAGATACAAAAGACTGATAAAGAAAGGATTACATTGTCTAAAGATATAATGAATACAGCAACGACAAAAAGCACCGCCATTGCTGCAAGAAAAAGTTTATGTTCTGTCCTTAGAATCATAGCTGTAGGTATTAATGACAACTTGAT
This sequence comes from uncultured bacterium, assembly GCA_937949555.1. GTDB lineage: Bacteria > Nitrospirota > Thermodesulfovibrionia > Thermodesulfovibrionales > Dissulfurispiraceae > DUZI01. Next base: position 2,070 of record CALEDV010000080.1, on the reverse strand, counting down.
ATGAACTTAGAAGATTTTGCGGATAAGGAATCATAATAGATACTATTGTAAATTATGGTTTGCATGAAAAGGCAAACCCTTATAATCCATGAATCCTTGGCTCTTTGAACTCCCGGAAATCCATAATCCTATACTGTATGGCTACAACTTTAAAGGCCTCTATCACAGGTATCTTCTTGCTCATACGATTGAGCTCCTCTATCATCCTTTTTACCTTCTCTGGAGGCAGTCCGTGCATCTGAGCCCTTAATTGCAAAAAGAGCACAGCCCCTTCCTTGGTCAGCTCATCATTGTCATAGAAGTGTTTGATGCTTATCTTTGTAACTTCTTCCTCCTGCAAGGAAGAGACTTGCTGAGACTGATCAATTCCATTAGTCATGTCTTGGGCTGCCTTTTCCTGCTCAAGGGATGCAATCTCTGGAGGCTTAAGCGCCTTAGTGTACTGAAAGGCTCCATATCCTCCCCCTACTCCTATTAGGGCTGCTAAAATTAATAGCACTGCTGCCAGCATCATGCTCCTATTTGAAAAAATCAATGAAATTATTTACGAGTTGGTATATTATAAAGTCTGACAAAAAAAATCAAAAAGGTGCAGATAACAATGAAAAAAAACCATCTTATCAACTATTTATTCTTTGTAGCATTGATCCTTTACGCAATGCCTGCTCAGGCTGAAGAACCCTGGTATCTATCCTTTTATGCAGGTCAATCGAATCACAAAAAATATATTGATTATTTTAAGCTTGCCTCTGCGCCTGAAAGTTCCTATATATATGTCCTTGCTGGAGGTAAAACTATATACAGGCTTAACGACTTTCTTACTATTGATGCCGAAGGACTCATTGGACAACACAGCGGTAAACAGACAAATCAAGAATTTGGTATTGCCCTGATACTACGCTCAAGAATAGATATATCGGAAAACATAAACATAGGTATAGCTGCTGGCGATGGGCTTTCATACGCAAGCACTACACCAAGGATTGAGACAGACAACTCTGAGACTACCGCAAGACTCCTCAACCTCCTTCTTACTGAATTTGCCCTCGGAATGAAAAAGCAAAAAACCGATATATTCCTTAGGATACATCATCGCTCAGGCATATTTGGACTTGTAAGCGGGGTAGAAAAGGGAGGTTCAAACTTCCTTGCCCTTGGCGTAAGATACTACTTCTAAATTTACTTACAATTATAAGCTTCTTTGGTTGTTTGTACATTCTCCTTGCGGTTGTATGCTTATCCCGTAAACTGAGGAATTGAAAATTATACCTTCTTAAGGTATAATAGTTTACCTTTCATAATATACTTATTCTGGTTTTACTCAACCCTTTTAAAATCTCAAGGGTTATGAATTTACCCTAAAAACTAAGGAGGAACCATGGAGAAAAACTATCTGTTTTTTAATAAGAAAATACTGATTGCAATGATATTGGGTGCCTTTTTTTCCTTTATCATTGGATGGGTGTTTGCCTTTAATTTCAGCGGAAGCTATGAGACTGGTTATAAGATGGCATACCTTGAGATGCAGCAGTTATTGAAGGAAGGGGCAAAGGGGAAGACAGATTTTTACATACAAGGACTTGGGGACTTGAAGTTTTACCCGCGCAACTCTGATACCTTCGCAATAACCCTTGATGACAGGTCTTAAGTATGCCTTGATTTTTTATGCCAAAAATCGTTATTATCTTTGTCTTCAAAGCTTTGGGCAGGTAGCTCAGTCGGTAGAGCAGGGGCCTGAAAAGCCCCGTGTCGGCGGTTCGATTCCGTCTCTGCCCATTTGTATCAATCCTGTAGTTTTTCCAGTTCATTTATAGTCGCATAAACAACATACCCGTAACGTTGACAATAATGGGAGAGCCAGTAGGTGCTTTCTCATTTCAAGTGGGTAAAAGTGTCTTGCTGAAATACAAATGCCAAAATCTCCATCAAATAGGCATTATGCATTGCATCAAGCAAAGCCACTCTCTAAAACAATGTAAAAATTGCAATTGGATATGCCCCCTGCAGGGATCGAACCTGCGGCACCAGGTTTAGGAAACCTGTGCTCTATCCTACTGAGCTAAGGGGGCT
>CALEDV010000079.1 GCA_937949555.1 uncultured bacterium | reverse complement strand
CTGCACTACCTTTAATTCATTCAAGCTCATCCCTGTTAGCCGTCCATGGGTGCTATGCCTTACCTTTGCACCTCCACGATAGGAGCTACGGATTAATCCATAGTAATTCCCCTTATACTGCTGGATTTCCAGATGTAAGGGCGGGGTGTTTTTTGTCTTATTCTTTGTCCTCATGGCTGTATAATGATAATACGCAGTATGTGAGGTATTATTTAATTCATATATGGCTACAATAGGAATACAAAAATGCCATTATTTTTTATATAACAGAGACTTATATGATTTTTGAAAAAAGAAGATGAGTTTAAAGGAATTGCAGGATAGTATGGAGGCAAGGGGATGGCAAGTGCAGTGTGATAAAGGGTCTTTGAAGATGTCAAAGAGATTCGCATAAAGGCATTAAATAAAGAGGTCTTGCTTAGGACAGAATTAGAGAGAGGCAGGTAAGGTATTTCAGGCAGTAGGTGTAGTCCGAAAAATAGACACAGACATCAGCAGACCACTCGATTAGTCCCTTTAAAGGCATTTTACAAACCCTCCAGGGCTCTCTCTTGCCTGACAGGACATACATGGATAGGGTTAATCAACTAAGGCTCTGGGCAAATAAGTTCTTGAAGTAGCAACCCTATCCCAACAGAACATAATAGCTGCGGCTATTTTTCTATTGTTACTGTAACCCCATGGTCCTTTATTCCATTATTGCAATATCCATGGGCATTCCACTGACCCTCTAAAGGCTGTTGGTTGCCTGCTGAATCGGTTGCCTTTGCAAATATTTGATACTCCCCTGGAATGTCGGCATACCAAAGGTGCTGCCATTGTCTCCAGGCATACTTTTCATTGGGGCCAAATAGTTGAGCCTCAACCCAGGCATTTCCATTATCAAAGGACAACATTACACGGTCAATAGTATTTTCCCCCGCATAGGCAGCCCCCATTATTAATACCTTGCCCCTCTTTATCTTTTCATTGTTTAGTGGTTTTGTAATAATTGCCTTTACCTTTATGTTCATAACCACTTCGCCGGTCTTGGGGTCCTGTCCCTTCTGAAATATCCTGTATGCCTTATCCATGAAGTATCCCTCATAGGGTTTTTCCATCACCACAATCCTGTTAAGCCATTTTACTGAATTTGCACCATACCAGCCCAAAGGCAGCGCCCTCAAGGGATAACCATTTTCGTTTGGCAGAGGTTCTCCGTTCATCTCATAGGCAAGGATTGTAGAATCCAAAGCCTTGTCAATAGGGATGCTTCTTACGAATTCAACCCCTGAACCGCCTACTGGCCTTCCAAATCCCTCAAAGGCAACATGCAGAGAACCCTCTGTCAGTCCTGCCCCTTCAAGGACATCCTTGAGAGATACCCCGCCCCACACAACATTGGCAACACCACCGATAGTCCAGGGATTACCGGGAGCCTTTTCACTCAAGAGGGACCTACCGTTGCCAGAACACTCAAAGGTGCAGGCAGTGGTTATCTTTGGCATCTGCAGCAGTTCTTGAAAGGTATATTCAACCTCCCTTTGCACCTGTCCTGATACATGGAGTCTCCAATCTTCTATATTGATCGGCTGCTCTGGGATTGCCCCCTGGTTTCTGTTGAAAAAGGCGCTGTTTGGTGTTATCCATGACCTCAGCAGTTCTATCGGTGGTTCAGCATTTAAGGGACTGCTGGTCATTACCCTTTTTTTAATCTCCATTGTCTCCTCCTAATAGGAATTCCTTTGATTTTGTCAGCATCAAAATCAAGATATAGTAATCTTGAAATGCCTGTGTAATAGTTTAAAAGGATATATTACATTGCATTCCCATATTTGACAAGTTTCAGAGACTCTCCTTAAATTGCCGATAGGAGTAAGAGGGTGTGCTGAAAAGGCTTTATTGCCACACCTTTTTACAAGGCCTTTGGACCTTCACAAATAATGCTATTTTAATTACCTCTTGGGGACTGAATGACCTATGGCCCTTTTTAATAAACCCTGTGGCAGTATAAAGGCTTTCAGGCATGCCCTCTTACTCCTTACAGGTTTCTATTGGCAATTTGGGGGACTCTTTGCTATAAACAACAGAAAAAGGTAAAATGTCTTTATATTTTTTATCTCCATGAGCAAAATTATTGTCATAGCAAATCAAAAAGGCGGGGTAGGAAAGACCACCACTGCGATAAACTTATCCTCTGCCATTGCCCTTGCTGAAAAGGATATACTTGTGATAGATTCTGACCCTCAGGCTAATCTTACCAGTGGTCTTGGCATAACCCGCGGCAGCATTGCTAAAAGCCTCTACGATGTTTACTCTGAGGGTATTTCAGCGGAACAGGTTATCATGGGGACCCTTCTGCCCCATTTGCATATAATCCCCGCTACCGTTGATCTTTTGGGGCTTGAGATTGAGCTTGTTAATAGAAAGGAACGGGAGAGCATATTGAAAAATGCCTTAGCGCCTATTAGAGAGAGATACAAATACATTTTTATAGATTGCCCGCCTTCCTTGGGATTGCTCACCCTCAACGCTATGGTAGCTGCAGATCGGGTGCTTATTCCTGTGCAGTGTGAATACTACTCTCTGGAAGGGCTCAGTTATCTGGAAGACACATTGAGACGAGTAAGGGCGTCCTTTAATGCAAGGTTAGATATTGAGGGAATATTAATGACCATGTTTGACAGCAGAAATAGCCTTTCTCATCAGGTATATGAAGATGTTAAAAGACATTATCCAGATAAGGTGTATTCAACAATTATAAGCAGAAATATCACCCTTGCCGAGGCGCCAAGTCATGGCAAACCGGCAGTGCTTTACGATTATAGGTCAAAGGGGGCACAGAATTATCTTGCCCTTGCAAAGGAGATACTAAATGAAGGCAGCGCTGGGTAGAGGTCTTAATTCTCTTCTTCCGAGCAGGGCAGAAGAGGTCATATACATAGATTTAGATACGGTAACACCCAATAAGTATCAACCGAGAAAGTCCTTTAATGATGAAAAACTCAAGGAACTGGCTGAGTCCATTAAGGCAAAGGGCGTTATACAGCCTATAATAGTTGTTAAAAACGAACATAACAATTACAGCTTAATTGCAGGGGAAAGAAGATGCAGGGCGGCAAAGCTTGCTGGGCTTAAACAGATTCCAGCCCTTGTTAAGGATTACTCCTCTCAGGATACCATTGAGGTTGCCCTGATAGAAAACATTCAACGGGAAGAACTCAACCCCTTAGAGACAGCGGAGGCCTTTAACAGGCTAATTAAGGAATTCAATCTTACTCAGGAAGAGCTTTCTCAGCGGGTAGGCAAGGAAAGGGCAACAATTGCAAATTATCTGAGGGTTTTAAAACTCCCCGATGAGATCAAGAGGCATATTAACAATGAGGAGATTACCCTAGGACATGCAAAGGCATTGCTTGCATTAGAGCACAAGGATCAGCAGATTATTGCGGTTCGTGAAATAATCAATAAGGGATTGAGCGTAAGGGCTGCGGAGCAGATATGCAAGAGAATAGCTGCCCCTTCTCCAACCAAAAGGGTGCGAGAAAAGACCCCTGAGGCGGCTGATATCGAAAACCGTTTAACAAGGGCCCTGGGGACAAAGGTCAAGCTACATCATCGCAACAAAAGGGGAAGCATTGAGATAGAGTATTACTCCCTGGATGAGCTTGACAGATTGATGGAGATTCTAACAAGGCAATAATTTATAGGAATTGCAAGGAGGCTATGATGAAAAGTGTTCTAATTGTTTATTACAGTCGTACAGGGATGACAGAGAAGATGGCTGATTTTATTGCCGAGGGCATAAGATTTAGCGGCAACCATGCCGAAACAAAAAGGGTATCAGAGATAAAGTCCGAAAAGGACTTGCACGGATATGATGGTTACCTTTTTGGATGTCCTACCTATCACAAGGATATAACCGAGAATTTTAAGACATTTCTCTTCCTCGCCCAAAAGGGGAATCTGGAGGGAAAACTCGGTGGCGCCTTTGGCTCTCATACCCATAGTGGTGAATCAGCAGGTATCATCTTTGATACGATGGAACATGTTTACAGGATGAAGATGACCTCATTGGGGCCCTTATCTCTCCGAGAATCTCAGGTTGTTACCCAGGAAGGCATGAGGGCTTGTCATGACTATGCTAAAGACTTTGGCAAGAGACTATAAAAAGCCTGAGTGTTTAAGATGTGATGAGTGACAACAGACAATCGGTACTAATCGTTGATGACTCTCCTGTCAATATTCAGGTTCTAAATGAGATCCTGCACAACGATTACAGAGTGTTCTTTGCCTTAAGCGGCAAAGAGGCCTTGGAGATTATTGCCCACAAAAAGCCAGACATTATCCTCCTTGACATTATGATGCCTGAGATGGACGGATACGAGGTGTGTAGGAGGCTGAAGGTTGAGGAAGACACTAAGGGCATCCCCATAATATTCATATCTGCCATGAGCAGCGAAGAGAATGAAACAAGAGGACTTGAATTGGGAGCAATAGATTATATAACAAAACCTGTAAGTCCGCCTATTGTAATGGCAAGGGTCAAGAACCACTTAGAACTAAAAAGATACAGAGATTCTCTTACTAAACTATCACTTGCTGCAGTTAGGGCTAAAAACGAATTTCTTTCAAACATAACCCATGAGTTGAGGACACCCCTGAATCCCATAATAGGCATGTCTGAGTTGATGCTAGATACCCCTTTAAGTGATGAGCAGAGGGAGTACCTGCAGACCATCAGGAGCTCGGCCTACTCACTGCTTAGTTTGATCAATGACCTCATAGAGATAAGCCGCATTGAGGCAGAGGGCTTAGAGCATGAGGATGAGGCTTACAGAATAATAGACATAATAAAATATGTAGAGAACATAATAGGTCCCAAGGCGCAACAAAAGGGTTTGTCACTTATAACAGAGCTTGATGCCCAACTTCCAGAGGCGGTGTTAGGGAATAGTAAGGCTGTTAAATCAATGCTTATAAGATTGTCAGAGAATGCCGTCAAGTTTACTGATAGAGGCTCTATTTGCATAGGAGCAGACATGCAGGTATCAGAGCAAGGCATGGAAGTAATCCGTTTCTATGTGAAGGACACAGGTATAGGCATAAAGAAAGATCATCTAAAGAAGATATTTAACGATTTCAGTCAGATTGAAAGCTCTTATAATAGACGGTTTGAAGGCTTAGGAATGGGGCTTACTATAACAAGAAAGATCGCATCGCTCTTAGGGGGCTCCATCAGCGTAGAGAGCACAGAAGGTCAGGGTTCAGTCTTCTATATTCTACTGCCCCCTTTAACAACTGCTTCAACAGCACGAAAGATGCATTGAAAGCAAAAAATCAACAAATCTATTAAAGGGAGAATGAATATGTCATACCAAGCGTGGTTTGAATGCATCAACAGAGATTGCAGAGAGACCTATCCCATTAACAGGATTATTTATAAGTGTAGGACCTGTGGCTCTCTACTTGAGGTAAGGCATGATCTTAAGACTTTAAAAAGGAAAAAGCCTGAGACTTGGAAAAGACTCTTTGAAAAACGCTATAAATCCAATCAATGGCCCTTTGGATCAGGAGTGTGGGGAAAAAAGGAATGGGTGCTTCCCCAGATTGACGACAATAACATTGTTTCTATGTATGAGGGTGGGACTAATCTGTTTTGGGCTGAGCGCTTTGGAAAACTCATTGGCATTGAAAACCTTTGGATAAAGTTATGCGGTAATACACACAGCGGCTCATTCAAAGACCTTGGCATGACTGTGCTTGTATCTCAGGTAAAGCAAATGATAAGCGATGGGGTTCCTATAAAGGCAGTAGCCTGTGCCTCTACTGGCGACACCTCGGCTGCGCTTGCAGTATATTGCGCTGCTGCGGGCATACAATCCATAGTGCTGCTTCCAAAGGGCAAGATATCAGTGGCACAGCTTGTGCAACCTATTGCAAACGGTGCCCTGGTGCTCTCTCTCGACACAGATTTTGACGGCTGTATGAGGGTGGTTAAAGAGATCACCACAGATGAAACCATATATCTCGCCAATTCTATGAATTCCCTTAGGGTTGAGGGGCAAAAGACTGTTGGCATTGAAATAGTACAGCAGTTTGACTGGCAGTGTCCTGATGTCTTTATCATTCCAGGTGGAAATTTAGGCAATGTAGCAGCCCTTGGCAAGGGATTGAAGATGATGCAAGAGTTGGGAATGCTTGACAAAAAGCCTCGAATAGTCGTTGCACAGGCTGAAAGGGCAAATCCTCTATACCGTGCCTATCTCAAAAACTTTGAAGTCTTTGAGGCTATACAGGCTCAAAGGACCCTTGCAAGCGCTATACAGATTGGGAATCCTGTGAGCTATGAAAAGGCGGTAAGAACCTTGCAGGAATTTAACGGTGTAGTTGTGGATGCCACAGAGCAGGAACTCGCCGATGCCGCAGCCCTTGGGGATAAGACGGGCATGTTCAATTGTCCCCACACAGGTGTTGCCTTGGCTGCATTATTGAAAATGCTCAAAAGTGGAGCAATAGATAAGTCAGAGTGTGTAGTAGTTATTTCAACGGCCCATGGACTCAAGTTTACGGACTTCAAGATTGCCTATCACGAAGGAAGGCTTGAATTCCCGTGCAAATACATAAACAACCCCATAGAGGTGCAACCAACAGTAGATGCTGTAAAGGATGCCCTTTACAGGGCATTACAGAACAGGAGGATTGATGTCTAATAAAAAGACAACCCAAAAGGACTGGAGACCAGCAACCCTTGCCATACATGGAAGAGGAAGGAAACCAAAGGCTCACCATGCGGTTTCCACCCCCATAGTGCAAACCTCAAACTACTACTTTGACAACTGCGCTGAGGTTTGGAACTTCATGAAACTCAAGGGGGAGGGCAAGGTCGTTAGGGAACACGAATATGGTAGGTATGGCAATCCTACACAACAGGAGTGTGAACGCAAACTTGCTGCTATTGAGGGAGCCGATAGGGCAATCCTTTTTTCTACAGGCATGAGCGCTGTTATCCTTACGATCATGGCTTATATGAAACCGGAGGGGCATATAATCTTCACAAGTGACTGTTATCGTCAGACAAGGGATTTTGCAACAAACATGCTTGACAAGTTTGGTGTGGAGGTATCTATAGTTGATCCTACTGCTCAGGCAATAGAGGACGCCATTAGGACAAATACAAATATTATATTCACTGAATCACCCACAAATCCTTATTTAAGAACTCTGGACCTTACATCAATAGTTAAGGTTGCAAAAAAACATGGTGTTATGACTATGATTGACTCTACTTTGGCAACGCCATATAATCTCAAGCCTCTGGAGATGGGTGTTGATATAGTGATACATTCAGCCACAAAGTATCTTGGCGGACACAATGACTTGCTTGCAGGAGTCGCCCTTGGCAGGCATGAGCTGCTAAATGATTTAAACAGGATGCAGAGGATGATTGGGGCTACGCCGGGGCCACTTTCTTGCTTTTTGCTTGAAAGGGGACTCAAGACCTTTGCCCTAAGGATGGAGCATCACAACAGGGCGGGGCAAGCGGTTGCAGAGATGCTTGAGGCACATCCAAAGATAGAGAAAGTTTGGTATCCTGGATTGAAATCCCATCCTGATCATGCCATTGCAACAGCACAAATGAAAGGCTTTGCGAGCGTTATTACCTTTTTGGTCAAAGGCAATGATGCGGAGACTCGCAGATTCATTGATTCTCTGGAGTTATTCCTAATAACGCCTAGCCTTGGGGGGAGCGAAAGCCTTGTAACTCAGATGGCCACAATGTCCTTTTTCGATTATCCTGAGGACTACCGCCACGCAATAGGTATGGTTGATAATCTTGTCCGAATTGCCTTAGGTTTAGAAGACATAGAGGACCTAATAGCGGACCTCAAACAGGCACTGGATAGGATTTAACCGCAACCTTTGCCTCTGCATAATACTGATTTAATCTTTATTGGGTAAATAAGATGCTCAGTCAAGGCTCTCTATTCCATTTCAACCCTGCAAAGGGACTCCAAAAGGGTATAAGGGTAGGAAGGATAAAGAGAAGCCACAGGATATTGTACCAGTTGAGTGTTAATTCCTTTAAGGCGCTTGGACCTCCATAGGATAAGAATACCCATAATATGGATAGGTAAAAGAGGGAGTATATAGGCAGCATAAGCCTGCGATAGGTAGTGTTTTGATGTCTCCAGGGGGAGAAATAGAATATTGACGCAAAGGTCAATAATGATAGCGCCAGTCCTGATAAGCCTTCGAGGATTTTACCCTGCACCATAAATACAATGGCAAGGACAAAAACCCAAATAAAACCTCCAATGAAGCCACCTATCCATCCAATCCTCTCTCTCCCCTGCGCTCAACCATAGGAAACGCAAGGTCAAGTCTTTTCTGCAAAATCTCTCAGAGTCTTTATTCTCAATGGTTCTCATTGGTTGTTGTTTAAGCTGCAATCCTCTGAATCTTTGATGCCCTGATTCCTGCAAGGATTGTCCTTGCCGCTGATGTCATGCTTACTCCGTTTCAGTTAAGTTCCTTCAGCTGCCAGTAAGCCATCGCCAATGCCCCCTGCCCATCGTTGAATCTTATCCCTTTTGTCCTGCGCTTCACCTCCCTGAAACTCCTCTCCACTACATTGGTAGTCCTTATCCTCCTCCAATGCTGCTAAGGATATTTGTAATAGGTCAAACACGCTTCTATATCCGTCATCAGGCATTCAGCCGCAGAGGGATATTTGGCGCCCCACGCCTTTTTGAACATCTCTACAGCTTCCCGTGCATGTCCTTCTGTTATCCCCCTCCTTAGCATATCCTCTAAAAAGCCCTTCCATGCACTGTAGGACTCCTGATTGCCAAGAGATACGCTCAATAGCTCAAGGCTTCCGTCCTCTAAAAATCCCCATGCTACAAGCACTGCCTCCTGTGCCTGCACGCACCGCAAGCCTCGTGCCGTCAAGTATTAGATATGCTACTTTAAGTCCCCTTAAATCCCTCTTCTTCCATGATGTGAATTCTTCCACTATCCTATTGGTTACCCTTATAACATTCTGGTGGCTTAACCCCCTCTTGCCTATAAACTTACCTAATGCCTT
>CALEDV010000078.1 GCA_937949555.1 uncultured bacterium | reverse complement strand
GGCATGCCTGAAAGCCTTTATACTGCCACAGGGTTTATTAAAAAGGGCCATAGGTCATTCAGTCACCAAGAGGTGATTAGTTTGGCATTATCTGTGAAGGTCCAGAGGTCTCGTAAAAAGGTGTGGCAATAAAGCCTTTTCAGCACACCCTCTTACCCCTATCGGCAATTTAAGGATAAAATAATCACCAAGTCAGAATCTAAAGGCTTATAATGGATAAAGGCAAAGACGCCTTTTGCACTTTGATTTCTGAAAACCTTTGGCATTACCCAAACACTTTATCGTCCTTTCGTTACAGAGATTCCTATCCAGTCTCTTTGACTGATTATTAATTCCCCCTTAAACAGCGCCTGTGCAGTTTCTCATAATGGTAATCCAAAGGGCAATATCCATTCTACTTCCTTGATGAGGATAAGTTAGGCGGCCCTGAGGGCATCAACAATGTCTTTTCTGGCAGCGCCTATAGCAGGCAACAGTCCCCCCAAAAATCCCATTAGTATAGCAAAGCAAAGGGCTTTAAGGGCTATCGATGGGGTCATGGCAAAGGAAAAGGACAACTCTGAAAAGGTCTGCCAATTCATAGTTGAGATGGTAAAGAGCTGCATAAAGGATGATAGAGATAATCCTGCCAGCCCCCCAATTAGTCCTAACATAAGGGATTCAATGATAAATGCCCCAAGAATGGATGCCTTAGTAAATCCTAATGCCCTGAGGACACCAATCTCTGCAGTCCTGTTTGCCACTGCCGCATACATGGTAATCATTGCACCTATTATAGCCCCTATGGAAAAGATAGTGGTTAGTGAAAGGCCAAGTATGTTTAAAAACTTTGCCATCACCTCCGATTGCTCCTCATAGTACCTTGTCTCACGCTTGACCTCAAGGGAAAGCCGTGGGTCTGCCTCTATTTTATTTTTTAAGAGGTTAAATTCTTTGCTGTCTCTTAATTTGAAGATTACTGAGGAATAAACCGGCCTCCTGAAGGCTTGCATCATCTGATCCCCATCTCCCCAGATCTCAGAGTTGTAGCCTCTGTTGCCTGCATCAAATATTCCAACAACCTGCCACTGCCTCATGGCAAATCTCAAGGTATCGCCCATTCCGCTTCCCCTGAACTTATCAGCAATTGCCTTGCCTACGGCAATCTCCAAAGAACCGGGTCTTGGCATCCTCCCTTCAATCAGCTTTACCTGAGGACGAAGGTCTGCTGACCTCTCATCAATGCCTCTTATTACTATATTGCCCTGTTTGTTGTCGGTTCTTCTTGGCATAACGATAAGAACTACTATCTCCTTTGCAAACAATCTTTTGCCCTCATTGTCTAAGGCGACCTCGGGCATAGTTTCAAGAAGAAGCGCCTTATGCCGCTCTACTGAACTCTGCACCTCTGCATTGGAGCCCTTTCTGATTATTACTGCATTGTCCTCAGAACCAGTGGACACGAGGGTCTTTTTAAGTCCCTCAGAGAGCATAAGCACAGCGGCAAATACAAAGACAACTAATGCCATACCTCCTGCAGTAAGGACAGTAGTAACCTTCCTTGCCCCTATATTTCTTAGGCTGTAAAGGACAATGAGTCTCATCAGGTTTTACTCCTTAAGCCCTGAGCTATGTTGGTCTTCACTGCCCTAAGGGTTGGGAAAAAGCCAGCGGCTAAGGCGACCACAACAGAGGCAACTACATCCATAAAAATGGTTTCTCCTGAAATATTAAACACAGGAAAATAGGCCCCTAACTCGCTGCTAAAGGCATTGGCAACAGGGTATGAGACAGCAACTCCTATAGCACAGCCAAGCATTGTAATCAAAAAGGACTCGCCATATATCATGGACGCAATATGTATGCCCCTAAAGCCCAGGGTCTTAAAAATTGCATACTCAGCCCTGCGTTCCCTTGCGGTCATTGCCATAGTGTTTGCCGCTACAGCCATTATTATGAAAATTACCACATAAGATACCAGCTCAATAGCAATGACGATTGCTTCAGTCATAGCCACAAAACTGAGATTAAAGGCCCTTTCAGTCTCTGTCAGGGTTTCTGCAAGAGAGTTCTTAAAGGTCATATCCACAGCCCTTGATATCTCAGCGGCCATAGAGGGATCCTTGATGCCTATTACAAAGTATCCAGCATGATCTGCCAGAGCAGGCATATTCTTTCTGACCCTTTCGTTTAAATAATCCCAGTGAAAAAGAAAGGTTGTTTCGTCAGTGCTTTTATCTCTGCCTCTGTAAATGCCTCGCAAGATGAAATCCCAGTTGCCTTGAAATATAGTGCCTTTGAGGGTTACCGTATCTCCAATATTCCAGCCAAAACGTTCAACGAGCTTCTTTCCAGCTATAAAGCCCTTTCTATCTTTGATAAAGGCTTTTTTGTCCTCCTCCTTGAGGACTAATTCGGGGTATAGTTCGAGATAGCCCTTTGGCTCAATAGCGAAATTAGGGAAGAAATTCTTTTCATCTATGTATATGCCGCCAAACCAGTTGCCATAGGAAACGTTTTTGACTCCAGGTATGGTCTGCATCTTTTCCTTATATGATATTGGCAGGTAAAAGATAAGAGATATGGCGTTCCTTGTAACAAGACGATTTGCCGATGATGCCTCTACGCCCACATACCATGCACCTACCACAGTGCGGAGGATTCCAAAGGCAAGTATAGCCACTGCCACCGCTGCAATGGTCAGGGCAGACCTTAGTTTGTGCCTGAGGACATTTCTAAAAAGCAGATTCAGCAGGTGCATCTTTAAGGGTTCCCTTGTCCAGATACATAATGCTTCTTGCCCGTTTTGCCGCCCTGGGATCGTGGGTTACCATGATAATGGTTTTAGAAAACTCCCTATTGAGATTTGACATAAGCTCAAGAATATCAACTGCCGACGCCCTGTCAAGGTCGCCAGTGGGTTCATCGGCAACAATAATTGAAGGGTCAGAAACAATGGCCCTTGCAATAGCAACCCTTTGTTGTTGGCCACCAGAGAGCTCAGAAGGGTAGTGATTAAGTCTGTCCATAAGATTAACAATCTCTAAGGCAGCCTCAACATGGGACCTGCGCTGTTTCCTTGAGAGGGGACTAAGCAGAAGGGGCAATTCTACATTCTCAAAGGCGGTAAGCACTGGAATGAGGTTGTAAAATTGAAATATAAAGCCCACATTAAGGGCACGCCACATTGAAAGCTGAGTCTCAGAAAGGGCGCTGATGTCTATGCCCCCTACGATTATCTCCCCGCTGTCAGGATAATCAATACCAGCTAAGAGATTCAGCAGGGTGCTTTTACCAGATCCTGATGGCCCCATGAGCGCTAAGAAATCTCCCCTATCTATTGCAAAGGAGATGTCCTCAAGCACAGGGATTATCTCACTGCCTCTACGGTAGGATTTAAGGAGGTTTTTGACTAATACTATAGGCTCAGACACTCACTGCTCTATGACCTTGACTGCGTCACCGTTTTTTATTTTTAAAGAGGGCTTATTTATTACCCTATCGCCAGCCTTTAAGCCCCCTTTAATCTCGATCATCTCTCCCATTTCTCTGCCTGTTATTAGTGTTGTTTCTATAGCACGGTTTTCTCTAACAAGAAATGCCCTATTAACATTGTCTCTGAGAAAGATTGCATTTTTATTGACTGCGGTAACTGGTCTCTTTTCCTCTTCCGAAGGCTCCTTTGATAAAAAGGCAACCCTTGCGCTCATGTCTGGAAGGATGCCTGGATGATACTCGCTGAAACTCACCTTTGCCATTATAGATGCCTTAGTTCTGTCCGCTGTGGGGACTATCATGTGTATCTTGCCCTGCAGCCTTTTCTCTGGAAAGGCATCAAGCATTATCTCACAGGGTTGTCCAATCCATATCTTTGAGAGGTTAGACTCTGATACATCTGCCTCTACAAGCAGTGAATTCATATCTGCAATGGTTACTACTGCTGCTTTCAGCCCTGCAGCCGCGCCAAAGGGGGTCACCATGTCTCCTACATCTGCATTCTTTGTTAGCACCACTCCGTCAAAGGGTGCCCTTATATATGTATACTGCACATTAGTCTCTGAGACCTTTAGCGCAGCCATTGATGCCCTAAAGGTAGCCTCTGCAGCCTTCAGGCTTGCTTCAGCCTTTTTTAGGCGACTTTCTGCCCTGTCAAAATCTGCTTTGGTCACAAAGGACTCTGCGAGCAGTTCCTTTTTTCTTATATAGTTTGTCCTTGCATCAATCATCTCAGCCTCTGCAAGGGCGATGTTTTCCTTAGCAGCCTGTAGGCTTGCCTTAGCCTGATCCCTTGAGGCTTGCACATCCTCGCTCTCAAGTCGTGCAATTGTATCACCCTTCCTGAGTCTGCTACCCTCTTCAACCTTCATTTCTACAAGAAGTCCAGTAACCTTAGGAGCCACGGCAGCTTTTTTTGAGGCTGTCACATAACCGCTTGCATTCAATACCGTGATAGCCTGTGAAGGATAGTAAACCGATACAGTCTTAGTCTCCACAGTGTGTTTTGTCCCCCATAGGTATTGGAACATAAAAGCAAGCAGGATAAGAAGAACAGTCAGTAAGGCAATCTTAATCTTCCTTCCTAATCCTGCCTTTTTATAGTTGACGGCTGATTTGTCAATCCTGAGTTTTGATAGGTCAGATGAAGACATTTTACCCCTTTAAACTCAAGCAACAGGAGCCCTTATAATTATACATGTCTCACTACCGTGTCTTTTAATTCAACAAGGGAATATTTGTAGGGTTCTGGATTCCTGCCGAAGCATATTCCGAGGCTTTCATATATTGCTATTTCGCTCAGATCAACCTCCCTCCTCTTTATTGCCTGAGCTGTAGGTATATAATAAATCTTGTCGCCATATACGCTTGCCACTGTGTTGCCTGTCTTGCCTTCAAGCAATAGCAGTACGGCCGCAGATCCAGCGCTGTGTCCAAAATTTACATCGAAGGCAGAGGAAGAGCCACACCTGACAAGGTGCCCTGGCGTAACCTCCCTTACCTCAGGGGCCTCATACACCCCAGGCGCATACATACCAGTCCTCTTCATGAAGTCCACTACCTCAGGGTCATTCTTGAGCCTCTTTTCAAGCTGCTGCCTGACATACTTGCCTGCCCCAGCGAGCTTTTTATGACCAAAGGCATCAACACCTGCGGACTCATCATAGAGTAATTCCCCAGAGGCGGTCTTCAGCCCCTCGGCAACAACTATCATGTATGTGCCAGCCTTGACATCGCTCCTCTCTATCCTATTGAAGTAGGTTGTCTTCATATGGGCATAGACTATATCGAAATCTGCTGGCACCTCTGGGATCAGTATGCAGTCGGCCTCAGCGCCTACGCCACCCCTGAAGGCAGTGTGTCCCACATACCTTCCAAATACCTCTATGACCAGTATCCTGTTGTGGCTCATGCCTGTGGTCTTTAGGTCCCTTGTAAACTGGGCTATCCTGTTGATGGCAGAGTCCCCACCTACGCTGTAAGGTTGCAGATCGAGGTCCATGGTCTTTGGTACATGCACACAAGGGATGCCCTGAGAGGACAGATCAACAACAACGCTCCCTGTGTCATCGCCACCGCTGATCACCAGTGCGTCAATCTTAAACTTCTTCAACCCTTCCTTTATCCTTTCATATTTGTTTGGGTCATTTATCTTGCTTATCTTGACCCTTGAGTGCCCTGCCTCAGAGCCTGCCAGGGAAGCCTCGATCTTGCTGACCCTTTCGGCATTGAGAATGGTAACTGCGTCCATATCAACGAGGTTATAAAGACCTGCATAGCCGTTTGGTATAACCACTGATTCAATCCCCTTGGAATAGGCAAACCTCGCTACTCCTTTGATAACTGCGTTTAAGCCTCCACAATCTCCTCCACTGGTGATGATGCCTATTTTCTTGATTTCTGCCATTGCACAACCTCCTTTGTCTCCTGATTTATAAGTCCTGATAAAATTGTGCTATTATATCAAAATTCGTCTCCTTTCTCATATTGATGGGATTATTGTTCGTTACCTAAGCTAAGGGGTGTTATGCAGAGCACAATAAAGACTATTTTTGAAGATAGCATATCTGTTAAAAAAGCCTTTGTTAAGGAGTATGCAGGGCTCATTGAAGAGGTTTCAAGGCTAATTGCCACAGTCCTCAATGAAGGCGGCAAGATACTTTTGTTTGGCAATGGTGGGAGCGCCTGCGATGCCTCACATATTGCTGCTGAGTTTGTAAACCGCTTTAAGAAAGAGCGTCCAGGTCTGCCTGCTATTGCCCTCAATACGGACATGGCAATTATTACAGCCATTTCAAATGATTATGATTTCTCAGAGATCTTTGTCAGGCAGATAAAGACAATTGGCAACAGGGGCGATATTGCAATAGCCATTAGTACAAGCGGCAGTTCTAAAAATATACTAAAGGCGGTTGTTGCTGCAAAGAAGAAGGGACTTAAAACTATTGCATTAACTGGGGCAAAGGGGCAAAAGCTTGCTGCTCAGTGCGATTACGCATTTATTGTGCCCTCTCAGGATACACCGAGGATACAGGAAACACACATAACCCTTGGTCATGCGATTTGTCAATTGATAGAGGATGCGCTCTTTGGAGGCAATCATAAAGATTCGCTATGACTATCCTCGGAATTGATCCAGGAAGCCTTTTTTGCGGCTACGGTATCATTCAGTGTAAAAATACCAATCTACAGGCTTATGTCTGCTCAGGCAGGATAGTTATGCCGGCAAAAAAGGCCCTCCATGAGAGACTTGGAGAACTTTTTGTAACCCTCAAGGAGATTATTGATGAATACATGCCTGAGGAGATAGTAATTGAAAAGATGTTTTTTGCTAAGGGTATCAAGTCAGCACTGAGTCTTGGATATACAAGAGGGGTAGTACTTGCAGCAGCCTCCCTCAGCGGCAGGCCTATTTATGAGTACAGCGCCTTAGAGATCAAAAAGGCGGTGGTTGGATATGGCAGGGCTGATAAAAGGCAAGTGCAGGCTATGGTTTCAAAGATACTCCTATTAAAGCACCCCCTATCACAGGACAGCGCCGATGCCCTTGCAGCAGCCCTTTGTCATGCGGCTGTTACATCTACCTCTAATAGGATAAACAACAGGAGATTGAGACAATGATAGCGACACTAAGGGGGAGATTGTTGTTGAAAAGGCCAGATCACCTGATTGTAGAGTGTGCTGGGGTAGGATACCATGTCAATGTGCCTGTAAGCCTCTTGAGCAGTATCTCCGATGAGGACAGGGATGTATTTCTTTTTGTGCACACCCATATTAGGGAAGACGCCTTTCAGCTCTATGGTTTTCAGAGTGATGAGGAAAAGAGGGTTTTTATAGCCCTAATCAGCGTGACAGGCATAGGGCCCAAGATTGCTATGAGCATACTATCGACCTTTCAGCCTGCTGAGCTACAAAGGGCATTGGACAATGAGGACATTGCCCTGCTTTGCCGCATTCCTGGTCTTGGGAAAAAAACTGCGCAGAGATTGATACTTGAGCTACGAGAAAAACTGCCTAAGGCTGAAGAAAAGACCGATGCTGCTTTCAACGATACACTTTCTGCCCTTATAAATCTTGGTTACAAAAAGGCAGAGGCACTTGATGCCCTTGAGAGGGCATCTAAGGCGGGCCACCACACCATTGAGAGCCTTATCAAAGAGGCACTGAAACACTTAACGAGGCAGTAAGCAGGGGTTGCATTACATCATTATCTAAATAATGTTTAAGATAGAGAGCGAGATAATCTACGACAAGATAATCTGGAGTAGGCTGGTTGATTTTAATTCTGGAAGGTTATAACCCATGCGTATTGAAGACAGGACAACAGACACCCTATCTCCTGAGACCATTCAGGAGGAGATAAACTATGAGATAAGCCTCCGTCCACGATACCTGAATGAGTTTATAGGGCAAGAGAGGATAAAGGAGAATCTCAAGGTATTCATCTCCGCTGCCAAGATGCGGGGGGAGGCCCTTGACCATGTCCTGTTCTTTGGTCCTCCTGGGCTTGGAAAGACTACCTTAGCCACAATTATCGCTAATGAATTAGACGTTAACATCAAGACCACCACTGGCCCGATCCTCGAGAAATCAGGTGATCTGGCCGCAATACTCACTAATTTAGCAGATAAAGACATACTCTTTATTGATGAGATACACCGCATCCCAAGGATGGTAGAAGAGGTGCTTTATCCAGCAATGGAAGACTACAAGCTCGACATAATCATTGGCCAAGGACCCAGCGCTCGGACCATGAAGATACCATTGCCAAGATTTACGCTAATCGGTGCTACCACTCGCACAGGTCTCTTGACCTCACCACTGAGAGACAGGTTTGGTGTAGTGATGAGGCTTGAATTTTATGGACTTCAGGAACTCAAGACTATTGTTGACCGCTCTGCAAGGCTCCTGTCTGTTGCCACCTCTGAAGATGCCTCCCTTGAGATTGCCAAACGGGCGAGGGGAACTCCGAGAATCGCAAACAGGGTGCTCAAAAGGGTGCGCGATTTTGCACAGGTCAGGGGAGACGGAAATATCAACATACAAATAGCCGATGAGGCGCTTAAAGCCCTTGATATTGATGTGCTTGGTCTTGATGAGACCGACAGGAAGTTATTGCTTACGATAATTGATAAGTTCAATGGTGGACCTGCGGGTATAGAGGCAATTGCAGCAGCAATGAGAGAGGATAGAGAAACCATTGAGGATGTCTATGAACCCTATCTGCTGCAAGAGGGATTCCTGGAACGTACCTCAAGAGGCAGGGTTGCTACTCCTATGGCTTACGAGCACCTTGGCAGGAATATACCACAGAGCCTTTTTTAATCTTACCATGAAGCTGCTAATGCATATCTGTTGTGCCAACTGTGCCCTGTATCCAATTGAAACAGTTCGTCGTAAAGGGATTGATGTTCAGGGGTTTTGGTATAACCCCAATATTCACCCCTTCAAGGAGTATGAGAGCAGACTTGATTCGGTGAATAAACTTAAGGATTCTTTGGACATTGAAGTTGAGGTCAAGGATTGTTATGGTCTTGTGGAATTTATCAGAAGAGTTGCTTACAACGAACACCACAGGTGTAGGTATTGTTATAATATCAGGCTTGAGGAGACTGCACGGCAGGCAAGGCAGATGCAGATGGATGCCTTTACAACCTCCCTGCTTGTGAGTATCTATCAAGACACGGAGAGGATAATACAGACAGGTATGATGATGTCTGCAAGATACGATATAGAGTTTTATATTGAGGACTTTAAAAGGGGCTTTTATGAGGGGAGACGAAGGGGTAGAGAGATGGGTTTTTATCAACAAAAATACTGCGGATGCATATATTCGGAGATGGAGAGATACTTAGGGCTTAAGGGATAATATGACAGGCGCTGAGAATATAGGCAAGCTGTTAATAATTGTTGGAATTATAATTGCGGCGATAGGGTGTTTGTTATTGTTTGCATCTAAGCTGACCAATATACCTAATATCCCATGGATTGGTAAGCTTCCTGGAGACATATTTATAAAGCGTGAAAACTTCACCTTCTACTTTCCTCTGGCCACAAGTATCCTTGTTAGCATTGGCTTGACCCTTTTGTTGTGGCTTATAGGCAGAAAATGATAGGTTGCCCTTTACTGCATTACCGTATCATTCATACCCTCTTTCAGCGTGGCTTTATTTTCATAGCCCTTATATTGTCGTTGCTTTCAGCAGCCCCCTCCTACGCTGAGACGCAAAGGGACATGAAGATAAGGGTGCTTATAGTTGATGGCAAGAAATATAAGATGCCTCAGAAGGACGATAAGATCGAGAGGCTTGGAAACTCTAAAGGTGAGGTCTTGATCGATGGCCTCAAATACAAGGGCAACATAGAGGTGTGGAAGGGACATAAGGGGCTTTATATCATCAATGAGATAAACCTTGAAGACTATATAAAGGGTGTTGTGGCTGGAGAGATGGGAAGTAGTTGGGAGATTGAGGCGCTCAAGGCACAGGCAGTTGCAGCAAGAACCTATGCGTTGTTTCAGATGCAAAATAGCCCCTCAAACAAGCAGCTAAGGTATCATCTTACCTCCTCAGTGTTACATCAGGTATATAAGGGAGTAAGCATCTCAGAGAACATAAAAAAGGCAGTAGAAGAAACCAAGGGAGAGGTAATTCTATATGAAGGCAAGCCGATTATAGCTTATTACCACTCTACAAGTGGGGGGATTACAGAGGATGCCTCAGAGGTGTTTTCAAGGGGCTACCCTTACTTAATGCCCCTTGAGACTACCAGTGAGTTATCGCCCTATCATATTTGGGAGCGCAAGATTCCTGTGCTTGAAATAGAGGGCGCAACCCAACTGAAGGGTATCTTGGATATGAAGGTGGAGTCCTATACAGTAAGCAATAGGGTCAAGGATTTAAAGATTTTCTTAGAGGGCAGAGAGGCCCTCTATCCCGCAAAGGAACTGAGAAAGAACATTGGCTGGGACAGGCTGCCAAGCACCATGATTACGGGGCTTTCAAAGGAAGAGGATGCCTTTATATTTGAAGGCAGGGGCTATGGACATGGAGTTGGAATGTGTCAGTGGACAGCCCTTGACATGGCAAAGAGAGGGATGAATTACAAAGAAATACTGCAGTATTTTTATCCTGGCACATCGGTAGAGATCTATGAAAATAGATGACCTAAGCTTTGAACTGCCTCATAATAGCATTGCCCTTAGACCCTTAAGGGATCGTGCATCTTCAAGGCTTTTGAGGGTATCAAGGGGTGGAGATATAATAATTCACAGTGGTTTCAGAGAACTCTCAGAACAACTAAGAGAGGGAGACCTCCTAATTATGAACGACTCCAAGGTGCTGCCAGTCAGGTTGAGGGTTAATAAGACCTCTGGGGGTGTTATAGACCTTATACTCATAAGGGAAATCTCTGAGGGTGTATGGGAGATACTGTGTATAGGCAGGTACAGCGGAAAGGTTACAATCGATGGGAAGATACAGGGGGAGATCTCTATTGACAAGAATTCTGCCATGAAAACTATAACATTCAAAGAAAATGTGAGAAATATAATAGATAAGTTTGGGCTTATGCCTCTGCCGCCCTATATTAAGAGACTGCCAGATGAATTAGATAGGACTGATTACCAGACTGTATATGCCTCTCAAGAAGGCTCAATAGCTGCGCCCACGGCAGGTCTACATTTTACAGAATCAATAATAAGGTCATTAAAGGAAAAGGGTGTCGAGATTGAGACACTGACTTTGCATATTGGTAGGGGCACTTTTATGCCAATTAAATCTAAGGATGCCGCAGCTCACAAGATGGAATCCGAGAGATTTACCCTAAAGACGTCGCTGATAGATAAAATCCATCAGTATAAGAAGATGGGCAGAAGGATTATCGCTGTAGGCACGACCACTACAAGAACCCTGGAAGGGGTTTTTTCTGGCAGATATCTGTTAGAGGCACCAAATAACGGGGTCATATCAGGCAGCACTGATATATTTATTTATCCAGGATACACCTTTAGGGCAATAGACGGCATGATTACAAACTTTCACCTGCCAAGATCAACTCCCCTTATGCTTGTTGCAGCACTATTAGGCATTGAAAATACGAGAAAAATTTACAACATTGCCATACAAAAGGGTTATAGATTTTTTTCCTATGGTGATGCTATGCTCATTTTATGAGGATAAAGGAACAGTCAAGAAGTTCTATGCTTATTTTAAATAGGAGCGTTGTTGTAGCAGGTGCGGTGCTCATTGCGGTCATTAGCATAGGACTGGGTTATTTCATAGGTTTTAAGACAGGGCATTCGGGAACTCCAGAGGTAGAGCAGATTGTGGAAAAGCCCTTAAAGATCCCAGAGGAAAAGAGGGTGCTTGAACTGCCTCAACCAAAACAACCTGAGGGACAGCCTGCACAAAACCAACCTCCAGAGATGCATCAACAGGATGAGTCGCAGGGAAGCAGGGTGCAGGAGGCCCCTCAAAGGACTGTTCAGACTAATGACAGATCAAAGGAAGAGGATACTGTAAGGGGTTTTAATAAACAAATAGGCGTTCCTCAGAGAGATGCCTCGGCACAGGAGAGGGATATGGCTAAGCAATCTCAACCCGATAGACGACCCAATGAGGCAGCCCCAAAACCACAGAGCTCTGATACAGCAAAGACAGTCCCTGAAAGACTTCCTCCACCACAGGAGGAAAAGAAGGCATTGAAACAGACAGCGAAACCTCAATCTCAACAAAGACTATATACTATTCAATTCGGTGCCTTTCCAAGCAGGCAGGGTGCTGAGGAATTGAGGGCACAACTCAAGTCAAAGGGCATTAATGCCTACATAGTAGAAAAGGGCAAAGAGGATATCTATTTTCGGGTTAGGGCTGGTGCCTATCAAGGGAAAAAAGAAGCCGAGCGAAATGCTATAAGCATTGAAAAGCAGACGGGCATAAAAGGTTTTATCACAGTTAAATAAAGTTTTTTCCCTGGGAGGTATATTTACGAAGATCAAAGAGATTGCCCTTGATGTAGATTCTGATTATCCCTTCATACATGGCTCAGGAGATAAGGTATTTAGGCTCTTAGAGGAGGCGCTATCAGTAAAGATAGGTATTAGGGGGGATAGACTTTTTATAAGTGGCGACGACACAGGCATAGTTCAGGCAGAGAGGGTGATAGCCGATATAAGGGAGATCAACAACAAGGGCTACCTCATTAAGCCAGAGGATATCGCCAACACACTGAAGGAAATTGGGGAAAATAACGGGACATCCATAAGCAGCCTTTTCAATAAGGGCATATCTATTGCCACAAAAAAGCGCTTTATAATTCCTAAGACAAAGAATCAGCAGTTGTATATTGATGCAATCAATAACTTTGATGTGGTTTTTGGTATTGGTCCTGCGGGCACAGGAAAGACTTACCTTGCAATGGCAATGGCAATAAGCGCCTATCTCGCAAAGAGGGTATCGAGGATAGTGCTTGTTAGACCAGCAGTGGAGGCAGGTGAAAAGTTGGGCTTTCTGCCTGGAGATATAGCCGAAAAGGTGAGTCCTTACATACGCCCCCTCTATGACGCCCTATTTGACATGATGGATATAGACAGGGCAACAAAGCTTATAGAAAAAGGGGTAATTGAGATAGCACCGCTCGCCTTTATGAGAGGCAGAACTTTAAATGACTCTTTCATTATACTGGACGAGGCTCAGAACACTACATCGGAGCAGATGAAGATGTACCTAACAAGGTTGGGCTTTAGTTCAAAGACTGTAGTAACAGGTGATGTAACTCAGATTGATCTGCCGGCAGGCAGGACCTCTGGCTTAGTAGAGGCATTAAAGGTGTGCAGAGATATTCAGGAGATAAAAATAGTCAGTTTTAGTGACAGAGATGTAGTCAGGCATAGGCTTGTACAGGAGATAGTTAAGGCTTACGAAAGATACGAAAAGAGGGATAATGGAGACTAATCAACCCAAGAGACAGAGATCTTTTAAGTCTCTCTTAAACAGGCTGACAAACTATTTTCAAAATAACTATATACTCCTTCTGGTGATAACCTGCCTTTCCTTTCTAACGGCTTTTGTAATGTATGACAAGCAAGGTGTGGGACGTTTTGCGGGTATCTTCTTTGCTACCATTGTAATGCTTTTTGTATTCTGCAAAGACCTGTTGAGATACAAACCCCTTTACATTAAAAATCCTAAGATGTTATTGCTGCTGGCACTTATATTTGCTGGCACCCTTGCAATGATAAGGGTCTTTTCCTATCTGCTTGAAGGATTAAACCGGGGATTAGATTTTGGTGATATAAATTCCTTTGTCTTTGGAATACCTGTGCCTATAGGGGCAATGCTTATAACCCTAATATTTGACTTTCATACGGCTATCATCTTTTCCTTCCTTATAAGCCTCATAACAGGAATATGGCTCAACGACCCCTCGTATACCATCTTTGCCTTTATAGGCAGTTTGACAGGCGCCTTTAGCATAATAAGGTGCAAAAAGAGGTCAGCCTTTATAAAGGCAGGCATTCTTGTGAGCATTGCAAACCTTCTTACAGCAGTAATATCGCTGCTCGTCAAGGGGGAAGCAGTAACAGAGATGCTCTTTTTACACACCCTTATGTATGTACTTTTTTCTGGTATTGCAGTGGCTTCACTTATATCGGTGCTGCTGCCTGTTATTGAATACGGTTTTTCTATAACCACTGATATAAGCCTGCTGGAACTATTGGATTTGGAGCATCCCCTTATGAAATCCCTTATGATCTCAGCTCCAGGCACATATCATCACAGCATTATTGTAGGAAACCTCGCTGAGGCTGCTGCAGAGGCAGTGGGCGCAAACCCTTTGCTTGCCAGAGTGGCAGCATACTATCACGATATAGGAAAGGTAAAAATGCCTGAATATTTTGTGGAGAACCAGTCAGGGGGTATCAACAGGCACGACAAACTGACTCCTCACATGAGCAGCATGATACTCATATCTCATGTGAAAGAGGGGGTTGAGCTTGCGAAACAACATGGAATCCCTAATGCTGTGACAGACATAATACAGCAGCATCACGGCAAAAGCCTGATAACCTTTTTCTATCAGAAGGCTATTGAACAGGGCACCGATGATGGTGTCTTACAGGAACATTACCGCTATCCTGGGCCCAAGCCACAGACAAGGGTAGCCGCTTTAGTAATGATGGCTGATGCTGTGGAGGCAGCCTCGAGGGCCCTGATAGACCCTACTCCCTCAAGGATATCAGCCCTTGTGGATAGGATTGTAAACAACATCTTTCTGGACGGACAGATCGATGAATGCGAGCTTACCCTGAAGGACATCTCTGAGATAAAGAAGAAATTCACATTTATAATAACCAGTATCTTTCATAAGAGGATATCATATCCTCCAAAAAATGACACTCTCAAACAAAAATCAACAGGTTTCGATAAAACAAATCTGAGCGCCGTTGAATCAGAGACTAAAAGGGAGAACAATGGCAATATTAGCCCTAAAGAACAGGCAACGAACAATCCCAATAAAAACCCCACAATTAAAGAAAATCCTTCTTAGGGCACTAAAAGACAAACCCTTTAAAGACCTATTGCCTGTCTGGCTTGTTTCATCTAAAGCATACCCTTTGCTGGAGATAAGTATAGTGTTGGTAAGTGATAGGGAGATGCTAAGTATGAATAAGCAGTTTAGGGGTTTGGAGAAAACCACAGATGTGCTGTCTTTCCCTATGTATGATCTAAACAAGAGGAGGGACTTGCTGTGCACACCTATCCCCATGCCTGTACTGCTTGGCGATATAATTATTTCTGCTCCTCAGGCATCAAGGCAGGCTATTGAAAGGGGCATTGAGGTAGAAGAAGAGATACTGCGGCTTGTCATTCACGGATTATTGCATCTACTTGGTTATGACCATGAAAAAGACCACAAAGAGGCTGCAAGGATGAAGAGACTTGAAAATAAGTTAGTTGCAAGCCTCCAGTTTGAGTGAAATCCATCTGAGCAGCTTTTATGAAGAAATGGTTTGAGAGCACTAACAATGCCATTGAAGGCATTCTCCACGCTGCAAAAACACAGAGACACCTGAGGTATCATCTATATTCTGCTGCCTTAGTGCTCTTTTCCGCCTATGTCCTTGGAGTTGACAGAATGGATTTTCTTGTTATTGCTATCGTGGTTATTTTTGTCTTGCTCGCAGAGATGCTCAATACGGCTATAGAGTTTGTGGTGGACATGATCTGTCCTGAATATAATGAAAAGGCACGGGCAATCAAAGATACCGCGGCAGGGGCAGTCTTGATCACCGCTTTTGGAGCTGCAATCATTGGATACATAGTGTTGTTTCCTTATCTGAATTCAGTTTTTGAAAAGGGTCTATCCATTGCAAGACATTCCAAAGAAGAGATTACCCTTCTATCGCTGATAGTGGTGTTGATACTTGTGATAATACTCAAATCCTATTTTGGAAAGGGACATCCTATCAGGGGAGGGATGCCGAGCGGACATAGCGCAGTTGCCTTTTCCATCTGGACGGCTATTACCTTTGTCACGCAAAACTTTGGGATCTCTCTTTCGACCTTTATGCTTGCGTCCCTTATAGCGCACAGCAGGGTTATTTTAAAGGCACACACCCTTATTGAGGTGGTAGCAGGAGCTATAGTTGGCTTTTCAATAACAACATTCCTTTTTTTGGTGTTTAGATGATAGATAGGAGAGAGATTTTGGATTTTCTAAATAAAAGGGTTGGATGTCCGATGACCTTTAGGAATCTGGCAGAACAATTGGGGTTATCCTCATCGGAGAGGCGGGCGTTGAAGAAGATTCTACGCGCTCTTACCGCAGAAGGTCTTGTTACAAGGACTAATAGGGGCCTGTACGGCCCAGTGCAGGAATTGCAATTTATGACAGGTTATTTTGAAGCCCACAGGGAGGGGTATGGGTTTGTGATACTGCAGGAGCCAATGCAAAGGGATATATTTATTCCCTCCAGAGCCACTATGGGAGCTATGGACAATGACAAGGTGATAGTGCGTGTGGAGAATCGGAAGAAAAGAGAAGGCTCAATTGTAAAGATTCTCCAAAGGGCACATCTTAAGGTATCTGGTATTTTTGACAGGAATCGTTCAGGATACTTTGTGCGACCTAAAGACCCCTCTATAAAATTTGACATTTACATACCCCCTGAAGAGGCTAATAAGGCTGAAGAAGGCGATATGGTAGTTGCCGAGATAATTAATTATCCCCAGGGTAGGGGTCATGCATCAGGAAGGATTAAAAGGATACTTAAAAGACCCTCTTGTCCTTCGGAGCATATAGACAATCTTATTGAAGAACTTGATGTGCCCTCAGTCTTTCCCCACAAAGTCCTTGTACATGCCCATGATTGTGGATTGCTTGTGAACAGTAAAGACAGGCAGGACTTGAGGGGGCTTAAAACGGTCACAATAGACGGGGAAAAGGCGCGAGATTTTGATGACGCAATCTCTATTGGAGCCTCCAGCAATGGTTATACATTGTGGGTACATATTGCAGATGTATCCCATTATGTTGGTTGGAACAGTCCAATGGATTTAGAGGCGCGCAGGAGAGGGAATAGTTTTTATTTCCCCGACAGGGTAATTCCTATGCTGCCCCAGGCGCTCTCTGAGGACCTATGTAGTCTAAAGCCAAAGGAGGACAGACTAACCTTTACCGTGGAGATGGAGTTTGACAGGCAGGGCAATTTACTGGGCAAGCAGTTCTATCGTAGTCTTATAAACAGCAATGAACGATTAACCTATAATACTGTAAGAGATATAATTGCCTTTCCTGAGATAGAGTCCCTTAGAGCCTATGAATACCTCAAAGGGGATATTCAATTGATGTATGAGTTGTCTCTGTTGTTGAGGTCTGTAAGAAAGGGAAGAGGCAGTCTTGATTTTGACCTGCCAGAGCCAGAGGTGCTGCTCGATATGCAGGGCAATCCAGAGGATATTATAAGGGCAGAGAGAAACTTAGCCCACAACATAATAGAAGAGTTTATGATAGCTGCAAATGAGGCTGTGGCAAGGGAGATAGAGGACTCTGGGATGCCCTCAATATACAGGGTCCATGAATTGCCTGAACGGGACAAACTTGAAGAGACCTTCAGGTTTCTCCACGATTCAGGTCTTGTGAAGGATCCTTTTTATATTAAAGCCAGAGACCTCCATCAATTTATTCGCCATGTCAACGGTCATCCATTGGAAGATCTAATCACAAAACATTTGCTGCGAAGCCTTAAACAGGCTCGATATTCCACTGACAACATTGGTCATTATGGACTAGCATCTCAGACATACACACACTTTACCTCACCCATAAGGAGATATCCAGACCTTATAGTGCACAGAATACTCAAGACACTGCTCTTTAAAGAGCCCTGCCCAGAGCAGGACGAAGCCCTTGAAGAGATGCTTAATGATATAGCCTTTTTGAGTTCAAGGATGGAACGAAAGGCAAATGACTGTGAGCGAGGAGCCCTTGAGGTTATGAGATGTTGGTTGATGAAGGGTAGAGAGGGAGAATGCTTTGATGCGAAGGTAATCAATGTAACTCCCTATGGGCTTAGGGTAAGACTTAAGGAATTTTATGTAGAAGGCTTTATTAATGTATCCTATATGGTTGATGATTTTTACCGTTATGATGAGAGATCTTACAGGCTTATAGGTCTTAGGAGGGGTAAGAGTTTTTATATCGGATCGGAGGTGAGGGTAAGACTTGAGAACGTTGATATCGAGGGAAGGGAGTTGCTTTTTGGGTTTTTTTAGGGGACTTTATTTGTCCTTTCTGTTTTTAATGCTCTGTTGTTTTTTTGCATCAGCAGAGGCTGCATCTGTCAAGCAGAACAGGACAGAATCAAACCAGCCTGCAAAGCTCAGGGTATTTGTTCTCAATAAGGCTCAAGCTGTGGTCATGTCCTCTACAGCCTCAGTAGTTGATAAGGCAGGTATAATTCTTATGGATGCTAAGATTGTAAGGTTATGGCTCGAGGATGTCAGTTACGATCTTGTGGTTAAGTCTCCCTCAGGACAGGTTTTTGCCATTGAACATCTGTTAGCCCTCAATGTTAAGCAAGACAAAGCCCTTGCCAGTCTTCAGATGCAGGGCATAACCTTTAGGGAGTCAGAGCCTATAAGCCCTAACTTGCCCTATGCTGACTTTGTAAGGCGCAACATAGAGTTGTATAAGAAAAGGTCAATAAGGCTAAGGCAATCAGAGGAAGATGTCATTGCTAAAAAAGCCCCTCAGCCATATGTTTCAAATGTTCCAAAGGTCCCACAGGTTACAGAGGCTTTGGGGGTGGAGCAGCTCAAGGACTCAGCCCGTAGGATGCTTTTGTCTCTAAGGTTTGCCGACGCAGAGTCTTTGTATAATAGAGCGCTTGAGATGGATTCAAAAGATGTAGATACGATGATTGCCCTTGCTCAGATATACGCAAGCACAGGAAGGCTCCAGGAGGCCGAGAGAATGTATAAGAACTCCTACTCCCTAAGTAAATCAGACCTCCTGCTTAAGAGATTGGGAAACCTTTTAATCCTCTCAGAGAAATACGACTCGGCTATTTATAACCTTCATTCCTTTCTAAGAGACAATCCCCTTGATGCTTCAGCAAGGTACAGCCTTGCCATTGCCTATTTAATGTCAGGCAATAAAGAGGATGCCTATAGGGAGTACATAAGACTCAGGAGAATTGATATAAAAAGGGCAGAGGATTTGTTTGATCTGCTTTATAGATAGCCTATATATCCCCTGAGGTGTCAATGAATAAACTCCTTTTTTGGATATTGCGATGACCCTGTTGAGCTTCATTTGTAGGATTGGACTATTAGAAACAATGAGCCTGCATACATTTCAATTATTATTAGACAGGTTCATATCAATCATCAGGATTGCAGATAAAGCGAAGAGGTTAGGCAAGAAAGAAGTGAAAATATTATCAGGCAGGTAGGCTGACTGCAGAATATTTATTCTTTCTTCCCTGCAATAGTCCCTGAAGTCAGCAATGCTCAGGAAATGGAGATTTGGGGTATCATACCACTGATGGGGCAGGGTTGATGTTACCGGAGCCCTGCCCCTAAAGAACAACTGAAATCGTGCCTTCCAGTAGGCAAAATTTGGGAACCCTACTATTACCTTCCTTCCAACCCTGAGAGCTTCTCTAAGGACTACTTGAGGAGATCTTACCTCCTGCAAGGTCTGATTCATAATCACATAATCAAAGGAGTTGTCAGAATAGTCTATTAGTCCATTGTCCAGGTCGTCGTGAAATACATTGAGTCCCTTTTCGACACAGGAGTAAATTGCCTTCTCATCTATCTCCACCCCCTGTCCTTTGACCCCTTTTTCCCTCGATAACAGGGTAAGAAGGTCTCCCTCTCCACACCCGAGGTCAAGCACCTTGGTATTATTATCAATCATGCGAGCGATGACTATGTGTTCTTGCAGGGCTGTCATTATATCGGTAATCTAATATAAAACCATTATTGGATTTGTAGGCTATTGAGTTGGTAATTCGATGTCATTTTCCCTTGCAATTTTGCAGAGGAAGTGGCTTATTAGATGACTCTGTTCCTCAATCTCAAGTAAAAAGGCGTCGTGTCCGTATTCAGAGTATATCTCGCAGAAGGTTGTCTGCAATCCTGCCTTCTTACATGCCTTAACTATCTCCTTTGATTGATGTATGGGATAAAGCCAGTCCGATTTAAAGGCAATTACCAACACCTTAGCCTCAACCTTTTTAAAGATGTCCTCAATAGGTTTGCATCCACCTGTAAGGTCAAAGAGGTCCATTGCCTTGGTAATATACAAATAACTGTTTGCGTCAAAACGTTCAACAAATTTATCGCCCTTATAATGAAGATAGTTTTCAACCTCAAAGTCGGCATTAAATCTAAAGGGAGATATATTGCCCTTACGTTGTCTGCCAAACTTTTCCTCCATGGACTTCTCGCTCATATAGGTGATGTGTCCTATCATCCTCGCCACTGCAAGGCCCTTAGCAGGGATATAGCCCCCGTAATAGTAGCCTGATTTCCAGTATGGGTCTGCCATAATTGACTGCCTTCCCACCTCATTAAAGGCGATCTGCTGTGCCGTGTGCCTCAGTGCTGTTGCAATAGGTATAGCGCTTAATACCCTGTTGGGGTATGATACCATCCATTGTAATACCTGCATCCCACCCATGGACCCCCCTGCCACTGACAGCAGTTTTTTGATGCCCATCGAATCCAGCAGACGACGTTGAACCCTTACCATATCCCTCAGGGTTATCAATGGAAATGTCAGGGCATAGGGTTCGCCTGTTTCTGGATTGAGTGAAATTGGACCAGTGGTGCCCTTACAGCCTCCAAGCACGTTAGAACATATAACATAGAACTTGTTGGTATCAAAGGCCTTTCCTGGTCCAATCATGGCATCCCACCAGCCAGGTTTTTTGTCTCCCTCATGATAGCCTGCTGCATGGGCGTCTCCTGAAAGGGCATGGGCAATTAGTATGGCATTAGTTTTGTTGTTGTTAAGCCTTCCGTAGGTTTCGTATGCAACAGTAACAGGTCCTAACTTGTCTCCAAGGGTAAGATTAAACCTCTCTGAGCCCTCAGCAAAGGTAAAATATCTTGTTTTTACAATACCTATCGAATCGCTATTGTTTGTCAATAGAAAACCTCATTATTCCCATTGATTAGACTTCGGGTACTGGTTTCCCTATAGCCATTTACACGAAGCTTAGCGCCTGATCAAGGTCAGCAATTATATCATCGATGTCCTCTATGCCTATTGAGAGTCTGACAAAATCATCAGTAACCCCAGTGAGCGCCCTTTCCTGTGCCGTAAGCTGCTGATGGGTAGTGCTTGCAGGATGTATTATAAGGCTCTTCGCATCGCCTATATTTGCAAGATGTGAAAAAAGCCTCACATGGTTAATAAGCTTTCTGCCTGCCTCAAGACCCCCTTTCACGCCAAAACCCAAAATGGCTCCGTATAGGCCCCTTTTAAAATATCTCTTTGCAAGATTGTAGGTTTTGTGAGTGGGCAATCCAGGATAATTAACCCATCCTACCTTTGGATGCCTTGAGAGAAACTCTGCTGCCTTAAGGGCATTCTCACTGTGCCTCTGCATCCTTATATGCAGGGTCTCAAGCCCCTGCAGGAAAAGGAAGGCATTAAAGGGACTCATGCAGGCGCCTATGTCCCTTAAGAATTGAAGCCGTGTCTTCATTGCAAAGGCTATATTTCCCATGCCCATGAAATTCTTAAAGGCATCCCAGAAGACTAATCCGTGGTAGCTTGGGTCTGGCATTGTGAATCCAGGAAATTTCCCTGAGGACCAATCAAATCTGCCGGAATCAACAACAATGCCGCCTATTGATGTTCCATGTCCACCAATGAATTTTGTGGTTGAATGCACAACTATATCGGCTCCGTAGTCAATAGGCCTGAAGAGATAAGGTGTAGGCACTGTATTATCCACAATAAGGGGCAATCCAGCCTCATGGGCTATAGAGGCGATCTTTTCATAATCCAGTATGTCAAGTTTGGGATTGCCCACGGATTCAACATAAAATGCCTTTGTCCTTTCTGTAATAGCCTCTTTGAAATTGTCTGCATCAGAGGGATCTACAAACTTTACATTGATGCCTAACTTTGGTAGGGTATAATGGAAAAGGTTGTAGGTGCCTCCATATAGGCTCGTGGAAGAGATAATCTCAAATCCCTGTGTGGTGATTGAGACCCTATCGGCTCCGCATTGATAGGCCTGTAGGTCTTCTCCTGCTGCATTGTTTGCGAGGGCAAATATAGAATATGTGGTTGCTGCCTGCCCTGAGGCTACTGCCACAGCTGCTGTGCCGCCTTCCAGTTCAGCAACCCTTTTTTCAAGCACATCCACAGTGGGATTCATAATCCTTGAGTAGATATTACCCAGCTCCTTTAGCCCAAAGAGATTAGCCGCATGGTCTGCATCTTTAAACACATAGGAACTGGTCTGATAAATTGGCACTGCCCTTGATAAGGTTGATGAATCAGGAGAGTGTCCTCCATGGATACAGATAGTGTCTTGCTTCATATCAATCCTCCAGGTGATTCGTTATTGAAAACATTATCCTATCAAACAGGTAGGAATTAATCAACATAATAAAGATCAAGGCTATAATGCTTACAGTCTGACAGTTATCCCCTTTGCGCTTAAATACTCCTTTGCCTCTCTAATGGTGTACTCTCTATAATGGAATATTGAGGCTGCGAGCACTGCGTCAGCGCCTCCCTTGACAATGCCATCGTAAAGATGCTCCAAAGTGCCAACGCCTCCAGAGGCAATAACAGGAATATTAACGGCACCAGATATTGCCTTTGTAAGCGCTAAATCATAACCGTCCTTTGTACCATCTCTGTCCATGCTCGTAAGCAGTATCTCGCCAGCACCAAGGCTTTCCATCTTTTTTGCCCATTTTAGGGCATCGATAGGTTTCATCCTTCTGCCGCCGTGAGTTGACAACGCCCATAATGTATCCTCTGGTTGTATATTCATGTCAAGAACAACCTCTCCTAAGGCATTATCTCCAAACCACTCCTCCTCTGTGGCATCAGACATATTGTCTCTGACACGTTTGGCATCAATGGCAACAACGATACATTGACTCCCAAATCTTTCTGCAGCCCTGCTGATGAAATAAGGATCTCTTACAGCAGTGGTATTAATTGAAACCTTATCACAGCCGGCATTTAATAGATCCCTTATATCCTGTAAGCTCTTAATGCCTCCGCCTACCGTGAGGGGCATAAAGACATCGCTTGCCGTCCTTTCCACCACATCAATAATTGTCTTTCTCTTTTCATGAGAGGCAGTTATATCGAGGAATACAAGCTCATCGGCACCCTGTCTATCATAGTAAACGGCATTCTCTACTGGATCTCCTGCATCGCGTATATTTACAAAATTTACGCCCTTTACAACCCTTCCATCTCGAACATCCAGACAGGGTATTATCCTTTTTGCAAGCATCGTAACATGGACCTCCTGCTTTTATAGACACTGTAATAAAAAAGTCCTTTGAAATCATCTGCCCTGAATATAAGAGCTACCGTAGTTGTAAGATGCCAAACTTTACCATTGATAGTATCACTTCATCCCTTTAGATTGTCAATTGAGCAACTATCTGTTAAAATCACCCCTTAAAAAACCACATCTAACCAAATAAGTGTAAGGGGCCTAAACTAATGGCAAACACATTCATAAATACACTAATAGGCATTGCCGCAGGATTTTTTGGAGGGCTTGTAGGATTGGGGGGAGGTGTGGTGATGATACCCTTGATGGTTGGAATGTTGAAGCTTACCCAGCATAAGGCGCATGGTACAAGCATGGTAGCCTTAGTTTTTACTGGCGCTACCGGCGCTTTAGCATACTATATACACGGCAATGTGGATGTGTCTGCCTCCTTAGTGCTTGCTGTCACATCGGTGGTAACAGTCAGATATGGGGCAAAATACGCTCACTCTATGCCTGAATGGAAACTAAAAAGGGCCTTCGGAGGTTTTCTTGTCTTTGCCTCCTGTATGCTCCTGCTAAAACCCTATTTAGGGGTTAGTGGTGAGACATTGACAGGGATAACGAAGATTATTACCTTGCTTATAACTGGACTATTTGCAGGTTTTGTAGCTGGTATGATGGGTGTTGGAGGAGGCACGGTAATGGTTCCACCTATGGTCATTCTGATGGGCATGACACAGCATCTTGCACAGGGAACATCGCTGCTCTGCATGGTTGCAGCAGGTATAGTAGGAGCACAGACCCACTGGAGACTTGGTAATGTGGTATCAAGGCTGTTGCCTGGCTTAATAATGGGGATCATCATTGGCTCATATATGGGAGGCAGTCTTGCCCAATACCTTCCTGAACTCTATCTGAGGATCATATTCTCCTCTTTTCTAATCTGGACCGGCATAAAGTATCTCAGGACGAAGGCAAGGACTGGTTCCTAAGGATGCTCCTGACAAGGGCTATCTCTTCTTCTCTGGTGGAGATGTTGCCCCTGATCTTCTCTTCGATGATCCTCTGGAATATAAGAGAGTAAACAGGCCCTGGGGTTATGCCCATGTCCTTAAGAACCTCTCCGTTTATCAGTGGTTTTGTGTCTCGTCGGTGAAGCAGAAACTCTGATATTGCCTTCTTGCGTTCTAAGTTTTTAGTAACAGACATGCTAAAGAGTATTGCCTCCAAGGGTTGTTCTTTTAAAATGCAATAGGAAAAGTATGGGTCCTCGGGTTTTAGCCTGCCGAGTATATGGTGGACCCCTGAGAATAATGAGCCTATGAATGAGGAGAGATGGTCAGGCACAGAGAGTCTCCTTAGGGCGTCCTGTCTTTCGTTGTCTGACATTTTAAAGAGCAAGGACATTATATACATAACATGGCTCTTACAGCCTTCTTTTAAAAATAGGAGGTTAAACCATGTTACCGTATCGTGCACCGCTTCTAAGAGATTGAGCATTTCCTTTGTCATATTTATTGATTGGTGTATTACCTTCAGCAAACCATAGCTGTCCATCATCTGAAATGCCTTTACTGGATTGGTTTCCTTAAGGGTAAGCATTAATTCATCGTAAATCCTGGTGCCAGAAAGCTTATCAAATATATTCATTCTAAGGGCAGCCTTCAGGAGATTCTCAGTGTGCTTGGTCATCTTAAACCCAAAACGTTCGCAAAATCTTATTGCCCTGAATGCCCTGGTTGGGTCCTCTACAAAACTCAGGTTGTGAAGGGTTCTTAAGGACCTCTCCTTAATGTCTCTTTGCCCGCCAAAGAAATCTATGAGGCTGCCAAAGTCTTTGCTGTTGAGTTTTATGGCAAGGGTATTGATGGTAAAATCCCTTCTATATAGGTCTTTCTTGATGGAAGAGGTCTCCACCTTTGGCAATGATGCAGGGGTCTCGTAATACTCTGTGCGTGCCGTTGCAATGTCAATCTTAAGATTATCCCTGCCAAACCAGAGTCCCCTGTGGTTTTCTAAAGGCAGAAGCCGTGCAGTGCCAAATCTCTTATATACAGACATCCTTGCGCCTATTGTCTTTGACAACTCTGCTGCATAGGCAATGCCGTCGCCCTCGACGACTATGTCTATGTCTAAGTTTTCCTCTCCTCTTAATAGGTCCCTTACAGAGCCGCCTACTATATAAGCAGACACCCCGAGTTTGTCGGCTACTGTTCCTGCAAGCTCAAGCATTTCATAAATCTCTTGGGGCATACGTTCTTTGAGAATCTTTGTGGCATTTCTGTAAATACCAACCTTCTGAGGGGGCATGCCCTGAGACACCCTGCCCTTCTTGAGCATCTCCTCATACATTGCCCTGATAATATCTGTTCGTGTGATAGCCCCTATTACCCGTCTGTCTCTAAGAACAGGGACAAAACGTTGATTCATCTCAATCATGGCGGACTCTATCTCTGGTATAGATGTTTCTGGAGACGCGAAAAACACATCTGTGGATGCAAAGTCCATACAGGGTGCTGTTTTAAAACCATGGAATATAGCCTTCTCTACTACTTCTCTTGTGAGTATGCCAAAATAAATGTCATTCTTGAGCACCGGGAGCACATTTATGCCGTATTTGGTCATACGACCCTCTGCCTCTTTAATAGTATCGCTGTGGGATATGGATATGACATGGGTTGTCATTACATCGGATGCAGATTTTATTGGTCGTATTTTGAGTTTTATAACCTCCTTAAGCCTCTCTCTTAATATCTCAAAGGGCATTTCATGCACCGTTGCAGATGCCGCAAAGGCATGTCCCCCTCCTCCAAAATCTGCCAACACTGAGGCTGCATCAATCTCTGATGTCTTGCTCCTTCCT
Organism: uncultured bacterium; assembly: GCA_937949555.1. Taxonomy (GTDB): domain Bacteria; phylum Nitrospirota; class Thermodesulfovibrionia; order Thermodesulfovibrionales; family Dissulfurispiraceae; genus DUZI01. The sequence continues at coordinate 3,784 of CALEDV010000078.1, read as the reverse complement.
ACAATCAGCACCTTGTCGCTCATCGATACAATTATAAATGCAGCATCAGCCTCTTCCATATCCATAATCCTGTGGGCAAGATGGGCAACATCACCATAGCCCTCTGCTGATCCGTTGCAAAGCATAATACGGGCACCATGTATAAGTAGTTCTTCAGCAGAATCAATAAGACGGTTGAGGAGTGCAAATTCCTCAGAAGACAGATCGGTCTTTAGAAAACTGGAGACAATATTTAGGTTTGCCCCTCTCCTTAGGAGATACGCTGCTGCATATAGATCTCTTGGAGTGGTAGAGGAATAGAGCAATGAGCCAGTTTCTTCATATATGCCAAGACACAAAATAGTGGCTTCTATAGCCGAGAGGGGAATCTTCTTTTTTTCAATAATCTCAGTAAAGATGGTAGATACGGACCCTACATTAAGTATTATCTCCAACTCACCCTTTATGTCATCAGCGGTATAAGGATGATGATCGTATATATGGACCTTGATTTTTGGTTTGCACAACAAATCCTTTAGAGGACCTATCCTGTCTTTGTTTTTTGTATCTACTATAATGAGCCTCTTTATTTCCGCAATGTCTATGTCTTTAAGCCTGCTGATTGCAAAGGGCTGATAAACATCTACAAAGTCTCTGACCTTTTTTTCCATTGACCCTGGAAATATTATGTGCGCGCCTGGATATAGTTTTTTAGCAGCCATAACAGATGCAAAGGCATCGAAATCAGCGTTTATGTGGGTTGTTACAACATCCATCGGCTCTTTGTTTTCTCTCCTGTCTTTTCTTTAGATGTCTTCCTGTTATGGAATGACTGAAGTCTAATATATCAAGGGGAGACCCTTGAAAGATCACCCTGCCGCCAGCATCCCCACCCTCAGGACCAAGGTCTATAATGTAATCTGCAAGGCTTATTATATCCAGGTTGTGCTCAATTATCACCACAGTATTACCAGCCCTAAGGAGTCTAAAGATTATGTGCATGAGATTTATAACATCATAATAGTGTAGTCCCACTGAAGGCTCATCCAATATATACAGCATCCCCTTATTGCCTTTGCCGCGTACAGGGCACTGGGACATCAACTCAGAGCATATCTTGAGCCTCTGAGCCTCTCCTCCTGATAGTGTATTGGCTGGCTGGCCAAGCCTAAGATATCCCAATCCCATATCCTGGAGCAATCTGAGTTTGCCGAGTATTTCAGGTTGGTCTCCAAAAAATACCGCTGCCTCTGCAATGCTCATCTGCAGCACCTGGCTAATATTTTTACCCTTATATCTGACCCTTAGGGCTTCTCTATTATATCTACTTCCCTCGCATTCTTCGCACCTCACGTATACATCCTCAAAGAAATACATCTCTATCTTCTGAAAACCTTCACCTTTACAGGCCTCGCATCTTCCCCCTTGTATGTTGAAGGAGAAAAAACCTGAGCTATATCCATAGGCCTTTGACTCTGGTTGCAGGCTATAAATTCTTCTGATAGCATCGAAGATCTTTAGATAAGTGGCAGGGTTTGATCTGGGTGTTTTGCCAATGGGAGTTTGGTCTATAAGTCTTACACCCCTGAGGAGGGACAGTCCCTTGATAGAGTCAAAGGGCAGAGGTTGAACTGAGTCAGTTTTAAAATAATTGGCCGCAGCAGGATAGAGGGTTTCTACAATAAGGCTGCTCTTGCCAGAACCAGACAAGCCTGTAACCACTGTCAGTTTCCCTATAGGTATATTAATATCAAGGGCTTGCAGATTGTTACCAGAGGCCCCTGATATGACAATATGCCCTTTAGAAGATGATTGTGAGACATCTCTTGCAGGCAGCATTGAAAGGGCATCATCCCTAAGGCTTCTTGCTGTGAGGGTGTCTGTATGGAGGAAGTCCTCATAAAAACCAGAAAAAACCACCTCGCCTCCACCTGCTCCTCCCTGAGGACCCATCTCCACCACATAGTCCGATGAGGCAATCACATCACTGTCATGCTCTACTACAACCACCGAATTGCCTAAGGATACCAGTTCCTTTAAAATATCTATAATCCTTTGTGTGTCCTGGGGGTGTAGCCCAATGGTAGGCTCATCAAGTACATAGAGCGTGCCTGTAAGCTGAGAGGCAAGCTGATTTGCGAGATTTAACCGTTGGTACTCACCTCCAGAAAGGGTCTTTGATAGCCTTGATAGGGTCAGATAACCAAGTCCTACCCTCTTTAGAAAATTGAGCTTTTTTTTAATCTGTTTTAATGCTTCCTTGATTGAATCTTGCTGCATTGGAGAAAGCACGAGCTCATCAAACCATCTTAGCAGTGAATCCACAGATAAACTGCATAGGTCTGCAATATCTAACCCTTTGATTTTGTAAGCCAGGGCATCACTGGAAAGCCTCTTGCCCTTGCATTCAGGGCACTCAACGGGTATTCTGTACCTGCTCAAAAAGACCCTAACATGGAGTTTATATCTCTTAGCCTCTAATTCTTCAAAGAGTCCACTGATCCCGTAGAAATGCCTATTGCCAGAAAACAGAACATCCCTATCTTCCTGTGAGAGTTCTCTATAGGGACGATGCAAATCAATCCCGCTTTTTTTAGCGCCCTCGAGCATCTGTTCTTTCCACCAGGAGAGGCTTGCCATTTCCAATATGCCAAAGGCGCCATCAGATAGGGACAGACCCTTATCAGGCACAAGGGCATTTTCATCATAGATAAGGATATTGCCAAAACCCTTGCATCTCTTGCAGGCGTAAAGCGGGTGATTGAAGGAGAACATGACCGCAGAGGGTTGAGGTAGAGAAAGGTTGCAGTAATTACAGGCATTGTCTGAAGAGAATATAAGTTCTTCAGGGATGCTTGAGATGCCTGTATCCTCTGGGAATATCATTACCCTTATGGACTCCCTGCCTTCTCTCCAGGCAAGGCCGATAGAGTCATAGAGCCTTTCCTCTTTTCTTAAAACCAATCGGTCAACAATAACAATTTTATCGGCATCATTGTCGGGTCTATATTCCGACAAAGATACTACCTGCCCATTCTCCCAGACCCTATCAAAACCTCTCATAATAAGACTTTCTATTGCCTCATCGGTTTTAAACATTACCATCGCCCTTTTATTTGGGAATTCAGAGAAAAGATATTCCGAAAGGCTGTTGGCATCCCATCGTCTCAATTCCCTTCCACAGCGGGGACAATAGGGAACCGAAATATTTGCATAGATTGACCTGAGGAAATCATATATCTCTGTTAAGGTGCCTACTGTTGAACGGGACCCCTTGACAGGATTGTGCTGCTGAAGGGCTATGGAGGGTCTAATATTAAGAATCCTATCCACATCGGGACGGTTAAGCTTTTCAATAAACACCCTTGCATAGGTGGAGAGCGATTCAATAAAACGCCATTGGCCTTCGGCAAATAGGGTGTCAAAGGCAAGAGAAGACTTGCCTGACCCTGAAAGGCCTGTTATTACTATAAACCTATCATGGGGCAGGCAGAGATTGATGTTTTTGAGGTTATTCTGTCTGGCACCTTCAATAAGCAATTCTCTTTTGGGCATCTTGATATTTTAACAAGTAATGGAGATTTGTGGTATCAGTAAATAGTATTACCTTAAATTGCCGATAGGAGTAAGAGGGTGTGCTGAAAAGGCTTTATTGCCACACCCTTTTACGAGACCTCTGGACCTTCACAGATAATGCCAAACTAATCACCCCTTGGTGACTGAATGAGTTATGGCCCTTTTTAATAAACCCTGTGGCAGTATAAAGGCTTTCAGGCATGCCCTCTTACTCCTACAGGTTTCTATC
>CALEDV010000077.1 GCA_937949555.1 uncultured bacterium | reverse complement strand
GCGGATAAAGAAGGATACCTATAACTTTGAAGGACACTCAGAGGGTTATCCCCTCCCTTAAGGAATCTTAAGGGGAGGGGATTTTGTTGGTGTCTCTACCTGCTAACCATCTCTCTTCATTGCCTCTACAAGCTCATCTCTTACCTTTTCCCACTTGTCAATATCTATCTGGCATGTCCCTACTGCCCTGTGTCCTCCACCACCATACTTCAGCATGAGAGAACCTACATCGGTCTTTGAGGTCCTGTTTATTATGCTGTGTCCACAGGTGAAAACCATATTCTGCTTCTTAAATCCCCATATAATTCTCAAGGAAATATTCTGCTCTGGGTATAGCACATATTCCTTAAAACGGTTGCCAGATAGTATTTCATCCACATTGTGAAGGTCTATAATCAGCACATTCCCATCGGTCTTGCTGTTGGACTTAATCATATCTTCGTATGCCTTTTCTTGTTCAAAATACCTTTTTGTGCGCTCCTGCACATCGGGCTTTTGAAGTATCTCCTCTACCTCTAAATTGCGGCAGTATTGGATCATATCTTCCATGAGTTTGTAGTTGGATATCCTATAATCCTGATACCTTCCTAAGCCAGTGCGCGGATCCATAATGAATGATAACAATATCCATCCCTTTGGGTTTGTTATGTCCTCAGCGGTTAGATTACCGCTGTCGCTCCTGTCAACGGCATCCATAAGTCCCTTCTTGTCAAAGGCAGAAAATTTGGATGCCCCGCCGTAATAATCATAAATGACCCTTGCACAACTTGGGGCTATCTGGCTCCTTCCTTCAAAGCTCATATCTTTCAAACGCTCTGTCTCACTTGAGTGATGATCAAACCAAAGTCCACAGCCTGGTACATAGGGGATGTTGGCAAGCACATCCTTCGATGTTACCTCAACCTTGCCATCCTGGATATCCTTGGGATGCACAAACTTGTACTCATCAACAACCCCTGCCTCTACAAGCAGCACTGCACACACAAGGCCGTCAAAGTCTGAACGGGTTAGTAGCCTCATTACGCAATTCCTCCTTTAATCTTTATGAGTTGTACACACACTATTGTGGACATCTTGCCGAAGCAAGATTATTCTATTTCCTTCATCAAAGGTAGATTTAACAAAGAAATTCTAAGGGCATGTCAGTGTTATAACCGACCCCCTTCCTGCTTCTGCAGGCACTCGAAGAGATTTCAACTGTCCTGAACCGCATCTCCATTCAGCCACATAATCCTTTTCACATCCCACTGAGGGATCACCAAGAAGGGCAACATCAATTCTATAACTGCAAGTGTGCTTCCCATTGCATTGCATAGAAAGGTGTCTTGTCTTGTTGCCATACAGAGCGCCGCAGTTCTGTCCATAGGTGCCAGATATTACAGTAATCCTGCCAGAATACAATCCTGGATAGGTTTGATAGGTTTCGTACTCCTCTTCGGTAATATTGATCTGAATTATGCCTGAGGCCGGTCCGTCTAAATTTATCCTCTGCACAGTACCATCCTTGTATCTGATAGTCATCTGTGCTGAGTCTGCAGGCAGTATAAACCCCAAGACCATAAGAATTAAGATTGCAGTCTGTAACATCCCCATGATTTCCTCCTGTATTTTTATTTTAAAATAGACCACAAATTAACAATTCTTTAGGGACTCCTTAAATTGCCGATAGGAGTAAGAGGGTGTGCTGAAAAGGCTTTATTGCCACACCTTTTTACGAGACCTCTGGACCTTCACAGACAATGCCAAACTAATCACCCCTTGGTGACTGAATGACCTATGGCCCTCTTTTTAATAAACCCTGTGGCAGTATAAAGGCTTTCAGGCATGCCCTCTTGCTCCTACAGGTTTCTATCGGCAATTTTGGGGAACTGTAATTTTATGACCTTGTCCCCAATCCAATGGCGAAGCAACTCCAAAAAAGATTTTAATATAATAACAGAAAATGCCTATCAAGATGGTCTTCATAAATTAAAAACTAAAAAGATGCCTCAGCTAATGTACATCTCCTATTACTTCGCCTCAAGGAGCGAGATTCTCTCTTCTTCTGAATCCGCATTGGCAAGGGCAATCTCAAGAAATCTCTCATGCACCTACATAAAGACATCCACAATGTCAGGGTCAAAGGGTGTAGCCCTTATATCCTTCAACCCTGCTGCAGTAGCACCTACAAGTATTATTTTGCCAGAAACCTTCTCAGGAGGTACCGTTTCTTGAATAATATCTGAGGCTGAGATAGAGGATGTAAAACTGTCATCACCCATAGAGTGATATATCCCCTAAATAATTATTTCTTTTGCTATAGCAGTTCTTAAAAATCAACCTGCATTTCATAATATATGCCCGCCATTATCACACTGGAAAGTCAGGATCATTATAGAATAGGGCATCACAATTATTTATTGCCCTACCTATGCAATCATGATATGTCTCTACATCACCCTTAGCACAATCCTGACACCTGCCACAATAGAGGTTTGCTTCTCCTTTGGACCGCTATTGCAAGAAGAAGTGGTTGGATATTAAAGCCTTTCAAAGGCGGCTCAATGGGAACTTCCTTATCAATCCAGTCCATAGGCCTTTATTTTGTATTGGAGGGTTCTCAAAGATATGCCAAGCCTCAGGGCAGCCTGCCTTCTATTGCCTCCCACAGAGGCAAGAGTCCTTTCAATAGCAGCCCTTTCAATGTCCTCAAGACTGCCCTCAGCATTTGATGTCTCCCAAGCAGTCACAGGTTCTCCTATGCTGTCTAGTGGAGGGATTGATATGAAATCCCCTTTGCTTACTATTATTGCCCTTTCAATAACATTTTCCAGCTCCCTGACATTGCCAGGCCATTTATACGCCAAAATCCTTTCCATTGACTGACTGTCAAGGTATTTCAAACCCTTTCCTAATCTAATTGAGATGCTCTTGGCAAGGTATTCGGCTATTTGTCTTAGAGAGCCCTTTCTTTCCCTCAAAGAAGGTATGCGGATGGGGAATACATTGAGGCGATAATACAGATCTTCCCTGAATCTCTTCTCTGCCACCATCTGTTTTAGATCCCTATTTGTAGCGGCAATTATACGGGCGTTTGTCCTGAGCTTGTTTAAGGACCCAAGTCTTTCAAAGGTTTTATCCTGGAGTATGGTCAGAAACTTTGCTTGAATAAACATACTCATCTCTGATACCTCATCAAGAAAGAGAGTTCCCTCATCGGCAAGCTCAAATTTGCCCCTTTTCTGCTGAGCAGCCCCAGTGAAGGCGCCCTTTTCATAACCAAAGAGCTCAGACTCCAAAAGGCTCTCTGGTATTGCTGCACAATTAATATCAACAAAGGGTCCATCTCTACCACTTAGATTATGAAGTTCCTTCGCTATCAGACTCTTGCCTGTGCCTGTTTCGCCGTAAAGTATCACTGTAGCATCTGTGCCAGCCACATCAGCCACATCCCTGAACACCTCCTGTATGCCCGCAAATACTATCTCTCTTGGGGGCATATCGGAGACCTGTGAGTTCTTAAGAAACCTATTCTCCAATGCAAGACGTTGCCTCTGATAAATGTTGAAAACCGCCTTTCTGATCTCCTCTGGAGATTTCATTGGTTTGGTTATATAATCAGAAGCGCCCTGTTTCATAGCCTCTACTGCGGTATCAACAGCAGCAAAGGCAGTCATCACTATAAAGTCAACGCCGCTTCCTATCTCCTTCATCAAGGCAATGCCGTCCATATCAGGCATCCTTAGATCAGTGATAACCAGATTTGGGCACAGACCCTTAGCGACATTAATCGCCTCCTTAGGTGAATTAGCCATACTAACGGCATATCCCTCATCCCTTAGTATCTTGCTGAGCAGCAGGGCAAAGGACCTTTCATCATCTACAATCAGCACCCTAAAGTTTTCTCTATTCATTTAACAAGCCCTTGATGATTGTGATCGAGCAACACTCAAGATTATACCATTTCATTTATGCCCTCTTTAATGGTCCGTTCCTATTTACTTGGTTTTAACAATTCGGGCTTATTCATCCCTTAAATCCCTTATAAAAAATCTAAACTCTGTCCCCTTGCCCCTTTCACTTATGAAGCTGACCTCTCCCCTCAGACAATCAGCGATCTTCTTTACTATAGCAAGTCCTAATCCAGTGCCCCTCGTTTTTGTGGTAAAAAAGGGTTTGAATAAATCCTTTTTAATAGTATCTTCTATGCCTGCCCCGGTGTCTCTTAGGGTCAACAATACTCCATCCATTGCTGGGGCTAATCTTATTGTTATGACACCCCTATTGTCCATTGCGTCCAGGGCATTATTAATAAGATTTAAGATCGCCTGTTTGATCTTATCCCTATCGGACATTATCTTGCCCTGGAAGTCAGCAATTATGTCGAAATTAACCTCTCTTGACTGCAAGGCAAATCCATCCACAACATCTCTGATGAGCGCCACAGGGTCAACAGGTTCTATCTTTACCTCCGATGGACGGGCATAGATGAGCATATCCTTGGTGAGGTTTTCCAGACGGGCAGACTCACTTACAATAATATTTAATGCCTCCTTGTCTTCATCCTTTGAGGCTGTCTCAAGGAGGTACTGGGCAAAACCCTTTATGCTTCCTAAGGGGTTTCTTATCTCATGGGCAAGCACTGCGGCAATCTCACCAATAGAGGCCAAACGCTCCCTCTCTGCCAGTTCCTCCTTTAGCCGATCTGTTCTTTTCATTGCCTTCCATAAGAGGATCCCTAAAAGCCATAATATGAGCAACACCACTGTCATTGCCCCAGCCTTTACCAGAGAACCTGCCCTTATCCTGTCCATCTCAAGGGTATGAAGGGCAACCCTAAGCACTGGCAAGGACTTATAGCCCTTTAAATGAACGGGCATATTTATGGTAAATACCCTTTCTCCTGTGCCGAGGGTAATATAGGCATATTGAATCTCATAAGTACTGGTCATTTTATCTAAAACCTCATCTTTGATTACCCTGCCAATGAGGTTGTGATTAGAATGCAAAAGGGTCATGCCTCCCCTTTCATAAAGGGCTATAAAGGCAATGCCCTCCCACTTTCCTTCATTAATAATATCTCTAAATATATTACGGGCTGAGAGGTAGTCCTCTTTTTTTACATTCATTAATGTTGCCTCAAGACTAACTGCTATTGCCAATGCCTGAAGTTTTGTAGAATCCTCTGCTGCCATGTAGGCATTTCTGTAGGAAACTGTATTGTCCACAAGGATTATCAAGGTTGCCACAAACATCAATGTAAAAAAATATAAATTCCTATTCATTGTTAATGGCTATGTTGAGATAAAACAGCTTATTATTGTAACCCAAAACAGGTATTACAACAATGTCCAAGGTGCCCCTTGGGGTCAAAACAATGCCCCATAGGCTTAAGGGTGCAGAGGGAAGTTACTTAATACCACAAGGACATACAAATGTTTTACTAAACTCCAGCATTTTGGTTATATTTACCTATGCGAGGCTACCTTCTAATACTTATACCGGTCGTCCTTATTATATCTATCCTTATAACACTCAATATCTTCTTCCAGCAGTCCCTACAGATGGAGGTCGCAGAGCAGTTTAACAGTCAGCAGCATATGCTTGCCCGTTCAATAGCAGAAAACATTGTCTCCTATGTCGAATCTTCCAAGGAAACGGTATCTATTGTGGCAAGGTTCATCGGCAGAGGTAACTTTAGCAGAAGGGAGATACTCTCCTTTATTAGTTCCTCTGACAGAAAGGACTATACAAAACATGACGCCGGCGTTGTAGATGAAAGGGGCAGGATCTTGCTTGTAGATGGCGATGAGAAGCATCTCTCAGAGATTGCCGATCTTTTAGACCGCAACAACCATTTCAAGGCGACTAAAAAGACAATAGTCATTGAAAAGGACAATGATGTTGTAATAGCCTCACCGATTTTTAATAACAGCTCCTATCGCGGCTTTATCTTCTTTGCCATACCTATCCAGCACATTGCGGATCATTATCTTAGGAAGATAAAATTTGGGGACAGAGGCTACCCTTGGATGATGGACAAGAATGGAACGCTCCTTTATCATCCTACCCAACCCTCCATGGTAAGTGGCAATATATATAAGAACGATGCAAGATGTTTCCGATGCCATGCCAACTTTAACCTTGAAAAGAAGATCCTTGAGGGCAAGATAACAAGATTTGGAAGATACATTGCCCCTACTGGCGAAGACAAAATAATAGCCTTTGCCACAGCGGATATAGGAGACATCGCCTGGATAGTAGCTGTTTCATCTCCTTACTCAGACACCACAAACACCACAAAGAAAAGCATGGAACTTTACTCCTATCTCATCATTGCAATCTTTATTGCTACAAGCATAGTTTCGGCAATATTGATAATATTCAATAAGAAAAGGATACAGTCCGAAGAACTCGCAAAGAGACAAAAGGCATTGGAGAAATATGCAGAGGAGCTTGCCAATAAGGTTCAAGAAAGGACCGCAGAGTTAACCAGCGAGAAGGAGAAACTAAATACCATACTCTCTGCCCTTGCAGGGGGGGTGGTCATGATAGATAGGCAATCAAGGATACTATGGGCAAATCAGGCCTTTAAGGAGATGGCTGGGGAAGAGGTTAGTGGAAAATACTGCGAAGAGATATGCCCAGACTGCTCTGTTTTAGGCATACATCAGGATAAGGAGAGGGATGTAGATACCATCATCATGAAGGACCTGTTTAATAAAAAGGACAACTACTTCCAGATAACTACAGCACCAATGAAGGGTGAAGACGGTGAGATACACGGATACATAAAGCTCTTCCACGATGTCACGGAGATGAAAAAGATGGAAGAACAGATTGCTCATTCTGAAAAACTCGCATCCATAGGCAGACTTGCAGCAGGCATAGCCCATGAGATAGGCAACCCCATGACCTCCATATTTTCCTTTGTCCAGATACTAAGGGAGGAAGAGGATGACCCCTTCAAAAAAGAGAGTCTTGATACAATATACTTCCATGTCAACAGGGTTTCAGGGATACTTAAACAACTCTCTGGTTTCTCAAAGATGCCTGCAGGAGATGCAAAGGAGTGCAATATTAATGAGCTCGTTGAGACCTCCATGAATCTCATTCAGTATGATAAGAAGGCTAAATCCATATCAATGGTAAAGAACTTATACCCTGTGTTGCCCACTGTGATAGCCGATGGGAATCAATTATCTCAGGTCTTTGTAAACCTCATCCTCAATGCCGTGGACGCCATGCCCGAAGGCGGAACATTGACCGTTACAACAGGTGTAAGGGACTCGAAGATCTATATTGAATTTAAGGACACTGGCACAGGAATAAGTAATGAAGACATAGCAAAGATCTTTGACCCCTTTTATACTACAAAGGAAAAGGGAACTGGACTTGGTCTTGCTGTAAGTTACAACATCATTAAAAAGATAGGCGGAACCATAACAGTGGACAGCAACTTAGGCTCTGGAACAACCTTTATAATCACTTTGCCATTGACAAATCATCCACAGGAAATGAAACTATGAAACACAGAATATTGGTAGTTGACGATGAAACAGACATTTGTAAGGCATTGGACCTTCTGCTTAGGAAAGAGGGATATGAGGTGGTAACGGCAAACAGCGCCGAAGAGGCGATTGAGAAGTTAAAGGCATCCTTCTTTGATGTGCTTATTACAGACCTCAAAATGGGTAAAATGGACGGTATGGAACTCCTAACAAGGGCAAAAGAAATATCGCCTGATACGGCCTCTGTAATGATGACGGCCTTTTCATCGATTGAATCGGCTGTAGAGGCAATGAAGAGGGGTGCATCAGATTATATAGTCAAACCCTTCCTAAATGAGGAGATCAAACTTACCCTCAGGAAGATATTAGAGCAACGAAAGCTGGTCACTGAAAACATTGCCCTCAAACAGCAGATAAGCCAAAAGATAGCCTTCAAGGATATGGTTTATGTATCGGAATCTATGAACAAGATCATAGAGACCCTTGAAAAGGTGATACCTACAAAGAGCAACATCCTTATACTCGGTGAAAGCGGCACAGGCAAAGGACTCATTGCAGAGATGGTGCATTCCAATAGCCCAAGGCGGGACAATCCCTTTATATCAATAAACTGCTCAGCCATACCTGAAGGACTTCTGGAGTCAGAATTATTTGGCTATAAAAAGGGCGCATTCACCGGGGCAGTAGCTGACAAGCTCGGCATGATAGCCATAGCCAATAATGGCACCCTATTTCTTGACGAGATTGGAGACATGCCGGTATCGCTGCAGGCAAAGATACTAAAGGTAATCGAGACTGGGGAGCTGCAACCTTTAGGGGACACAAAAAAGAAACAGGTAGATGTGAGGATAATATCGGCTACAAATGTGGACATAGAGCAAAGGATAAAGGAAGGCAGATTCAGGGAGGACCTATACTGGAGACTTAATGTAATAGAGATAAAGATACCGCCCTTAAGGGAGCGAAAGGACGATGTAGAGGTTATAGCGAAGCACTTCATCCAAAGGTTCAACGAAGAGCACAAGAAAAACATAAAGGGTTTTGACAATGCTGCCATGGCCTCACTTATTGCTTATTCTTGGCCGGGCAATGTCAGAGAGGTAAAGAATATCGTAGAAAGAGCCGTAGTGCTCGCTGAGGGCGAGTATATAACTGTTGATAATCTGCCAGAGAAGATTAAACAGAAGTCAGAACAATCTGTGGAGACCTCGCCGCTAAAGGTATATCTTGGGGATTACGAAAAGAGTCTTCTTATGAAGGTATACCAAAATCATAACAAGAACAAAGAAGAGACTGCCAAGGCCTTAGGTATAGACCTTGCCACATTATACAGAAAATTCAAGAAATTTGGCATAGAAGAGTAATGGAGTTATAGCATATTGAAGAGCCCTTTTAAATTAGGCTTTGCTGGCGGTTTTATACTTGGGATAATGGTTTCTGTGAGCATGGACATGATGCTTGGAGGAAGCTTGGGAGGAGGCTGGGGAGAGGCTGTGTCAAATGACATTCACAGACTCTTTAACATCCGTTACCCCACCTCACACCCTGTAGTCCTCTTTGGCATTGTTGCAGTAATTGGGTTTGTTGGAATGATTGGAGGGCTCATGGGCGGATTCTTTATCTCCCTAATAACACGCTTTTATGCTGAGGTTCAAAAAAGGGCATCACAGGAAGAATTGGAGACTAAAAACCAAGATCCCTGAGAATGGAATCAACCTCCTCTTGGGTTACTGTATCTAACGGCTTTGACGGTCTCTCTTCCGTTTCTGCCTTTAGCCCTATGTCTGTAAGGATCTTAAACATCTCCCTTTCCATCTCCTCAATGAATCCAATAACCTCCTTCAATGTCCTTCCAGTGAGGTCTTGGAACTCCTGGACTATCAGCAGTTCGGTCATATCCCTTTCAAGCTTCTCGATAAAATCTCTTCTGCACACACTGACTTCATCGCCTTTAAGTTCTATTTCCCTTTTCTGCTCTCTTATAAAATTCAGATAGCCCTCAACTATCTCCAAGGTGCTATTAGCGGCAGCCTCAGTACCCTGCATGACCATTTGAAGATTGTCCACTACGGCAGGCATATCTGAAACTGCGAGGGACTTCAGCTTAGGGGCATCTATGCCCTTGATGCTCTTTATCACATCGTGCACCTTTCTTGTAAGCCTGCCAAGTTCCTTATAAAGCCCTTCCTGTCCCTTGCTGATTATCTTACCCACACACTGATTAGCATGTTCAAAATCATGATTGACAAGGGCATCCATAAAACACACTATGTCGTCAAGAACTGCAATCTTTGGATGATCCGTGGACAAACCCTTTTCTTTGAGAAACTTCTTGGCATCTACAATCTCCTTTACCAGTATATCTCCCCCTATCCCCTCAACCTTCTTTACCACCTCAACCTTGTCCTCACCAGCCTCTTTGTACTCTACTATTTCATCCTCAAAGAGGTGCATGTCCTGCATAGGGATTACCTTCTTTGGATCAAGCATTATCAGAAGCCTGTCATTAAGCTTTGCCACTCCCTCTATGTTTTGGGCGCCTTCGGTCATGAGGTTTTCAGAGGGTTCAATGTTTTTATCTTCAATAGTTATTACTCCTGTTATAGCATCTACAAGCACACCAAAGGTGACCTTTCCACTGGAGAGCACTATTATCTTTTGAGCCTCTTGATCGCTATAGATTCCCATAAGGCTTTTTAGGTTTATGACGCTTATTATCTTTCCACGCATATTCATTATGCCTTCTATGTACGGAGGAGACTGAGGCATCTTTGTTATAGGAGGAATATTGATAATCTCCTGAACTTTTGTTATGGGTACCGTATATTCATTGTTATTGATGACAAAACCTATGTATTGCATTCTTGCCTCCAAAGCATAAAAATAAGTGACCCTAAATTATAAAACAAAAAGCGCCTTTTGTGCCCCAAAAGCCAACACTTACTAATCGAAATACTTCTCTGTTTGTGCAATATCAAAGGATTGGGATTTCAACACCCTCACAATAAAATCAATTATTATCCTCCTTCTATCAGCTTGCAGATTTGGATAAAACAGGGGGTGGCATACAACAGCTCCCCTAAAGGCGTAAAAAGGTGCAAGCACCTCCAACAACTCTTCATCCTTCGTGGCGGAGAGATACTCCTGGAAAAACAGGTCAAAGGCCTCCCTGTAAGAGCCACCGAAACTGCCATGGTACATAATTGAGTAAAAGATAAAGTTGATGCTCATAGCTGTAATATCATCTGCGCTATCGCCATAGGCTCCTCTGCTTCTGTCAAGCAGAATAAAATCGGTTGGTGATTTAAACCATACATTGCCGGGATGGAAATCTCCATGAATCTGGCAAAGTCTGTGGCTCTTGGGTTTTAGTTTGACCCTCCAGTCAATGCAGAGTTTCTCAATATCTCCCATCTCCTGGTAGCTCAGCGTCCCATCGGGATAAAAATCAAATACACCCATCAGACACTCACCGTGACCTATGGTATCCCTTATCTTCCTCCAGTATAAGTGTCTGTTATCAGCCCTTGCAGAATGTATCTCTGCAAGGTAAGCAGCCATTGCCTTAATCTTTTCAACATCCTGTGTATCTAAGTGTGCCTTATGTCTCATTGCCTCAAGGTCATTGAAATAATCAATCCCTGTGGCAGTCTGCATCAATAGATAGTACTCTGTGCCTCCGCCAATAGATTTAACCCTCCCCTGTGCATCAAGACTAAGCACATCAACGGCCTCTACATGCCTCGGAAGATTGTTGTATTCCTTCAAAGCAAGCAGAAAGACCGCCGCCCTGTCCGAGGGGTAGTCATGTCCCAGCGCCTCAGGGGCAAGCTCCTTTAGCACATAAGAGGCTTCCTCTCCAGAGTCATGAATTATCTTAACCATAAAACCAGTACCATGAACGCCAGAGCCAAGCCTAAGTATTTCCACTGATTTTGCAGAGCTAAACCTCTCTGCCGCATAGGTTTTTAATGAGGATTCACTTATCATATCTTCTCCTTTTAATATTGAAAGTAATGTCAAAAGTTTTTAGGCTAAAAGCTTTAAAAGACTTTGTATATCAATATATTGTTTCAAATAAGCTTGCCTCCCCCCTTTGACAACCCTTTAGAGTTTGTATAAAAGCTAATATATTGTCAAGGGTTATAGGCAACCTTACATTGCCGATAGGAGTAAGAGGGTGTGCTGAAAAGGCCTTATTGCCACACCTTTTTACGAGACCTCTGGACCTTCACAGATAATGCCAATCAAATCACCTCTTGATGACTGAATGACCTATGGCCCTTTTTAATAAACCCTGTGGCAGTATAAAGGCTTTCAGGCATGCCCTCTTGCTCCTACAGTCTTCTATCGGCAACTTTGGGAAAGATAAAACAAAGCGCCTTTTACTATTCAATTCAGCTACAATGCTCCATTTTAGGGTTTGAAAGCATACCATCAAAATCAATTAATTCACAAATACAAAACCGACCACTGCCTGTCTAAATTTTCCCAAAACAGCGAAAATTCTAACAATCACAGAGCACTTAAGATGAAAGGGGCATTAAAAAATAGCTTTATATTCAATGTCTTATAGTGTATTAACATTAATATATAAAAATAAGCCCTGACATAGATATGTTTGAAGTTAATTAGGTTATGATATACTTTGCTTGGTCATGTAAAAATTTTTTAAAGGGGGGAGAACATGTCAAATTTATATGATGTACTGATAATCGGTGGTGGTCCTGCTGGTCTTACAGCTGCCCAGTATTCTGCGAGGGCAGGTTTAAAAACCCTTGTGATAGATAAATCACCCTCTGCTGGCGCCCTTGCCTATGCAAGCATTATTGAGAACTATCCAGGATTCAAAGAACCTATCAGGGGGAAAGACCTCCTAAGTCTCTTCAGGGAACAGGCAATTGGCTTTGGAGCTCAATACAATGAATCGCAGGTAATAGGTGTAAGACTTGAGGGAGACACAAAGGAGGTGTATACCATGGACAGCACCTATAAATGTAGCGCTCTAATCATTGCCACAGGTTCCATGGGCAGAAAGCCTACTATTAAAGGTGAGGCCGAATTTCTTGGCAGGGGAGTAAGTTATTGCGCTGTATGTGACGCCGCATTTTATAGGGGCAAAAAGGTCTCCGTAATTGGAGGCTCTGAGGAGGCACTGAAAGAGGCAGAGTACCTCACAAGATTTGCTGATAGGGTCCTTTTATTATCGCCTGTTAAACTTAAGGAGACCCCAGGACAAATCCCTAATCTTGAGATTCATGAAGGCATCACTGTTACTGTAATAACTGGCTCATCCGTTGTAGAATCTCTTACCGTTAAGGACAGTTCAGGCAAAGAAAATACAATACCAATAGATGGAGTATTCATCTACCTACAGGGCAACAAGCCCATTACAGATTTCTTGGGTGAATCCCTTGCCCTAACCGATGAAGGTGCAATTCCCATGAAACAATCTATGGAAACAAACATACCAGGTGTATTCTGTGCAGGTGATGTAACCTCTACGGAGGTCAGGCAGGTGGTTGTAGCCGCCTCTCAGGGATGCATTGCCGCTCTATCGGCAGAGCAGTATATCACAAAGAGAAAGAGGAAGAGATTTGACTGGCACAAATAACACCCCATGCTCTACTGAAAGGGAGATGCTCCTTGACTACATGGAAAATGGGTTCCTTGACAACCTCATTGATCTCTTCAGGCATCAGCCTGCCTGTATCCCTATTGTGGTTGATATGATAATTGACGAAAGGATTAGGGTACGTTTAGGCGCCACTGCTCTCATTGAAGAACTCACTATTACCCATAGCGAACATATTCTAAAACTTATACCTGCTATTGGCAATCTATTGAACCATGAGAGTCCTGTTGTAAGAGGAGACTGCGCCTATATTCTGGGCATGCTTAAATCAGCAGAATCTCTGTCCTATTTAGAACAACACAGGGATGAACAAAACCCTATCGTGCTTGAGATAATAGAAGAGGCAATACAGGAAATAAAAGCCACCCTAAAATGATCTTTCCCTGCAAAGGTTTGGCTACAAAACACGAGAGTCTTTGAGCAATAAAGAAATATAATCTTGGATAACTTATTAACATTCAGCGCCTTTTCGTTATCTAAGGATTGGGTGACCATAAGGTTTGTTTAATGAATAAGAAGATAATATCCTGGTGTCTCTTTGATTTTGCCAACTCAAGCTACTCTGCGGTAATTGCGGCCGTAATCTTTCCTGTTTATTATACTACTGTCATTGCAGGCAATGAATCTGGATTGGGTGATCTTTGGTGGGGCAGGGCAATATCTTTAAGCATGGCAGTGGTCGCCTTGACCTCGCCCTTCATGGGGGGGATTGCTGACCATGCAGGCTTGAGAAAGAGGTTTCTCGTAGTTTATACCCTTGCCTCTGCGCTTTCTGTTGCCTCCCTGTCAATGCTTGAAAAGGGGATGTATATTGAGGGATTTTTCATTATCGCTATTGCAAACATAGGCATGGAAGGAGGATTAGTTTTCTATAACTCCTATCTGCCATTGATAGCATCACAGGACAAACAGGGCAGACTCTCAGGGTGGGGCTTTGCAGTAGGATATGCCGGCTCTATTATTGCCCTTTTGATAGCCTTATCACTAATAAAACAGGGTCAATACACAATGGTATGGCTTTCTACAGCCCTTTTTTTTGTACTATTTGCCCTTCCAGCATTTCTATATCTTCCCTCTGAGTCCTCTAATAAGAAAACCAACATCCTACTTGCAGCCAAGAATGGAATCAAGGGGACAATAGACACACTCAGAGAAATTATTGGGAACAGGGAGCAGAGAAAGTTTCTTGCCTCCTATCTGCTCTATGAAGATGGCGTCAATACAGTAATAGTATTTTCAAGCATCTTCGCGGCTACCACACTGAAGTTCAATACGGAAGAACTGATTTTGCTTTATCTCCTGGTTCAGATCACAGCGCTATCAGGGGCCTTTATAATGGCTAAACCTATAGACACCCTCGGCCCGAAAAGGGTGGTTATTATATCCCTGATATTATGGACAATAGTGTCTGTGGCTGCCTATTTTGTTTATAGCAAAGAGGCTTTCTTTGCCGTTGCCATTACCGCAGGATTAGGACTAGGCACGGTACAGGCTGCATCAAGGGCATTCTTTGCACAATTTATACCTACAGGGAAAGAGGCAGAATATTTTGGTGTGTATGCCCTTGTAGGTAAAACCTCAGCCATAATAGGACCTCTGATATTCGGCTACATGTCTGTGCTTTATGGAAGCCAAAGACCAGCAATACTCTCAATTGTATTTCTGTTCCTTGCAGGCATGACACTGCTTCATTTTGTAAAGGGTGGCATGCCTGCTCAGAGAACTGTAAATTAACCTTAAATTGCTGATAGGAGTAAGAGGGTGTGCTGAAAAGGCCTTATTGCCACACCCTTTTACGAGACCTCTGGACCTTCACAGATAATGCCAAACCAATCATCTCTTGATGACTGAATGACCTATGGCCCTTTTTAATAAACCCTGTGGCAGCATAAAGGCTTTCAGGCATGCCCTCTTGCTCCTACAGTTTTCTATCGGCAATTTTGAGAATCAAAATGCAACCTTGACAACTCTTAGATTTATACTGTATAAATAGCATTTCAAAAAATAGAAATAGCAAAGGAGACAATACCCTGCAGCCAGGAAGCTATATACCCACTGAATACCTGCCAATCCTAATTATAATGATAGTATCCGTGCTTTTTGGGACTGTTACATTATTAATAGGCAACCTGTTCAGGCTCAGAAGACCATACAAGGAAAAATTAGTGGCCTATGAGTCAGGGAACCTCCCAATCGGTGAGCCCCGCGAGAAATTTAGTGTTAAGTATTACATTATAGCAATGCTCTTTGTTGTCTTTGATGTAGAGGCAGTCTTCCTTTATCCATGGGCCCTTGTTTATGACAAGATTGGACTCTACGCCTTAGTAGAGATGATACTATTCATATTTATACTTGTTATAGGCTATATTTATGCTTGGCGCAAAGAGGCATTTAACTGGAGTTAATGGCATTTTATACCTAATCCTAACAATAATCCATGAGCAATATACATAGCGCCATAGAAACAGAAACTCAAGAATTACAGCTTACAGAGATTGAACAGGGCATTAAGATTATACCTGGTGTAAATGCACTGATTGCTGCCTTTGACAAGATTGTCAATTGGTCTCGCTACTCTTCGCTCTGGCCCATGACCTTTGGTCTTGCCTGTTGCGGCATTGAGATGATGACTACAGGTTCTTCACACTACGATCTCGACAGGTTTGGGATTATCTTTAGGGGTTCTCCAAGACAGGCAGATTGCCTGATAATAGCTGGAACGGTTACAAAAAAGATGGCACCTATTGTCAGAAGGGTCTATGACCAGATGCCAGAGCCACGATATGTGATTGCTATGGGCAGTTGTGCCTGCACAGGCAATATTTATGATACTTACAGCACTGTATTAGGAGTAGATAAATTTCTGCCTGTGGATGTATTCATTCCAGGCTGTCCACCAAGACCTGAGGCATTTATGCATGGACTTATAAAACTTCAGGAAAAGATCGCCTCAGAAAACTTCAAATGGAGTAAGTGGAGATGAATCCTCTTTCAATAGCCCAAACCATTCAAGATAAATTCCCAAAGGAAGTAAAAGAAATTGTTGAGTTCAGAAAGCAGGTTTCTGTGATTATTCAAAGGGACAGGGCAAAGGAGATACTTGCCTTTTTGTATTTTAACAAAGACTTTAACTTCGACTACCTTGTAGATCTCTGTGGTGTTGATTATATGGGCCAAAAAAAGCCCCGCTTTGAGGTGGTTTACAACCTCTTTTCCATGAAACATCGTCACTTTTTTAGGGTAAGAGTTGAGGTTGATGAGGATACACAGGATGCGCCCGATAATCTCTCTGTGGATACAGTAACTGATATATGGAGAGGGGCAGATTGGCACGAAAGGGAGTGTTTTGACCTCTTTGGGATCAGATTTAAAGGACATCCAGATTTGCGGAGGATACTAATGCCCGAGGACTGGGAGGGATATCCCTTGAGAAAAGATTATCCCCTCAAAAGTGACCTCGGTGATATGGAATGGCAGGAATATAAAGATCTGATTGAATTCTCAGAAAAGGCTAAACAATATGAGGTACGCTAATTGACTAAGACTAAAGATGCCCTAAGACAACGAGAATTAACTATAAACATGGGACCTCAGCACCCTGCTACTCACGGGGTGCTAAGGTTAGTTTTGGAGATTGACGGAGAGACAGTGATCAAGTGTACTCCCTATGTAGGATATCTGCATAGGGGTACTGAGAAGCTCTGTGAAAACAGGACCTATCTTTCTGCTATGCCGCTAATGGATAGGCTTGATTATATATCCAGTATGGCTAATGATGTGGGGTATTGTGTGGCTGTGGAGCGACTGCTTGGAATTGAGCCTCCAGAAAGGGCAAAGTTTATCAGAACGATGATGTGCGAGATGACGAGAATAAGCAGTCATATCCTCTGGCTTGGCACCCACGCCCTTGACATCGGGGCAATGACGGTATTTCTTTATTCATTCAGAGAGAGAGAATGGATAATGGACCTCTTTGAAATGGTCTGCGGAGCGAGACTCACTGTGAGCTTCCCAAGGATTGGAGGCATAAGAAACGATGTATCCCAAGAGTTCCTTGATAGTCTTTATAAATTTGCAGAGGAATTTCCCTCGCGCATAATTGAATATGAAACCCTTATTGACCAAAACAGGATCTGGCTTCAAAGGACAAAGGGCATAGGGGTTATAAGCGCAGAGGAGGCAGTTAATTGGGGCTTCACTGGGCCAACCCTTAGAGGTTCTGGAGTTGACTATGATGTTAGGAAATACATGCCCTATGATGCCTATGAACAGGTGGACTTTGATGTGCCTGTGGGAAAGGAAGGCGATGTATATGACCGATACAGATGCAGGATGGAAGAGATGAGACAATCGGTGAGGATAATAAAACAGTGTATCGAAAAACTGCCAAAGGGACCAATCATGACGCCCGATGCCCCTAAGTTTACCCTCCCCCCAAAGGATAAGGTTTTAAAGGACATGGAGGCAATGATACACCATTTTGTTATGCTCACAAAGGGTCCATTGACTGCTCCTGTGGGAGAGATATACTCATCTACAGAGGTGCCAAAAGGAGAGTTAGGTTTTTATATAGTAAGTGACGGAAGCGGCAGGCCTTACAGAATGAGACTAAGGTCACCTTCCTTTGTGCATGTTTCTGCCCTTCCAAGGCTTTGTGTTGGCTCTCTTGTGGCTGATGTTATAGCTAACATTGGCACCATAGATGTGGTGCTTGGGGAGTGCGATAGGTAATATGATTGACCTTATAAGAATACATACAGGAGATATAATTTTTAATATACTAATTATTCTTGTTAAAACTGCTGTGGTCTTTGGGGTTGCAATGCTGCATGTTGCCTATGCAACATACTTTGAGAGGAAGATTATAGGTCATATGCAGGTGCGTCTTGGGCCAATGCGGGTTGGTTACCATGGATTGCTTCAGCCAATAGCCGATGGGGTAAAGGCATTCTTTAAAGAAGATATAATCCCTCTTAATGCAGATAAGCCAGTATTCATCATAGCGCCTCTAATAGCTATGTTTGCAACGATTAGTTCCCTCGCAGTGATACCTTTCTTTGATGGTTTTGTTATTGCTGATATAAATGTGGGCATACTTTTTCTGCTTGCCATGTCATCCCTTGGCGCCTATGGAATAGTCATGGCAGGATGGGCGTCAAACTCAAAGTTTTCCTTCCTTGGAGGTTTACGTTCTTCAGCTCAGGTTGTGAGCTATGAGATTGCCATGGGATTATCTCTTGTAGGGATAATGCTTATGGCAGGCTCTTTGAATCTTACAGAAATAGTCAAGGCTCAACAGCAATACTGGCATGGCATGTTTCTCGTCCCTCAATTCCTTGCCTTCTTTATCTTTACCGTAGGAGCCTTCGCAGAGACAAACAGAACCCCCTTTGATCTCCCCGAGGCGGAGAGTGAACTTGTGGCAGGATATTTCGTTGAATACAGCGGTATGCGCTTTGCGTTTTTCTTTTTAGCAGAATATGTGGGCATGATTGTCATGTCAAGCATCTCAGTAATATGCTTCTGGGGTGGATGGACTTTGCCACCTATAATAGTCAATACTTTCCCATTCTTAGGCGAGATACCGGGGATAATCATTTTCCTACTTAAGGTTTACTGTTATCTATTTTTATTTTATTGGGTAAGGGCAACCCTGCCTCGTTATAGGTACGATCAACTTATGTCGTTGGGTTGGAAGGTTCTAATACCTTTAGCGCTGCTTAACATTGTTGCAACCTCCTTAATAAAGTTTTTCTTTTAGGTGGAATGAAGGCAAAGGATATTATAAAAAGGGTCTTACTGCTTGAGATAATTCAGGGTATGGCTCTTACACTTAAAACTATGTTTACCAAGGCAGTTACAAGGCAGTACCCTGAAGAGCCAAGGGCAGCAATGCCTGGATTCAGAGGGCTGCATGCACTATCAAAGGACGAAGAGGGTGTTATGAAGTGTGTGGGCTGTGGATTATGCGCTGCGGTATGTCCCTCTCAATGTATAAAGATATTTACCGCCCAAGGATTAAACCACGAAAAGGTGGTGGAACGTTACGAGATTGATACCCTTAAATGCCTCTTTTGTGCCTATTGTGTGGAGGCCTGCCCTTATGGAGCAATAGCATTGACAGAACACTATGAGTACTCGGACTATTCAAAAGAAAGCTTTTACATGGACAAGGATAAATTACTCGAAAACTGGGATAAATACATGTCAGGGGACAAAGGCAATGAGTACTTTAAAAGGTTTTGGAAACCAATGAGTATTGATTTTAACACCTCAGAAGAACAGGCTGTGTTTAAGGGATGGGACAACAATAAATGAACACCGTTGAGTTATTTTTCGCATACTTCGCAGTATCTATGACCTTACTGTCAGTGCTTATAATCAGCGTAAAAAATCCTGTTCACAGCATACTATTGATGCTGGTTTTATTTTTCCATATTGCGGCACTTTACCTCTTCCTCAACGCTGAGTTCCTCGCAGCAGTGCAAGTCATTCTTTACGCAGGCGCTATCTTGGTCTTGTTTTTATTTGTGATAATGATGCTAAACCTCAAAGAGGAACTTATGTCCCATCGTTTCATAAACGAATGGCCTATAGGGCTTGCCCTAGGACTTTCTATAATTGTTTTTATATTCTTTGCCCTCGATAAATTCAATCCTAACTACAAAGGCACATATACCATTGAAGCCATAAAGGCAGAGACAAACACAAAGGCAATCGGCAAAATCCTTTATACAGAATATTTACTGCCCTTTGAGATAGCCTCGTTAATATTACTAATAGCCATAGTAGGAGCCATTGTAATGGCAAAGAAAGAGAAATAGATTATGATACCCCTTAGCTGGTATATAGGTTTGAGCGCTGTAATATTCATTATTGGTCTCATCGGCTTTCTTGTAAGGCGCAATCTGATAATTATGTTTATGTCCATCGAGTTGATGCTGAATTCAATAAACATAAGCCTTGTAGCATTTAGTCATTATTTGCAGGACATAAAAGGGCAGATTATCGTCTTCTTCATAATAACCGTTGCTGCCGCTGAAGCAGCCATAGGACTTGCCATTTTAGTGGCACTATTCAGAAACAAAAACTCTATACACACCGATGACATAGCGGAGATGAAGGGATAATGAATATATTTATACTAATACCTCTTCTGCCTTTGATAGCCTTTTTAATCAATATAATCTTTGGTAGAGGCTATATTAAAGACAAGGCTCATCTGATCGCAATCCCTGCAGTAGCAGGCTCCTTTGTAATATCACTTATAGCATTATCTGATGTAATAGGAGGGAAAACCTACAATTTTGATGTCTATAGCTGGATTGTTTCTGGTGATTTCAAGGTCTCTGTAGGTTTCCTGATTGATCAGCTCACTGCGATTATGTTGCTCGTTGTAACCAGTGTGAGCCTGCTTGTGCACATATATTCTGCAGGCTACATGCACGGGGATAAGGGTTACTACAGGTTTTTTTCCTATTTAAGCCTGTTTACATTTTCCATGCTCATGCTTGTTTTATCAAACAACCTCCTTCAGCTATATTTTGGTTGGGAGGCGGTGGGCCTGTGCTCATATTTCTTGATTGGTTTTTGGTACGAGAAAAAGAGCGCTGCCGATGCTGGAAAGAAAGCCTTCATTGTAAACAGGTTTGGAGATTTTGGGTTTGGTCTTGGGGTGATAATGATATTTCTGGTAATCGGCAGCATTCACTATGCCGACATATTTAGCAAGGTAGGCGGTTTACAGGGACAAACTATTTTTATACTTGGTTATGATGTCGATCTTATTACACTAATTGCGTTGCTTCTATTCTGCGGAGCAGTCGGCAAATCGGCACAGATACCTCTTCATGTATGGCTTCCTGATGCAATGGAGGGCCCTACACCTGTAAGCGCCTTAATACATGCCGCAACTATGGTAACAGCAGGCGTCTTTATGGTCGCAAGATTTAACCCTCTCTTTAGCTTATCAGAGATTGCCATGATGGTTGTTGCGCTTACAGGGGCGATAACAAGCCTCTTTGCAGCAACAATTGCCCTCGTTCAGAATGATATAAAAAGGATAATAGCCTATTCAACTGTAAGCCAACTCGGTTATATGTTCCTCGCCTGTGGTGTTGGTGCCTATAGCGCTGGTATATTCCACCTTTACACCCATGCATACTTTAAGGCGCTCCTGTTTTTGGGCGCAGGAAGCGTTATGCATGCCATGTCCGGTGAACTGGATATTCAGAAAATGGGAGGCTTGAAAAAATACATGCCTATAACCTACTGGACTTTTCTGATTGCCTCCCTGAGCATTGCGGGCATACCAGGGCTTGCAGGTTTCTTCTCAAAGGATGAGATATTATGGCTTGCATATAACGGTGGTCCCATAGGCAAGATTGTTTGGATGATTGGAACAATTGTCGCAGGACTAACAGCATTTTATAGTTTTAGAATAGTGTTTTTAGCTTTCCATGGTAAATTCAGAGGCACCCACGAGCAGGAACACCATCTACACGAATCGCCAAAATCAATGACTATTCCCCTTATTGTGCTTGCAATAGGTGCCCTTGCAGCAGGATGGGTAGGCATACCTTCAGCCCTTGGCGGACACAATCAGATAGGACATTTTTTTGAACCCCTTTTGGGGCATCCTCATGTAACAGCCTCTCATGCAGAGGAATATCAAGTCATGGGACTGTCCGTCCTGGTTGCCCTTGGAGGAATCGGATTTGCGTGGTTATTTTATTATCTAAAACCAATCATTCCAAGACTCTTTGCCTATTGGTTTAAGAATATATACCGCTGGCTATGGAACAAATACTATATAGATGAACTTTATGAACATATTTTCGTAAAACCTGCATTTTGGTTAAGCCGCTCAGTGCTTATAGCGGTTACAGACAGCAAGATCATAGAGGGTTTGGTAAACGGTATCCCTCATAAGATTAGAGATTTTGGAGAATCCCTGAGAAAATTACAGACAGGACACCTCCAACATTACGGCATAGGAATGGCCTTTGGCCTGTTTACAGTATTGACCCTTGTGCTTTTATTGACAAAATAGGATGATTAATCAATTAGAATACCCCCTTTTAAGCGCCCTAATATTCCTGCCTATTGCAGGAGCAATCTTTGTAGCCCTTATAAGCAGGGCAAAAGAGACTTGGATAAAGGGGACAGCATTATTTTTCACTTCCTTGACATTCCTCCTCAGCCTTTTGTTGTTTACCCATTTTGATAAGACTACTGCCCTTATGCAGTTTGTTGAGATTGGAGAATGGATACCTGCTTGGGGTGTTAAGTATTTTCTCGGAATTGATGGTATAAGTGTGCTCTTTATCTTGCTATCCACACTACTTTCTATCCTCTGTGTGACCATCTCGTGGCATAGCATTGACAAGAAGGTCAAAGAGTTTTATGCCTCTATACTCCTTATAGAGGGCGCTATGATAGGAGTATTCTGCGCCTTAGATCTCTTTTTATTTTACATCTTCTGGGAGGCTATGCTCATTCCTATGTATCTACTAATAGGCGTATGGGGAGGGCCAAACAGGATCTATGCAGCAATAAAATTTTTCCTCTACACCCTTGTGGGCAGTCTTCTCATGCTTGTTGGCATCATCCTGCTTTACCTCTTTGGCGGAAGAACCTTTGATGTACTTCAAATTATGAATGTTAACTACCCCTTTGGGCTTCAGATTATCCTTTTCTGGGCATTCTTTGCAGCCTTTGCCGTGAAAGTCCCCATGTTCCCTGTGCATACCTGGCTGCCCGATGCCCATACTGAGGCACCTACAGCAGGCAGTGTAATCCTTGCTGGGATACTTATTAAGATGGGTGCCTATGGATTCCTCCGCTTCAGCATACCTATACTCCCTGAGGCATCAGTAGCAATGGCTCCTGCCATGATGGTACTCTCAGTGATTGCCATAGTCTATGGGGGAATAATATGTCTCGGACAAACTGACCTAAAGAGGCTTATTGCCTATAGCTCTGTAAGTCACATGGGTTTTGTAACCCTTGGGATATTTGCTCTTAATACACAGGGCGTAGAGGGAGGGATATTACAGATGGTCAATCATGGTATTGTTACAGGCGCCCTTTTCCTCAGTGTTGGTATAGTATATGACCGCACCCACACAAGACAGATATCTGATTATGGAGGATTAGCCACAGTTATGCCTGTTTACGCAGCTTTTTTTATGGTTTTTACCCTTGCCTCTGTAGGACTCCCGGGCACCAATGGTTTTGTGGGAGAATTCCTGATACTGCTTGGCGGATTTACTGCATCAAAGCCCCTTGGTATAATTGCAGCCTCAGGCATAATTATCGGAGCGGCTTATATGCTTATGCTTTATCAAAAGGTTTTCTTTCTTGAGACCAATACAAAGGTTGCAAGGCTCAAGGATATGGATAGCAGAGAACTCATGACCCTTTTACCCCTGCTTATACTTGTTATATGGATAGGGGTATACCCTAATGTCTTCATGGGTTTCATGGATGAGTCTGTCAAGAATCTGCTTGAAAGGGTTAACAATACACAGACACTACCCCCTGATCTAAGCCGTATAATTGAGGGCAACAAATGAATCCATTGCCATTCCCAGATCTAATGCCCTTTGCTCCTGAGATTATCATGCTCTCAGCGGCAACCCTGTTACTTATGCTGGAGTTGTTCGTCAAAAACAGGACGATTATATCAGCTATATGCTTGGCTGCCTCTATGGGGGTAATACTTATATTGCCACAGAGTCAAGGTATAACTTTTAACGGTATGTTTATCAATGACGGTTACAGCATGTACTTTAAGATAATCTTCATCGTAGGTCTCGTAATGACAATCCTCATTTCGCTTAAATACATAGACCGCGAAAGGCCTCAAAGGGGTGAGTATTACAGCCTCCTGCTCTTTGCTACCTCTGGCATGATGATAATGGCCTCTTCAAAGGACCTGGTAGTGCTCTTTTTGGGGTTAGAACTGATGGCTCTGAGCACATACATACTTGCAGGTATTAAACCGCTTAATATCAAATCAAATGAAGCAGCCATCAAGTACTTTATGCTTGGTGCCTTTTCTTCCGCCTTTTTCCTCTATGGTTTAGCCTTGCTTTATGGGCTAACAGGTTCTACAGACATCTACCAAATATCCGAGCGTCTAAGGCAGACAGAACCAACCTTACCACTCATATTAAGCATGATAATGATTGTTGTAGCCTTTTCGTTCAAGATTGCTGCTGCCCCCTTCCATATGTGGGCACCCGATGTATATGAGGGCTCTCCTACTTCAGTAACAGCCTTTATGTCTGTAGGTCCAAAGGCAGCTGGCTTTGCAGTGATAGGCAGGGTTTTTTATGTCGCCTTTGAGAGCATCCAAAGCGACTGGTCAATTGCTCTCATAGTCATAGCGGTTCTTACAATGGCTGTAGGCAATATACTTGCCCTCTGCCAGAGGAATATAAAACGGATGCTTGCCTATTCCTCTATTGCCCATGCAGGATATATGCTCATAGGCATAATTGCCGGCACCAGTGAAAGTCTGCACTCAGTACTAAATTATCTGCTTATCTATGCCTTTATGAATATGGGCGCCTTTGCAATAGTAATATTGCTTGAAAAAGGGGAAGATATTGAGGATTACAACGGCCTTGCCAGGTCACATCCTATTGTAGCAGCTATAATGTTGGTATTTATGTTTTCTCTGGTAGGCATACCTCCGACAGCAGGATTTGTAGCAAAATTCAATCTCTTCCTTGCAGCTATCAATGCAGGTTATCTTTGGCTTGTAATTGTTGCCGTTATATTTAGCTCCATTTCTGCCTTTTACTACCTAAGGATAGTGATGAATATGTATATGCGTGATAACATCTCAGAGACCCCAGAGATCTTGCTTTCACCCTCTTTGGGTATAGCAATATTTGTGTCTCTTGTGATGGTTGTGGCAATTGGCATTGTTCCGTCCCTTGTGGTTGGGTAATACTAATAGCAACCAATCACCCCCCACATCAGTTATAATGCCTTAGCAATAATCTGTCTGAATTCAAGTATTCTAATGCCCTTTTAAGCTGCTCCTTTGTCCCTATCAAAAGGAGTATGTCCAGGTCCTGAATAATCGTCTCAGCAGTCGGGTTCTGTAATATCTTGTCCCCTCTCTGAAGAGCTATTATAGTTGCCCCTGTCTCTGAACGCAGATCAAGCTCCTTAATAGAAAAGCCTACGGCATGACTGCCCTCTTTTACAAGAAAAGCCTCTGTGTTAATCTCTGATATAAACTTCTGCCTGTCACTGAGGTGTTTAGGGGGCAATTGAGTTGTTCTAAAAACCCTGTAATTATCACTCCTTATATCTTCTATATGCTCATGAATCACATTATAGGGCACATGATAATGATGGAGCACCCTTGAGAATATCTCCACTGAGGTCTCAAACTCCTCAGGTATTACCTCATTTGCACCTATCTTAATCAACTCATCAACCTCTGCAAGAAAGCGGGTCCTAACGATTATGTGAAGGTCCTTTCTGTCTTGCCTTGCTATCTGCACAGTCTTACGGGTAGCTGCCGCATCGGATATTACCACCACAAGCACATCGGCAGAATGCAATCCAACCTTATGAAGTATCTCTATGCTTGTACTATCGCCATAATAAATAGGCTCTCCAAGCTCTTTCATCTTCTTTACCGTAGCAGGGTTAAGCTCCAGAATAACATAGGGGATATCCGATGATTTCAAGACTGAGGCAATGTTACGTCCATTAATGCCGAAACCCACAATAATCACATGCCTTTCCCACTTTGCAGACTCCTGATGAGACATGCTTTTCCTATGCAGTCTTTCAAACCTCCTTGTAATCCCCTGCGAAGCAAACCAAGTAGATGCC
>CALEDV010000076.1 GCA_937949555.1 uncultured bacterium | reverse complement strand
TGTTTTGGCAACGGTTCTTTGCGACTGAAGCGTTAAACAGCAGTAGTTGTTTGAACCCCAAGGGTGAGTTTTACTGCTGTAGCGTAAGGAGCATTAGAACTGTCAAAACAGAGCTTCTGAAGGAAAGAGACTTATCCTTATGGCTGGATCTCGGAATAAATGAATTATTCTATTGTCTGAATCAAAATCAATCATTATGATAACTTTCATACTCGGGGGAGCTAAGAGTGGAAAGAGTGCCTTTGCGCTTGATCTTGCAGAGGCGTTGCCTGGTAGAAGGGCTTTTGTTGCCACCGCTCAGGCTTTGGATGAGGAGATGGCTCTGAGAATTGAGAATCACAAAAAGGAAAGGCAGAACCGCTGGGATACCTTTGAAGAGCCAATAGAGATAGGCAAACTACTAAGGAGCCTTTGCCAATCCTATGGGATCGTACTTATTGATTGCCTTACGCTTTGGATATCAAACTTGATCTTTGACAATAGGGACGTTCAGAGGGAAAGGCTATTGCTCGCTGAGTCCCTTAAAGCGGCCCACTGCGATGTATTTATCGTCTCTAATGAAATTGGACTGGGGATTGTGCCAGATAATCCCTTAGCAAGGCAGTTCAGGGATGATGCAGGAGCTTTGAACAAGGAAATCGCGGCAATATCAGAACATGTTTATTTTGTGTTAGCAGGGGTACCGATAAAAATCAAGTAGGAGAGGAAACAATGGAATTGCTTCAGAGGACATTAAATAGGATAACTAATACAGATAAGGAGTGGGAAAAAAGGGCGCAGGGACATTTAGATGACCTAACTAAACCCGTAGGTAGCCTTGGTTATATTGAGGAGATTGCAAGGAAGATAATCACCATTTATGAGGATAAGATAGACAATCTTGATCGGAAGGCTGTATTTACCTTTGCTGGAGATCACGGGATTACGGCTCAGGGGGTTTCTGCCTACCCAAAGGATGTGACCCCTCAAATGGTTTTTAATTTCTTAAGAGGCGGTGCGGCTATTAATGTCATTGCCCGTCATGTGGGTGCAGAGGTAGTGGTGGTGGATGTTGGGGTGGATTACGATTTTGCTGATATACAGGGACTTGTAAATATGAAGGTAGTCAGGGGCACGAAGAACTTTGCCAAAGAACCTGCCATGACCTTTCAAGAGGCTGTGAGGACCCTGGAGGTAGGCATTGAGCTTGGTAATAATTACTGCCAGAGAGGCTATAGACTTCTGGGCACTGGAGATATGGGTATTGGCAATACAACCCCCTCAAGCGCCATTACTTCGGTAATAACTGGTGCATCAGTGAGTGAGGTTACTGGAAAAGGCACGGGTATTACTGATGAAGGTCTCTCTCAGAAGATTGGAGTGATTGAAAAAGCCATTGCCATGCATAAACCAGACCCTTCTAAGCCCCTTGAGGTTCTTAGCAAGGTAGGTGGAGCTGAGATAGGGGCTATTGCTGGATTAATACTTGCAGCGGCTGCTAATAAACAAATAGCAGTTATTGATGGTTTTATCTCTACTGCAGGAGCACTGATTGCCTATGTCCTAAAGCCTGAGGTTAAGGATTATATGTTTGCAGCCCACCTATCTGTGGAGAGGGGTCACATTATAGCCCTTGATTATATTGGTTTAAGGCCAATTCTTGATTTAGATATGCGTCTTGGAG
Organism: uncultured bacterium; assembly: GCA_937949555.1. Classification (GTDB taxonomy): domain Bacteria; phylum Nitrospirota; class Thermodesulfovibrionia; order Thermodesulfovibrionales; family Dissulfurispiraceae; genus DUZI01. Next base: position 11,448 of record CALEDV010000076.1, on the reverse strand, counting down.
AAGGCACTGGCGCTGCCCTTGCAATGCCTGTAATTGAGTCATCGCTGAAGATATATCGTCAAATGGCTACCTTTAGCGGGGCAGGGGTGTCAACAAAGCTTTAGTATGCATAAAAGAAATTTGCGCGTTTTAGTAATCCCGATAAAGGTTCATATAAGAGCATTGTCCCATTGCAACCCTGCGTGGTTGAATGAGGTAAAGGGGAGTTTATAGTTGAAGAGCCTATGGCTTGCCTTTCAGTTTTTGACCCTAATTCCGGTAGGCAGGACAATCCAGATAGAGGAATCAGACCTCCCTAAGAGTGTCTCTTTCTTTGTTTTCGTTGGTTTCTTTCAAGGAGCGCTGTTTTTATCGGCAGAACTTGCCTTTGGCTATTTTTTTCATCCAAATCTTTCCCTTGCCTTGGCAATGTTATTGTTGATAATCTCCAATGGTGCCTTCCATCTCGATGCCCTTGCAGATACCTTTGATGCCCTTTCAGTGCGAGGTGATAGAGATAAAAAGCTATCGGTAATGAAGGGAGGCGCTGTTGGCCCTATTGGCGTGGTGGCAATTATAGCGTCTCTTTCTTTAAAGTATTTTGCATTGCAAAACATAAGCCACTTGCTGCCCTTTACATACTATTCGTCCTTGCTCTTTATGCCTATCTTCTCCAAGTGGGCAATGGTAGTGGCGCTTTTTCATGGAAGGTCAGTCAGAAAGGATGGTTTGGGTTTTCACTTTATAGGCAGGGTAGGGGTGAGTCAGGTTATTTTCTCAACCCTGACCATGATTGGTGTCCTGTTGTTAGCCTCAATCATGGCTGGTAATTATGTGCCACAGGGTCAGTATTTTTTTTATTGCCTACTGTTAGTTATTATCTATTGCCTTTGCAGGTTGTTGCTGTTGTTTTATAACAGACAATTTGGAGGGCTAACTGGAGATATGGTAGGAAGTATAAGCGAAATTACGGAGGTAATCTTTTTGATGACGGTGATAATGTGGTCAAGACTTTATATTTAGTCAGACATGGAGAGACAGGCAGGGAGGACAAGGGACGATATAAGGGCAGTCTTGATGTCCCCTTGTCTGAGGAAGGGGAGAATCAGATAAGGCAGAGCGCAGATCTCATCGCCAATTATATAGGAAGATCTGCCAAGGAACAGAGGGTATCTTACCTTGCATCAATACATGGGGCAACCTTAGATAATAGAGCAGGGAATGTTTTGTACTGCTCCACCCTTATAAGGGCAAAAAGGAGCGCAGATATAATTGGTGAGAAATTAGGCTTATCAGCCATGCCGATTCATGACCTTAGAGAGAGGAGTTTTGGACAATGGGAGGGCATGAGTTTTGACGAGATTAAAGATGCCTATCCAAAGGAGTTTAATCAATGGGCTGGAAACCCTCTCCGTTACAGCCCCCCTGGCGGTGAGAGCACCCTTGATGTAAAAAAACGGGTAATCCCTGCCCTGAGGTCTATATTAAAAAGTCATGCCTCCGGCAACATAATCATCGCTGCCCATGGCGGAGTAAACAGGATTATACTCTGCCATTTGGCAGGCATTCCTCTTAAGAACATATTTCGTATTGAACAGGCTTATGGCTGTGTCAATATAATTGAATTTTGGAGACGATATCCTGTTATAAAGGCTCTTAATTATGTTTAGGTCCTTGATGATACAAGGCACTGGTTCTGGAGTGGGTAAGAGTATAATTGCTATGGCGCTTTGCCGCCTGATGAGTGACAGGGGGATAAAGGTTGCGCCCTTTAAGGCTCAGAATATGGCTCTTAACTCCTTTATTACCTTTGAGGGAGGGGAGATTGGGAGGGCACAGGCTCTTCAGGCGGAGGCTGCAAGGACAGTGCCTTCGGTGCATATGAACCCAGTGTTGCTGAAGGCTTCAGGTGATATGGGTTCTCAGGTCATATTGCAGGGAAGAGTGCATTCTCATATGAAGGCTAAGGAGTATTACCTGTTTAGGGAGGAGGGATGGGCTGTCGCAAAGGAGTCCTTTGACAGGCTCGCCTCTGAATACGAGTTGATTATTCTTGAAGGGGCTGGAAGTCCAGCGGAGATAAATCTTGCCGATGTGGATATTGTCAATATGCGCTCTGCTGAGTATGCTAAAGCTCCAGTGTTGCTGGTGGGCGATATAGATAGGGGAGGGGTCTTTGCGTCCCTTTATGGCACCCTCAAACTTGTAGGCAGGCATGGCAGGAGGATAAAGGGTTTTGTCATTAACAAATTTAGGGGTGACAGGGATATATTGGCGCCGGGTCTTGATATGATAGCAGAGAAAACAGGCAAACCTGTGGTTGGTGTTATGCCATATATTTATGATATAGGATTGCCAGAGGAGGATGGGTTATCACTAAAGGACCTCAAGAGAGAGAACCTGTCGAGGACTGCTCAACTTAGGATTGTAATTGTTAGGCTCAGATATATATCAAACTTTACCGATTTTGATCCCCTGAGATATGAACCCGATGTGGAGCTTATTTATTCAAATAATCCCGATGATATCGAGAATGCAGATATAGTGATTTTGCCTGGCACCAAAAACACCGTAAAGGATCTCTTAGAACTCCGTGAAAGGGGGACAGAACAGAGCATAATTAGGGCGCATCAGAAGGGCATAGAGGTGGTTGGTATCTGCGGAGGTTATCAAATGCTCGGCAGGGTTATTAAAGATCCCTTCCATGCTGAGAGTGATCATGATGAGGTAGCTGGCATAGGTCTTTTAAATACGGAGACACTCTTTGAAAGGATTAAAACAACCTGCCAGTTAAAGGCAGAACTTGGAGATAGAGGCAGGATAAATTTCATCGCCGAGGGCCATGCTGAAAGTTGTCGTTCCCTTCAAGGATATGAGATCCACATGGGTACCACTAAAGGGGATATAGGATTGTTTCTAATAAACAGACTAAACGACCAAGAGGATAGAACATTGCCTGAGGGCTCACAATTAAGGAACTGCTGGGGCACTTACATACATGGTATTTTTGACAATGATGACTTTAGAAGGTCTTTTTTGAATAAAATACGGGTCAAAAAGGGGCTGTGCCCTCAGAACTATAGCGTTGATTACAACTCTATAAAGGATGCCGCCATCAACAGGGCTGCTGCTATAGTCAGAGAAAATCTTGATATGGGATACATAGACAGGTTGCTCAAGTTTTGATTGACTTTTTTCATTTACAACCCCTTTGCCTCGCTGCACTTGTACTGCTTATGGCGCTGCTTGTTGATATGCTTGTGGGTGATCCACGCTGGATGGTGCACCCTGTGCAGATTATTGGATCGCTGATTAAGGGTATTGAGAGATTGCTCAGAAGGGATACTGATGCTTCTTGGCTTGCAAGGCTTAAGGGGGGAGTGCTTGCTTTCACAGTTGTCATGGTTGTGTTTGTAGTAACCCTCGTAGTAACCCGATGGATGATATCTATATCTTATCAAGGGGCTAATCTTTACCTAAGCGTGCTTATGATGGTATTACTTGTGTTTTTGACCTCTACTACTATTGCAGCCAAGGGCTTATTGAGCGCCTGTTTATATGTTATAGAAGCTGTTATGTCAAAGGATCTTCCAGAGGCAAGGCTTAGGCTTTCAATGATAGTGGGCAGAGACACCGAGGGACTATCAGCGGATGAGATACTCAAGGCTGTTATTGAGACCCTTTCTGAGAATCTGTCTGATGGCATAGTGGCTCCTGTATTTTTTTACTTTATAGGAGGATTGCCCATGGCAATGGCTTACAAGGCTATAAATACACTGGACTCTATGGTGGGTTACAGAAATCAAAAATATCTCTATTTTGGGTGGGCTTCAGCACGTTTAGATGATATTGCCAATTTTATACCTGCACGGATTACGGGAGTGTTTATAGCCCTTGCAGCGGCCTTTGGCTCTCTGAGGGCATCATTGTTTTATGAGTCAATCAGGGTTCTTTTAAGAGATGGGCGCAAACATCTAAGCCCTAATAGCGGTATGCCAGAGGCAGCAATGGCAGGGGCAGTGTCCGTTAGGCTTGGTGGTCCGTCCTATTATGGAGGCATCAGGATTGAAAAACCCTATATTGGCAATCACAGTGGCTTGGGTTATGAAAAAGCCTCAAGGGATGCGATATTAATTGCAAGGTTAGCAATGCTCTTTGCAGTAGTTTCCTTTGGACTTCTTTTATGTTTCCTAGGGGGTTTTTAATGTCTCCTGTTTATGGCTATCCAGATCCAACCAGTAATAAGGTGCTTCAGGAGCACGGTGGAAATGTGTATGCCTTAGCTGAAGAACTTGGTATTGATATATCAGATATTATTGACTTCAGTGCCTCTATAAACCCATTGGGCGTGCCTAAAAGCGCAGCGACGGCCATAAAAAAAAATATACCCTATCTCGTCAATTACCCTGACCCAGAGGCAAAGGTTTTAACTAATGAGATAGCGATGTCTCTTAAGATAGACCCCGAACTTATCCTGTGCGGCAACGGAAGCACTGAATTGTTCTATCTGCTGATGAGGACGCTTAGTCCAGAGAGTATTCTTACCCCTATTCCATCCTTTTCTGAGTACGCCAAGGCTTTTAGGATATATAAAGGAGACGCCTTCAAGAAGGAAGATCTAAAGTATTTTGTCCTTCAAGAGGCCGATAGTTTTCAGATGGATGTGGATGCCTTTATAAAGGCAATGGCTGCTGATCAGTCTATTGAAATTGTACGCAAAACTCCCATGCTCGCCTCTCCAGATATGGTATTTTTATGTAATCCCAATAATCCTACTGCGAGTATGCTAAGCAGACAAGAGGTCTTGAGGATCGCCGATGCAGCCAGAGACTTGAGATGTTATTTGGTTGTGGACGAAGCCTTTATAGACTTCTGCCCTGAATATTCTGTTGCTTCTGAGGTTGAGAGCAATCCTCACCTCATTGTCATAAGGTCCCTCACGAAGTTCTATGCCCTCGCAGGGTTGAGGATCGGTTATGGCATCTTTCATCCTAAATTGATGAGTCGTATAAGGAGGTGCAAGGAGCCATGGACAGTAAACACAATGGCACAGGTTGCTGCTATTGCTGCATTAGGAGACAGGGCTTACGCACAACAGACCTTCAGGGTCATGGCTGAGGAAAAGACAGTGCTTGAGGACGGATTCAGGGCTTTAAAGATAAGGTATTTCCCCTCTGCGGTAAACTTTTATCTTCTTAGGTTTGCTGAGGATGAAGATATAATAAACCCCTTAAGAGAGAGGGCAATCATGGTGAGAGACTGCGCTAATTTTGAGGGGCTTAAAAAGGGCTATGTAAGGGTAGCCGTTAAATCTAACAGGGACAATATGAGACTCCTAAAGGAGCTTCTAAGGCTATGCGTGGTGTAGTAATAGCAGGCACACACAGTGGGTGTGGTAAAACTACTATCACCTTAGGATTGATGGCAGCCCTTAGGGGGCAGGGATTAAGGGTTCAGCCCTTTAAGGCAGGGCCTGATTTCATAGATACTGGTCTTCATAGGCTCTGCGCAGGTAGAGCGTCTCGTAATTTAGACCTTTGGATGTGTGGGACCGATTATGTGAAGGACTGCTATTTGAGGCATTCCTCAGGGGCTGATATATCCATTGTGGAAGGAGTAATGGGGCTTTATGATGGCAATAATTCCACCTATAACCTTGCCTCAGTTCTTGGGTTGCCTATTGTTATAGTAGTTGATGTTTATGGTATGGCAGAGAGCGCTGGTGCGGTAGTAAGAGGTTTTATGGAGTATGACAAGGAAAGGCTGATTAAAGGGGTGATATTCAACAGGGTAGGCTCAGAAAGGCACTTAGACAGGATAAGGAGGGAATCCTTTGGTCTTGAATTTGTTGGCTCTATGCCAAGGGAAGGAGATTTTACAATACCCTCAAGGCATTTAGGGCTCGTGGTTGCCGAGGAGAATCCCCTCTGCGATGACTCGGTTAAATCGCTTGCTAATACTGTGTCAACCCATATGGACATGGAAACATTCTTGGGTATATCTGGAGGGCCAAGGACATTATCCTCGAGTTCTGATTATAACACTGTGGCGCCTACTGATTGGCAATCTAAAAAGGTTGCAATAGCCTATGACAGGGCTTTTTGTTTTTATTATGAAGACAACATTGACATGCTTAATGCCCTGGGTGCACAGATAACAAGATTTAGTCCTCTGGAGGACAAGTCGCTGCCTTTAGCGGATTTAATATACATAGGAGGAGGATATCCAGAGCTTTATGCTGAGAGGCTGTCTGAGAACAAGAACATGCTTGATTCAATAAGGGAATGGTCAAACTCAGGAATGCCCCTTTATGCGGAATGCGGAGGAATGATGTATCTTTCTAAAGGGATTTACGACCTGCAGGATAGGTATTTCCAGATGGTTGGTATTTTTCAATTCACTACAAAGATGAATAGCCGACTGTCAAGGTTAGGATATAGAGAGATCGAATTTAAACAGGACTGCCTGTTGGGAAAAAAAGGACTGAGGTTTAGAGGGCATGAGTTTCACTATTCCAATATTCTTGATAAGACAGGCTTGGATAATATTTACCTTGCAAAAGACAACGATGGAAGGACCGTGGATGCCTTAGGTTTTGGCTTTAAGAAAACCCTTTGCAGTTATGTGCATCTGCATTTTGGCAGCAATCGTGAGGCAGTTGGAAATATTTCACGCTGTTTATAGGATTTAAAAAAAATAGCTAATAAATAGGAGCGTATAATGGAAAGCATAATACTTGTGGGACACGGAAGCAGGAGGAAAGAGGCAAATAATTTAGAGATTATCGGGAAGTTATTGCATGATGCCATACATCCAAACTGTAATGGTAATTGTGTGAAGGCCGCCTACCTGCAGTTTTCTGATCCTGATTTGATGGAAGCAATAATAGATTCTGTTAGGCAGGGTTCATCAAAGATAATAATCCATCCCTATTTCCTCAGTATAGGCAACCATGTGACCGAAGACATCCCCGCCCTAATTGAGAAGGCAAAGAGTTCATTCCCAGAGGTTGAATTTGTGTATACCGACCCTTTGGGGATACATGAAAAAATGGTTCATGTAATCCTGGAGAGGATACATTCAGCAAACGGCATGGGCCCTAAGGATATAGAAAAGAAGAGTTTTGATATCATAAGCGGTGAAATTGATTTGAGCGATGTCCCTACTGAGCAGGCTCCAGTTATCAAAAGGGTAATACATGCCACCGCAGACTTTGAGTTTAAAAGAAGCCTTTTATTTCACCCTGAGGCAATCCGCAAGGGGATTGAGGCAATCCGTAAAGGAATGGATATATTGGTAGATATAGAGATGGTGCGTTCTGGGATTAGCAAGAAACTCCTTAGGCCCTGGGGAGGCAAGACTTTATGTTATATATCTAAGCCTGAGGTGGTGAGCCTTTCAACAAAGACAAAAAAGACAAGGGCAGAGATAGCCATTGAATATGGATTAAAGGAAAACATAGGGATATTAATTATAGGCAATGCCCCTACAGCCCTCTTAAAGGTAATTGAAATCTTTAATTCTCCCTCCGCACCGAAGGAAAAGCCCCTTGTTATTGGTGTCCCTGTGGGTTTTGTTAATGCCCTTGAATCAAAGGCATTACTTTCCGTTCAGAATTTCCCATTCATCACAAACCTTAGTAGAAAGGGCGGAACCCCTGTGGCAGTGGCAATTGCCAATGCCCTGCTAAAAATGACACAAAAGGCTGATTAAAATAGCCCAATAGGACTTGGTGTTAATAGGTTGTAGAGTAACTTAACATCTCCTCTATGGTGTTTCTGACAGATTTGCTTAAGGAGATGTAGTCGTAACCTCCCTCAAGGACAAATATGAAGGGTTTATCAGAAGAGCCGAGAATACCTTGCACAATACCCCTGACGCCTTCACAGGTTACCCTAAGGTCCGAGTGCTGATCCATATAATGTATGTCATATCCTGCTGAGACAAGAATAATATCAGGATCGAATCTCCTGACCACATCGGGGAAAATATCTTGATAAACATAGAGATAGTCCTTGTCTCCAGATCCTACCCTGATTGTTACATTGTAAGTGAAACCTTCTCCTTTGCCCCTGCCTCTTTCAGTCTCTTTGCCTGTATCGGGATAGTAAGGGAATTGGTGGGTAGAGAAATAAAAGACCCTATCGTCTTCCTCAAAAATATGTTGCGTGCCATTTCCATGATGGGCATCAAAATCTACTATTAGGACCCTTTCAAAGCCCTGTGTCTGGGCATAGCGAGCACCCACTGCAACATTGTTGAACAGGCAAAACCCCATTCCTGCATCTGCCTCAGCGTGATGACCCGGAGGTCTCACAGGGCAAAAGGCCCTTTTAATGACCCCATGTTTTATCTTATCTACCGCCTCTTTGATAGCGCCAATGGCATATAGACAGGCAGTAAAGGTATGGGGGCTTATAAAGGTTTCTTGATCTAAAGAACCTGTTCCTATAGACATGACAGAGCTGATGTATTCTCTTGTATGCACCCTTTGTAGATCTTCTAAGTTAGCCCGCTGGGGTTGGAGATGTATCAATTGATCCCATACCGCTGTTTGTTTGAGAAAATCTACCAGATATTCCACCCTTATAGGTGACTCAGGGTGCCACGCAGGTGTATCGTGGCATGAAAAGATATCGTCGTATATGAAAGCTGTTTTAATCATCCTCCCTCCGTTCTTGCCAAATAGAATATAATAATTCTGCTGTGGTGTTTTTTAGCCTTAATAGGGCATCAGCTAAGGGGATGAGGTTTTTGACATCAATAAATGCCCTTACTATCAAGACTATCCTGAGATTTTCATGTGTCTGTGAAATAAATTCTATTATCCTTTCCTTTGTATCCTGATCGGATGTAGAAAAGTCATCAATGATTATAACTGTTTCTTCATCGGTGGATTCTTTAAAGGAACTCAAGGAATCGAGTATTTTAATATCAGAGTCTGCAGAAAGCGCAATTCTCTGAGAGTCTTTAGAATAAGAAAAATAAAACCTCCTTTGGATGTCCGATATAGACTTCAAAAGGGATATGGTTTTACCTGTTCTGCTCCATCCGCTTAAGAAAATAATTTTATGCTTTTTTAGGACTGTTCTTAGTATGTCCTCCTTTACGGCATAGGACAGCAGTTTCTCCACCCTGTCAGAATCCCCTCTTTTGTTTTATCGCCATTACGGTCTGGTCCCGAAGGATCTTGAGATTGTTAAAGTGCATACCTGTCAGTTTTCTAAACTCTTCTCTATGGCCTTCTATAAAATACATACCGATAGAAAAGTTATTCACCACAATTGGCAAAAGCATTATAAAGACATCCTTATCAGTCCTTCGCTTATACCATTCTGGAAGCATGTTGTTAATATCTGGTGTGTTTATGTTCTTAATTACAAAGTCTTTCTGATTGTTTATGGCAATATTAAATACATCCTTATTGTCATTTAGGTCTATCTCAAACCACTCCTTGGTATCAGTGATTGCATCGCCAAAGCCATAGCGAACATTCATAATTGGTTTTTTTGTATCCCTTACTGTGAATAGCACCCTTGAGTGCTCTGACAATTGAAGCCCTCTATACATGGTCTCAAGGACAATCCTTACAATATCGTTCAGAGAATATCCGCTCAGAAGGGACTTGTTTATATCCTGGATACCCTTACTGAATATGCTTTCTGGTGTTTCAATGCTTTCCAACTCTATAATATCATCAAAGGATTCTAAGGATGTGGGCAGAGAATCAGTAGGGGTTTGAATCTTTGTCTGTGCTTTTGCAGTTTTGTTGTTAAGTCCTAACAGATTGTTGCTGAACCTTGAAGATTTTAGGTTCAAATGAAAAATATTGGCAAATTCCACAAACTCCTGAGAGGTGTCCTGTATAATTGTATTTATTTTGCTCTCCAAGGAGCCGAAATGGGGTTTAAACTCCTTTGAAAGTTTGCCAATTAATAGCTCTCGCTCTTTAATAGACTCGCTGTTGGATATAATATTGGCGATGCTGTGAGTGAATGTAGATATGCTCCTTAGTTTGTCAGTCTCAGAGGGGTTATGGGTTATCTCTGAGGGCATTATCCTTCTCATGCTGCTAATTATCTTCCTAGGGAAGCTCCATTCCTTAGCAATTGTTGAGCCAATCTCTTCATAGGAGATGCCAAGTACTGTAATGGATGCTAAAGATTCCGTTACCTGCTGTTGTTCCACAAGCTGATTGATGGCTGATACCTTCTCTGGCATGGTAAGAGAGGTCAATATCTTTCCAAAGATATGAAAAAGGGAGCAGATGAAGGATTCCTCCTGCTCAATGAATCCGATTTCTTGGGTGATCTTCCGGGATAGTATGGCACTGTAGAAGGATTTCACAATGCCTTCCATCAGGGGTTCATTAGACTTGTGTTTTTCAAAATGTTCAAAAAGAATGAGGGTCATTGCAATATTCCTTACATTCTCAAAACCGAGCAGTATTATTGCCCTTGATATGGTGGTTACTTCTCCAAACTGCATAAAATGGACACTATTTACGAGTTTCAGTATCTTTGTGGTAAGGGCAAGGTCTTTGAGGATGACATTGGCAAATTCTGTAATGGAAATGTCATCTTTGGGATTAAACTTGTTGAGCAAAGTAACTGTTGAAGACATGGCTGGGAAATCACTGCTTTGTCGTATCCTTTTAAAAACCGTTTCCTTTACAGGGCTTTTATCCTCTGTCACCGTACCTCCAGAGAAGATTATATTAAAAAATTAGTTTTAATACTCTATAACAAATTGAATTTATTGTAAAGTATTGCCTAATAACAATTGACAGCAGTCTTATAGCTTCTCTATGATTGAGGCACACCAACATTAAAGGAGGGTTTTATGGCAGAGGCAAAGATTTTCAAACAGATCAACTTTACGATGGAAAACAAGACTGGGCTTGCTGCAGAGATATGCACGGCTCTTGTAGATGCAAAGGTTAATATTATGGCTATATGCGGATACGAAATGGATAAACAGGCCGAATTTATGCTTCTTTGCGATAATCCAACAGTCGCGAAAAGGGTGCTCAAAAAACTAAAGGCGCAGATAAGCGAAGACAGTGTAATAGTAGTGGATATGCCTAATAAGATTGGCGAGTTAAAAAAGGTTACCTCTGCAATAGCTGAGGCAGGCATCAACATTAGTTATTTTTATGGGACCACTGGTTCGGGCAAGACCTCATCGTGCGTTATAAAAACGGCTGACAATAAGAAGGCATTAAAGTTTATATCATAGATTACTGTTGCCGGTATCTGCACCTTCCTGCAGCAATAAGAAGGGGCAGATATCGGCTATTTTTTAGACCTGACATGTTTTCTATGAGCGGGCATTGCTGTACATCCTAAATATTATCCCTTCAAGTCGCACCGTTCTTTAAGTGTAGAACATACAGGCCTTTTATTAACATATAAAGCCCATAAGGGTAGAAAAAGGGACACGCAAAAAGTAGCCTGTCCCCTTTTTATT
>CALEDV010000075.1 GCA_937949555.1 uncultured bacterium | reverse complement strand
ATAGAGGATTTTATTAAGCTATTGGATGAGTTTTTTGATTATTTCCCTGAGTATAGAGGTAAGGAGTTAATCCCTGTATTTGCCTCTTTGTATATAGGAGAGGATTTTATAGCCTATCTTACTAAGCATGGCATCTATGCCATGGCAATAAAGGAAGATACCATGGACCTACTGAATTTTGAGGCAGTAAGCGGTATTAAGGTATAGCAGTAGTGAGCCTATGTATGAGTTTACCTAAGGCAAGAGTGCAAAACCTATGAAAAAGCTGCCAATAGGCATACAGACCTTTGATTTATGGTTGAATGAGTATAACGAGGCGCGAACGCATACCGGTAAATGCTGCTACGGGCAAACCCAAATGCAGACATTTAGGGACTCCTTGCATTTGGCTAAAGAAAAAATGCTGGACTGTACTTTACAGACAGCGTCTTAAAAAAGAAGGGGTTGTCAGATTAAGTCCTGACTACTACAAATTAATCCAATCTGGTAAATACTAATTTTTCTCCCGTCCTCTTAGGGTTGGCAAGGGCCTATTTCTGTCAACCTAAAGCAGAAGTTCCCCCTTAACAAAACATAAAACTCAATGATAATAAGGAGTTAAATAGAAATCAGGTATATATAGTAAACACTAAGAGAATTATTTATATGGGATAATTATTCTTACAAGCATATAATCATCTGTTGTAATAGTAGCCATAATGTATGTAGACTCCTCAATAATAAAAATAGGCAACAAATCATATCCAAGGCATCTGATCCATACAAAGGAAAAGAAACGGTTCTATTTAATGATGAAAGACAACAATAATCTCAAAAAGGCTAAATATTACTTAAATGCAAAAAAATAGAACTGTCCCTTTTTTATCCCTTCTTGTTCCTAAGGCTACCTTGTTCCCTTTGATCTGCAACTAAACATCACAGAAAGTGGAGTCCAATGGGGAAAATATTCTAAACCCTATAATACTCCCTATACCACTTTATAAACTCAGTGATACCCTTTTCTAAGGGTGTTGAGGGTTTGAATCCAATATCCTTTACCAAATCATTTATATCTGCATATGTAGCAGGGACATCTCCCGCCTGAAGAGGCAAAAAATTCTTTATAGCCCTTTTGCCAAGACAAACCTCTATAGTCTCTATAAATTTAGTCAACTCAACAGGATTATTATTGCCAATATTATAGAGTCTATAGGAAGCATAGCTCGTGGCAGGGTCTGGATTATCACCACTCCAATTCTTATTAGCAACTGGTATTTTATCAATGACCCTCACAACACCCTCGATAATATCATCAATATATGTAAAATCCCGCTGCATTTTCCCATAATTAAATACATCTATTGGCTTATCTTCCAATATCGCCCTTGTAAATAAAAAAAGCGCCATATCTGGCCTGCCCCATGGGCCGTAAACAGTAAAAAACCTAAGCCCTGTACAAGGTAATTTATATAAACTTGAATAGGCATGAGCCATTAGCTCATTTGACTTTTTAGTGGCTGCATACAAAGATACAGGATGATCTACATTGTTGTGCACTGAAAAGGGCATATTAGTATTTGCACCATAAACTGAACTTGAAGATGCAAAAACAAGATGCTCAACATGATTGTGCCTACACCCTTCAAGGATGTTGATAAAGCCATATATGTTACTGTCAATATAAGAGTATGGATTTAAAAGAGAATATCTCACCCCAGCCTGTGCAGCAAGATTCACAACAACATCAAATCCTTCAGATTTAAACAATGCAGAGACAGCATCTTTATCCTGTATAGACATCTTGTAAAATGTAAAATTGTTATTTTCTAATATCAGAGATAACCTTGCTCTTTTAAGTTCCACATCATAATAATCATTTAAATTATCAATACCAACAACTATATCTCCCCTTTTTAGGAGGCTCTGACATAAATGAAATCCTATAAATCCTGCGGCGCCTGTTATTAATACCTTCTTCATGCCTTGATCACCCTTTCACTGATAATTCCAACCCTTAAAACTCTTACCAATTTCCTTTAATGCTTATGCCTTGCTTCCTTCAAAGGGAACAAAAGAGGGTTTTAAACAAGAGGTACTTTGCCCTAATTTTAACATCCGATCAAATTTTGCAGCTAACCTCCTTGCTCTGGCAATTACTAACTCCTCATCCCTCTGTCTTTTTATCTCCTCTGGATTACCCATATAATAATCTCCAGGTCTCATATATTCAATTGCAGAATAAAGCCATAGACTTGGCTGATTAGGATGAACCATATTCTCTCGCAAGCTGACTTATCCTCTTTTCTCCTCTTGCAGCTTCAAAGGCTAATCTTCACCTTTAACACAACGTCTCGTGCTTTCATCTATTTTTTGCAATCCCCTAAATACCTCTGTCCGGTTTTTGGGGAGCGTTATAATTTCTCAATAAGCCTCTGACTTATACAATCAATAAACTCCTCTGTAGTGGCATAATTATCCACAGGGGGTTCAGCTATAAGCATCAGGTCCTTTGTCATAATGCCCTCTTCCACAGTATCTATTACAGCCCTTTCGAGGGATTTTGCGAAATCTACAACCTCTTTAGATTCGTCAAGTTCACCCCTTTTTGCTATTGCACTTGTCCATGCAAATATCGATGCTATGGGATTAGTGGAGGTCTTGTTCCCCTTGATGTGCTCGTAGTAGTGTCTTGTAACAGTACCATGAGCAGCCTCATACTCATAGTGACCCTCCGGTGACGCCAACACCGATGTCATTAAGCCAAGGCTACCAAAGCCACTGGCCACCATGTCAGACATAACATCTCCATCATAGTTCATACAGGCCCAAAGCATACCACCCTCTGACTTCATTACCTGAGCCACTGCATCATCTATGAGGAGGTACCTATAAGAAATACCCTTCTTCTGGAATTCCTCAGAGGAGCTGTCAACCTCCTCCTGAAATATATCCCTGAAATAACCGTGATAGGTCTTTGAGATAGTGTCCTTTGCCCCAAACCACAGGTCAACACCCTCACTAAGGGCATAATTGATACAGGATCTGGCAAAGCTCCTGATAGAATTCTCAAGGTTATACATTGCCATTACAACCCCATTGCCATTGAAGTCACAAACTGTGAGGCTTTTTGTTTCATTACTCCCCTGTGGCTTAAAAACCAATTCCACAGTTCCTGGCCTGTCTATTAACATCTCAACATCTTTGTATATATCACCGTAAGCATGTCTTCCTATTATAATTGGTTTTGTCCATGTCTTAACTGCAGTAGGTATGTTTCCAATAATAATGGGCTTTCTAAAGACAGTGCCATCGAGTATCGAGCGTATGGTCCCGTTTGGGCTCTTCCACTGCTGCTTCAGTGAGTATTCCTTGACCCTGGCAGCGTTAGGGGTGATGGTGGCACATTTTACGCCCACCCCATGCCTTTTTATTGCCTCTGCAGCCTCTATAGTCACCCTGTCATCGGTCTCATCTCTATGCTTAATGCCCAGATCATAATACTCAATCTTAAGGTCCAAAAAGGGCAATATCAAAACCTCTTTAATCCTATGCCACATTACCCGAGCCATCTCGTCACC
>CALEDV010000074.1 GCA_937949555.1 uncultured bacterium | reverse complement strand
CAGTATGGCTTTTCACCGTTTTTGACCCTGTGTTCACAGAATATGCACTTCTCAGTGATGCCCTTTCTACGCACATCTTCATACTCAGGGTGTTTGTAGAGGGTTCTGTAAGGCGGGGTGTCTCCTGATGCCTTTGCAATCTCAGCCCCTGATGAGGTGCAACCCTTTATCATCTCCGTGTTATCCCTATAGCGAGGATGGGTCTCTTTTGAGTGGTCATTAAAGCTGATGACGCTGTATGGGGCCTTATCCTTGTCTACATCCGCAGAGCTGTATGGGCAGGCATTCTGACAGACCCTGCAACCAATGCACCTCTGGTCGTTATGCATGGTGATGCCATCTTCGGTCTTGAACATGGCCTTTGGTGTTACAGGGCATGCAGCTACACAGGGTGCATCAGTGCAATGATTGCACAGTGTAGGCATTGCAGTATATTTTAAGTTTGGGTACTTGCCTTCTGCCTTAAATACAAAGTCTGCCCAGTTAAAGGTCTGTCCATTTGCCCTGTCCTGGGTGTTGTTTTCAGTCTTGCATGCAAGGGCACAGGCCCCACATCCAACACATTTAAGTAAATCGATTACCATTGCGTATTTAGCCATTTATCGTTGCCTCCTTTCCTTAAACCTTTTCGATCTTGAGGCCTGTGAATCCACAGTTTCGGGCTGTTGAACCAGTCAGGCGGTCGTAATCATCAGGCATTATATCATTGAAATTGGCCCCTCTGGGCTCTGCCTTTGCAAAGTCCTTTGTACAGGTCCTGCCGTAGGCCCAGTGTCCTTGACCGTAACATTTAGCTACCGTGCCAGGTTGGATACCTTCCCACAGCCTTGCCTTAACTACCAAGCTCCCTATAGTAGAGGAGACCTTTACCACATCCCCTTCCTTGATGCCAAGCTTCTTTGCATCAGCAGGGTTTATCTGTATCACATCGTCCCAGCTTACATCGCCTGGATCGACCTTTTTAAACTCCTGATACCAAGTGCAGTTAGCACTCCTGCCCTCACGGTTGAGGCGGGATTTCATATCAATCAGGTCAAAGGGATATTCCTTCCTGTCACCATGTCTCCTTGGTGCCTCATAGTGAGGGACAAAGGCCCTTTCACCCCTTGCATCGTAGTTGGTTGCCTCAAGCACGGCATCTACTGTGACCTTGTTCTTCTCTGCATGCTCTGTAAGGGCCTTCTTGAGGGTCTCGCTGTAAAACTCAAACTTCTTTGTCACTGTTGGGAAGCCTTTTTCCCACTTCTGACGGAACACATACCTCGGGGTATTGACTATACCCTTTTCCACAAACTCCTTCCAACCATCAAGCCTGTCACCTTTGTAGTCTTTATTTTCAGCAGGATCCCATGCCTTCTTGCTGCGGATCTTTGTGGCATAAAGGGCAAGCTCCTCGGCATTAGTTGGCTCCTTGCCAGTCTCAGGGTCTTTGAAGGTCTTTAGCCACTTAAGGGGACTGTCAAAGCCCTTTGCAGCAAGCTTCTCTGATATAAGCCAGACAATCTCAGTCTCTGCGGCCTTCACATCAAACATCCTCTTTACTACAGGCTGCTGGATGGAGATATGGCTGTAACAGTTTGCATTGCATCTTACAATTGCCCACTGTTCTGAGTGGTGGAATGCAGCAGGTAAGACAATGTCTGCAAACATACTCAACTCTGCTACCATAGGGGTAATGTGCACAAAGAATGGGACCTTTGCCATTGCCTTATACCATCTGCCTGTTTCAGTGCTTGCAAAATTGAAGTTGTTGAAGTAGCCTATTGCCACCTTAATATCATAGGGGTCACCTGCATTGATTGCATTGGCTGTATTGTTTGTTACAACACCACTGCCAGCCTTACCACTTGCCAATGCCGGGAATTTAAGGGTCCCTCTTTGATCGATCTTTTTGTTTTTTACACCAGCCTTAGCTATATCATCCTGAAATGCATCTATCTTTGGGTAACTGCTGCTTGGCGCACTCTGAGGGGCATGGATACCGCCCTCACTGTCTGTGGCTCCGACAAGTCCATTAAGTGCATGCATACAAAGCACGGCATAAGAGCCTTTGGGTTGCATGTTAGGTCCATGCCATACTGCACAGTTTGGGGCTGCCTTTGCAAAGCCTGTAGCTACATCAATGATTGTCTTTTTATCAATGCCTGTTATCTTTACTGCCCAATCAGGGGTCCTGTCTTTGAGTTCAAGGTTCCACCATTTTACTAAGCCATGGGTGTGTTTCTCTTCAAAGGCTGCCTCATCTACGGTCTTCCCTGCCTTAAAGAGGTTCTTGCCATCTTTGAAGTCCCCGCAGAACTCCTTATTCCAAAGCCCTGAGGTGAGTATTACATGGGCCATTGCAGTTGCCAGTGCACCGTCTTCGCCTGGTTTTATTGGGAGCCACTTATGGGCCTTTGCAGCAGTATTGCTCATGCGGGGGTCTATAGCCACTACAGTGCCATTTTCAAGGATATTGTTCAGCTTCTTGATTGTATTTGGCACCTGTCTATTTGACGATATAGGGTCACAGGCCCAGGCTATCAGGTATTTCATCTTGTCTAAGTCATAGTCTCTGTATCCCCAGTACCCTTCTGTGTAGTAAGAACCAAATTTCTCTACCTCAGCACAGATGGCGCTATGGGATATGTTGTTTGGAGAGCCGATGATCTTAGTGAAGCCATCATAGAGTATTGCATTGTGGTCTGAATATCTACCTCTCATGAGCAGATACTTATGGGGCTCATTGTTTTTACGAAGCTCAATGATCTTATCGGCAATTATGTTTGTTGCCTCATCCCAGGTGATAGGGACAAACTTAGGGTCTACACCCCTACCCTTCTGAGGATTGGTCCTCTTCATTGGTACCTTCAACCTGTCTGGATCGTAAAGCTGTTGAAGGATCATGTGACCCCTTGGGCAGCAATACCCCCCATTTGCCTTGCTCAGTTGATTACCCCTGACCTTAACGGCCCTGCCCTTTTGGACAAAGATCTCTATAGGACACCAGGCAGTGCAACCCTGACATGTTGAGGGTATCCACTTGCCTTCTTCCGTGCCCATAGCCTTTTTGTCAGTGCTCTGTGCAAAGGCATTGAGACTTGGACCTGTTAAAGCTGCTGCTGCGCCGACTGCTACGCCGGCCTTCAGAAAATCCCTTCTCTTAATCTGCATCCTTCCTCCTCCTTTGATTTAATGAAACCTATAAACGCCCCAAAAGCGTATTTTGACTTGTTATCGCATGCAACTTTTAAACCATATATAACATATTGATATAAATAGGTTGAATAATTACATGGTGTTACCAATTAGAAACAGCAGTCCTCTGGAACTGCAAATTTTCTCAAAATGTTCATTAGATAGCAATGTTACCAAAAGGTATCAGTTGTATGATGCATTTGGTCTAATGTTATTGTTCACAAAGATGCTTTATATTTTAGCTGATAAGCTGTTTGTGTCGCCCTTAGGGGGATTGTTAGTAGATATACCTCAGAAAACTGTTTTGAAGGGTTTGAACTGTGACAATAAAGCCTATTGGAGACACCATCTCATTTCTATCTCTGCATTTGCCCTTTGAGCTTGAACATCCCTTTAATTTAGGGCTCTATATCCTCTCCCACACAAGGTCACGGACATTCTTCTTATCTATGTCAAAGCTGATTCCGACAAGATAAATATCCTTCCCTTCACTCAGATACTTCTCAAAATACCTCCTTGCCTTTATCTGTTGTAAAAGGTCTTCATCTGTTACCTTTACCTCTCCATAATGTAGATGGTCTTCGGGAATTTCACTGTAAGGTCTATCCTCCCCCTATTGGTCACATCCTCTCCAACTATGTCTATCCCCAAACTCTGTAAAATATCTCCAGGTACAGCTAAACGATATATGGAGATGTTTGCCGATACTTACCTTATATTTCTCGTGCCCCGATGCGGCAAAACCAATGATAGGCTATTGTCGCCAAAAAAATTTATTCAGCAGACCTCGGAATAAGAACTCTTTTTACAGGCTTCAGGGATAAAGGTAGCCTATTTGAAAATTACTTATATTTAAAGATAAAGAGGCTAAATCCGTGTTATGTCTATTAAAGACAGCACTGAGATTGATTTTTTGACGGATAGCGGTGTTCTTATAGAGGCTAAATACCGCTCTGAATTATCGGACGCCCAAAAACGTCTCTTTGAAAGTTTTAAAGCGAAACAAAAGATAATTATCAGCGGTATTGAAGACGTGCAAAAGCACTTTCTGTAAATTCAAATATTAGAGATATGCCTGTCCATTACAGTGGTTCGATCATTATATGCAAGCAAAAGAAAAATAAATGTCAGACGAAGTTTAGAATTTTACACATAAAAAAAATTATATCCCATAGGGCATAACATTTTTGTCTAAAAATATCGGAATATGAGCCTGTCTAAAAACTACCCTTACTGGCAACAGTCAAATATGATAAATTAAAGGCACAAAATATTTATGGAGGTTATCTGATGCCCTTAAGACCCTATGAGCAAGACCAAATATTTCTTTTACCTCCGAGTCTGAATGAATGGGTAAGG
>CALEDV010000073.1 GCA_937949555.1 uncultured bacterium | reverse complement strand
TATCCCACTCGCTGCCGCAAGTAGTGTAACCTCATCTACCAACACCCCCTTTATATTCTGCGGTATCCCATTTGCCTTAGCTAATGCCGCTGTCAATGGCCCTACCTCAAGCCCTATCCAATGCCCCTCTTGCCAGATCTTCTCTGTAACCTTTGAAAATGCAAGGGTTGGGTCTGGTTGACCTGGTGGATTAACAATATAGCCTGGTGCGGTGGGGTTTAAAGAACCTGTGGCTATATTTTGCAATCCATAGGTGTTGATATTTGCTCCAATATTTGTATAATGATGGGTTGTGTTTGACAGTTTATTCATCACATCAGCCATTGTGTGGCAAACATTGCAGTTGTGGTCAGCACCTACAAATTGACCTCCTATGTAAGGGCATACATATCCTTGAAAAGCCTGATTTTGCCCTGCTACAAGCACAGAGGTCTGGGAGTTTTGTGCAACCCTTTGTTGTAAAGTTGCCTCTTCTATCTCGGCTACTTGTTGATTGGTGTCAACTATTACTAAATATGCAGCAGTAGCAAGTATTACTACTATTATCAAACGATTTATGTTGTCCCAAAAAGCCCTTCTGTCAGCCAATTTCATGCTCCATTAAAAGTTATTAAATAACACACTACAGGTCAGCAAAGATTTTAATTTTGCCAATCATCTTTGCTAAAGAATTAATCATCAAAAAAATAAAGAGAGACATATAAATTAAATATAATGTCTCCCCCCCTATCTATCTATTTATATTATTTGTTTATCTACCTACCTACCTACCTAAATGGTAACCCTCCACATTTTGTATGGATGGCTCATCTTTTTTGTGTTTTTGTGTTAGTGCCTTGATTATGAGCAAAAAGGCTATTGCTATAATGGCGCCAGCAGTCATACTGATTGCGATAATTAAACTCAAAGATAGATGCACTGGCGACCCTAATATTAATTTCACTGGTACAGGGTTGCTATTTTGGTCTAAGAAAATAGCAATGATGAAGGCTATCAGAGAAAAGGGCAATAAAAATTTTTTTGCCAACTCAAACATTACTTCTTTGCCCTCTCCTTGATATCCTTTAGCTGATGCCAATATTCATCAGGCATATCTTTGCACAAAAGCAATGCCCCATTGGCACCTGCATAAAGTGGCTCCTCTACCTTTGTAACCTTTCCATACCCCAGATTTGATTGCATATATTCCTCTATAACCTTTTTTAATCCCACTATCTGACTGCCTCCACCTGCAAGTATGACATTGTCCTTGAGGTCATTTTGAAACTCTGGGTCAAAGGTGGCTACCAGTTGCTTGATACCATTTACAATGTCTGGGACAATAGCACTGCAAGCCTGTTTGAGCTCTTCAGTAACATCTAACTTAGTTGGCTTGCCGTCAATAGGCAACTCTATTGTGATAGTATCTGTTGCCCTTGATATGTTGGAGTTTTCCTCTTTCATCTTTTTAACAAGTCCAATAGAAAGGGCAGCTTTTGGATATTTTTTATGCAATAACTCATAGAAGACATTATCAATATAATCGCCTGCCTTTGTAGTCGTAATCTGGTCTTCATCAGAAGGCATAGTACCATGCATCCTACATAAATCAACCGTACCAGCACCTATGTCAATGATTAATGCTGCGGTGAGAAGCTTTAGCCCGTAGGCAACTGCAAAGGGCTCGGAGACAATCATCACATCATCGAGGATGTCTTTGGTGATTTCAAGGAGCGCCTTTTTATTCTTTCTTGATGCAAGGGCAGGAGCGCCAATAACGCCCCTGATGTGATAGTCTGAGCGTTTGCCCGCCTCCTCATCAAGCACCATCTCAATGAGCCTTTTTAAAAGGAGCTTTGCAGTCTGCACTGCATCTTTGTACTCTTTAGAGCTTTCATCAAAGTCTTGGGATATTTTGAGCATCCCATTTTCAAAGGGTCTGTGTATGTTTAAAGATAGTCTATGCCTCAATGCCTCATCACCATAAATAGTATCCCTGCCAAAGAGCTTAAAAGACACTGCATCCTTTGGATAACCAATCACGCTTGGTAGAAAGGTCCTTATTCCATTGTCTGCAGCTACTACACTCCTTGAGGTCCCGAGGTCTATGCCAACATTAATTATCTTTTTATCTGACATTAATCCTCCAAGAGATTTATGTTTTCTCTAACGATTGCCCTGAGAAACATAATTTTTTCCTCCGAGAGTTTTTTACCCTTAAGCTGCAAACCACCTTCTTGTGATGCTACGATACCATGCTTTTCAAGATACTCAAGTCTTTCTTCAATTGCCTTGAGGTCCTGTTTGGTTATAAAGTTGTTTTCAAAGGAGCGGACAATTGCCTCAATCTCAAGGAGTTTTTTTTCAATATCTGTGGTGTCTGCTTTAAATCTAAAAGGAAATCTCACCTTCGCCTTGAGCTTGTTAAAATTCAACTTAATGCCCTGTGATGTTTTTGCGCAAAACTCACTGGCCTTCTGAAGTATTGGTAATGTTGCATTCTCAATAGGATTTAAAACCACAGTACCCCCTCTTTTAAGCACACTCCATAAAACAAGCATTGAATACTCTAATGTTGAAAGCGAATAGTCAACAATATAATTGAAATTTGTAGATCCTCCATAGACCCTCGTATCCACTGCTTTGTGCATACTCCCCCCTCTTGTAAATTTTTGTTTTAAGATAGCTTAAGTTTGATAATAATAATGTAAAAAAAAAAAAAAATACAAGTTTTGGCTCTTCTGAAGATGTGTGGGTAAGATATAAGATTTTCCACTAAATAGTACTTCCTGAATCCTCCCCATAATAAGGGGGAGGAGGGGGGAGGGTATTTACCTTTTTGACAGGAGAAATATCCTTTAATTGCCGATAGGAGTAAGAGGGTGTGCTGAAAGGGCTTTATTGCCACACCTTTTTACAGGGCCTTTGGACTTTTACAAATAATGCTATTTCAATCACCTCTTGGTGACTGAATGAGTTATGGCCCTTTTAGATAAACCCTGTGGCAGTATAAAGGCTTTCAGGCATGCCCTCTTACTCCTTACAGGTTTCTATCGGCAATTGGGAATATTTATTAAATTGACTTGTTTTTTTTATTCAATTATAATAGCCCTTCTCAACAAAAGGCTTGTAATGGTATATATAACAACTAATATAAAAAATTTTTTATTCCTAATAAATGTTGAATCCAACAATAATTCTTTCTACTGATAGCGTAAGAGGCGCTCTTTTATTAAAGACCCTTCAAAAAAATGGTTTTGATGCAACTTTATGTAAAAATCTCTTTGATACCTATGAAATTATAAAGGATATTAAACCCGTCCTTTTTGTAATTGACTGCGAAGGTTTTTATCAAAATGAACTATCTGCGCTGACTTCGTTAAGTAATTTACTTAAGGAATGTTCAGTTTTAGTAGTAGCAGACAAACCAAATTATAGTTCGCTAAACATTAAAGGACTTTCAACTCAATGGTGTATATGTAGTCCTCTTGATTTAGATATGGTTACCACAAGGGCAAAGGAATTGATTACCCCAAAGACTGATGAGACCTTAAAAACCCTTTTGCCCATTGAGACAGAAGACCAAGAAGACCTCCCAGAGCAAACTCAAGAAAGCACCTTAGAGGATGATTTAATTGGTTATCTGGGTTTAAATAAATAAAAGAGATTCTATATGACACTGGTCAGTTTTTCAAAAATCAATAGAACTCAAGGAGTTTATGTCCGCAAAAATAATTGCCATTGTTGGACCCAAAGGCGGTATAGGTAAAAGCACTGTTTCATCGAATCTTGCTATAGCCCTTGCGGAAATGGATAAAAGGGTCATTGCCGTAGATTTAGACCTCGGTGGGGCTAATCTACATATTTTGCTTGGCGTTAAACAAAACAAACTGACCCTTGATGATTTTATCCTAAAAAAAGTCGATAGTCTCAACGAGATACTTATTGACACAGGCATTAGGAATATAAGATTGATTAGTGGGGGAGCTAATATTCCAGATATAGCAAACATGCCTTTTCAACAAAAGATGAAGATAATAAATCATTTGCTAAAATTAGACAGTGATATTGTAATACTTGATTTAGCAGCAGGTTCATCCTTTAATGTAATAGATTTTTTATTGATTGCTAATCAACAGTTAATCATTACATCTCCTGAATCACCATCTCTCATAAAAGTATATGGATTTATCAAATCAACTGTATTTAGGATGCTCAATTTTCATTTCAAGAATATTGATTCTCAAGAGGGTATTGAGCTATTAACAAGGGCAAAGGATACAGATAATAATCCTAATCTTAAGACAGTAAATGGTCTTTTTAAAGAGTTATCAATGACTAATGAAGAGGCCGTTATTTCTGCGAAAGAAGTATTGGCTAAATTCAAACCCAATATAGTAATCAATATGGTTCACAAGGCTGATGAAGCAAAGGCAGGGAATGTGATAAGCGCTATGTTAAAACAATACTTAGATGTTACATCATCAGTGGTAACAACAATCCCCGCTGATGAGATGGTCAGAAGGGCTTTATTTAAAAATAAGCCTATGATGACGATTTATCCAGGCTCACCATTTTCTTTGGCGATAAAAAAACTGGCAGAGTTGTGTATTTAAGCCCCTAAAAACTTTTCCCTAAAGATAAAGAATACTGCCCCAAGAATACATAAACCCGCCCAGAGGTAGTCCCACTTTAATTCCTCCTTTAGATAAAAAACTGCAAAGGGAACAAATATCGTAAGTGTAATAACCTCCTGAAGTATCTTTAGCTGTCCTACATTCATTACTTGATAACCTATCCTATTTGCTGGCACTTGGATAAGATACTCAAAGAGTGCAATCCCCCAACTTGCTATAGCGGCAAATATCCATGGTTTGTCATTGAGATTTTTTAGATGGGCATACCATGCAAAGGTCATAAAAATATTACTTAGACACAACAAAAATGCACTTATCAAATATGGTTTCATTTTATTCAAAGGTCTGCATTATTTTTTATCAAAAAACCTATACCAAAATAAACACAGAGACACAAATAAAAAGGGCAACTCATTCCATCCTTTTGTAGAATCATTTGCCTATGCCTCTATAGTTCACAAGGGTTTTTAAATTCAAAAACACTAAAGTTCATAGGACCAGAAGTATATAATCCCCTTTGCCTTAATATATTGCTCAATATCAGGTGGATAGTCATGGGCTACAAAAACAGTCACTATCTCACAATCTCCAGTATGATCTTTAATGTTTTCAACTATTTTTAGAAATCTTTCTATCTCCTTTTTTGAAGGTCTAACTTTACACTCTCCAACTATGTAAACCTCTTTGCTGTCCTTTTCTGCCTTTGAAAATATATTTACCTGATAACCATTAATATATTTTCTAATCATCTTATCGGTCACTTTAATGCCTAATGGCTCAAGGAGCTGAGGTAAAGATTTATAAGCGCTATTTTCAAGAGAGTATCCTACACTATTAGAAATGCCCTCAAGTCTTTCTTCTATTGTGTTTATCCTGACTATGACCTTTTCAAGGGTTGCTTCTGTTTTAAGTTGAGCTTCGGTGAGCTCTTCAACCTTCCTTGTCAGAGAATCCAGTCTTTCCTCTGTCTTTTTCTGGGCCTCGGTGAGCTCTTCAACCTTCCTTGTCAGAGAATCCAGTCTTTCCTCTGTCTTTTTCTGGGCTTCGGTGAGCTCTTTGATTCTCTTGTCTGTCTCTCGTTGGGCTTCGGTGAGCTCTTTGATTCTCTTGTCTGTCTCTTGTTGGGCTTCGGTGAGCTCTTTGATTCTCTTGTCTGTCTCTCGTTGAGCTTCGGTGAGCTCTTTGATTCTCTTGTCTGTCTCTCGTTGAGCTTCGGTGAGCTCTTCAATCTTCCCTGTCAGAGAATCCAGTCTTTCCTCTGTCTTAAGTTGTGTCTCAGAGAGCCGATAAACTACATCTTCTAATCTTGTGAAATCTTGTTTAGAAGGTGTATTCTTAGCATCTTCATAGACACGACTTAATATCCTTGTCAATGCCTTTGCCGTCTTTTCATCGACGGTAGTAGTTAGTTCTTCATAAATATCAAAGGTATTAATCATTATTTCACCTCAATACACTTAAATATATAGAAAGGAGATTATAAAAAACAAGCCTCAAGGTATATCTCACAAATAGGGTTTACACATAGGGATAGGAAGATTTCAGTTTATTTTAGAGGAAGCAACACTAATTGCCACGACCCTAAAGCCTACATTATTTGCTTTTCCAAAGGGATATGCACCTCTCTTTGCAGAGCATCTTGCGAATCTTTCAGATAGATTCCAACTACCTCCTTTTATGACTTTATTATCACTTGCTCCTTTGCAGATAGGATTGTCCTTATTTATTTTTTTGTAGCAGTCAGGTATGTAGTCGTCCTGTGTCCATTCCCATACATTACCACTCATATCAAAAAGACCAATGCCATTTGGTTTTAAAGTGCCAACGGGATGTGGCTTGCCCCCTGAATTTGTACCAGACCATCCGTAATCTTTAAATTCTGTTTCCTTTGAAGTCCCAGAATATTTTTCCTCTTTTCCCCCACTCCTACAAGCATATTCCCACTCTGCTTCTGTTGGTAGCCTATAATGAAACTTTGAGTCCCTATGATTTAGATGTATCAAAAACTCGTTTATATCTTTAATATTTACATTATCAACGGGTAATTGAGGTTCTTTGATTGTGGAAGGATTATTAGCCATCAATGACATCCACTGCATCTGTGAAGTCTCTTTTGTGGAGATGTAAAAATCCTTGACACAGACTTCATGACTTGGCCTTTCATCAGGATCTCCAGCTCCAAAGGTATCTCCCATAAGGAAACAATTACCTTTTACGAGCGTGAATTCTATTTTTGTTATTGGTTCAGTAAAATTATTGAGTTCTTTTACTTCCGATAATGTTTTTACAGATTTGACATAATACTTTATCTTGTCCATGAATGATGTGAGCTGATTATTTAAAGGATATTCATTGTTTAATGAAAATACTGAAAATACTACAGCACAAGATAGAATTATAAAAAAGAGAAACCACATTTTTATGGAAAATCTTTTTTTATTGACGACCTGATTAGCTATCTTGTTAAGAGGTTCTCTACAATAGGGACAAAAGTTAAGAGGATTTCTGATATTATTACCACAATTTGCGCATTTCATTATTATTAACCCATCTCTGAAAGTAACATAGCACAATTTGGACAATTGTTGAAATCGTATTCCATAGAAACACCACAATTAGGGCACCAAAGCACTACGTTTGCCCATTGATTCTCTTTAGTACCTGGTTGAGGTAGCACAACTTGATGAGTTTGAAAGGAATTCTGCGGGAAATAGTCAACTCTTGTCTTGCACCAAGGACATTTTTCTAACTCTCCAGGATATAAATGATTCCTATTTGCCTTGCATTCTTTTAATTGCTCTATTACTTCTCCTATTGCATCAAGCCATTGTTTTGCAGTGGGTCTCTCAAAGGGGTCTTTATGACCGTCAACAAAGGACTTCTTGAATAAGGATTTGATTTTATCAGGTATTATTTCATAATCAGGGGCATAGTCAGGTGGACTAACAGGTGAACCCTTTTCATAGGGGAAAAGTCCCTTTAGTAACTTTGCCTCCGTTGATGGAGTATCATCAACGGCTTGACCCTTTGATTGATATGGATGAACACCCATCATAAGAAACTTAAAGATTATTACTGCAAGAGCAAATCTATCTGCATAAAGCCTGTCTATGTCTCTTTCTCTAAAATTGATTGAATGAAGTTCCGGTGGTAAAAACTCACCAGTGCCAACCCTTGTGTAAAAAACCTTTTTTGTCTCTTTGTCTTTTATTTGAAAGGAGTCACAATCAACAAGCGTGATAAGTGTATTTGGTGAGACAAGTATATTGTTTTCTCTCAGATCACCTACGCAGTGTCCCTTTTGATGTACTGCCAATACAGCATTACAGATATTGAATGCAGAGGTCAATAAATACTTCCAAGTAAAGGTGCCTCCAAATTCCCTTATTCTATCGGCAGGGTCATAATAAATATGGCTTTCACGGAATATCTTCTTATCAATATATGGCATTGTATAGCCTGCAAATTTAGTATTTGCATTATCAAAAAAAACCAACTCAATTGGCCAGGCAATAGAACGATAGCCAATAACTGACCATGTAGGGTCATCAGGGACATTTTTGGTCATAGCAACAATCTTTTCATACAACTCATCGTTAATCACTGTGTCATAATAAATTTTTACACAATTAAAAAGGTTGCCTTTTATTGCATAAATCTTGCCCTCACCGCCAGACTTGCCTGTCTCAAAGAGTTGTAAGGTCTTGCCTTCTTTTGTATATACCGTCAAATCTTCCATCTTTACATAACTGCAAGGACAATAGTCTTATCATCCTCAGAATGCTCTGTCATCTTTTGTGAAAGCAAAAATTCCTCAATCTCTCTGTTGCCCTTTTCAATATCGGTTATATTTGATGCAAAGTTAAAAACCGGGTTAAAAAAACCTTCAAAGGGCATATAACCATCTATCCCTTTCTTTAGAGATGCCCTTTGGCACCCGTCAGTAAAGACTGCAAGACAATCTATCTTTGAATCAACCACATTGGCTTCAATCAAATAATCTAAGAAATCATCGCTTGTAATCGGTGTGACTTCGTTAGCATATTCAGAATGTAATGAGCAGGAAATGAGTTGTAATAGCCCTTCCGATTGAATGACTATTGCGCCGTCTCCAATTTGGGCACTATGAAGGTTATTTTTATCAAAGGCTGCTACAATTAGTGTAGTTGCTAAATCAGATATTTTTACGCCCTCTTCTTCAGCCTTCCTCAAGAGACAGAGTTTCGCCCCTTCAATCATTTTGACGGGTATCTCTGGTAATAATAAGGAGTTTGACGATATTAGAGTCGATGCAATATTAATTGCTGACTCAACTGCTAACCGTGAACCAATATGAGATAAAGGAGCGCTGCCAAGTCCGTCCCCTACTGCAATAAAACACCATTTTTCATCATGTATTTTATAGGCACAGGCATCTTGACAAGGTAGCC
Organism: uncultured bacterium; assembly: GCA_937949555.1. Classification (GTDB taxonomy): domain Bacteria; phylum Nitrospirota; class Thermodesulfovibrionia; order Thermodesulfovibrionales; family Dissulfurispiraceae; genus DUZI01. The sequence continues at coordinate 31,566 of CALEDV010000073.1, read as the reverse complement.
CATCTTTTTGATGAAGATGACCTAACACAGACAGACCTACAATATATGGTCTTTTGACCCTCAAAGGTTATTTATGATGTCTCAACCTCGCCCCAACCATCTGGTCCTGTAGGGTTATCAAGGGTTATTACATCCCCAATCTTTGAGGCAGAGGTCTTGCGTGTGCTCTTTGACAACCATGTGAACATCTCACGAAATTTATCCTTTTTAAGTTTAAGCGGCAATCTTGTATGTGGTGTAAGCTCTTTTAGTATTTGCATGTTTGCAGGTTCAACTCCAACAGCAAAGAAGAGGAATTTTTTCTCAGCCTCACCTGTATGTAACCTACTAACCACTGCCTTCCACTGTGGGTCTGCTGGTTTCATATCTGTTGGTTCTCCGTCTGTAATCATAAATATCCAAGGTCTGTAATAATCAATACCTTTCGTTTTGTATTCATTTTTACGCTGATCAATCTTATCCATTGCCATATTTAAGGCATAACCCATAGGTGTCAATCCAGAGGCTTCAAGGTTTATTTCAGGTAATGCTTCAACAGAGGTAAAATCGCTCACCAACTTTACATCTTCACCAAAGGTAATTATAGCGAGGTCAACCCTTTTTCTGGCTAAATCATCTTGTAAGAGCTCATCTTTAAATACCTGAAGCCCTTCATTTAACTGTTTGATCTTGTCTCCTTCCATTGAGCCTGACACGTCAAGTAATAATAATGTTGCGCAGTGAGGATGTTGAGGATTAGCTATCTCTACTTCATTTAAAACAGACACCTTTGAATACCTCCTAAATAAATTTAAAAAATCTGCTAATTATACAACTTTGTCTATAAAAGATTCATAACATCGTCATATGTAGGGGTTATCAAATAGATTATCTTGAAAAGTTATAAGAGCAGATAATTAACAATCCTCTTATAAATAAATAATAATTTAGAGCCATAATCAAAATTGAAAAACAAGGTTGCCTATTACCAACCCAAATAATGTCTATGGAGATGCAGGGTCTTTGAATTTAATTTATTTGGTGGTTGTTTAAGCTTTGTTGTGATACCGTAGAGATTAACCTCAAACATTATAGATTAAGTCCGAGGACTTAATCTATAATGTTTGATATATTACCCTTGATATGTACCAAATAAGACTTACTCCTTTTCTTCGCGTTGGATTTCTCTCCTATCTTGAAAAATTAAATAACCTGCTGCAACACCTGCACCAATAAGTAAAAGTGGCCCTAAGACACCTAACCCCATCCCTAAACCTAAACAGGCGCCCTTACCTGCAAAGGCGCTGTAACCAACAAATTTACAGGCCCCTGGATATAATCCCTTTGCTGCTCCTGCTAATGGCTTTACTGCTGCACCATTATATACACCAGGCCCCATACCCATTCCTGCACCTGGTCCTGCATAACCAGGATATTGTCCTAATAAACAATTTCCTAATGGCATTGCTAAAACCTCCTTTTTTTAATTTTTTTTGCTACTCCTTTCCATCATTGACTCTGCTAACTCTTTCCCCTTTTTGACCTGCTCTTCATAATAGGTTTTTGATTTATTGACATCAAAGTTTAAAAAAGTTCCGCCTGACTCAAAGTGTTTGACAAATAGCTTGCCTATAGCATAAGTAGATGCAGATGACAAAGCAGTCATAGATAGAAATGATGCAGTGTACCCTATAAAGGGGACGAGCTTCAAAAAACTGCATACGGTGCCTGTCAATCCAATGGGCACTGCTGCTCCTGTAAGTGATGCTATTATGCTCTTAGTTTTTTCCTCAGAAAAATCTACTCCATAATATTCTGATAACTTGCTGATAAGTTTCATCTGAATTCCTGTAAGGACTACTAAATCAATCAAAGGAAAGGGTATGAAGCCTGTAATTGCAGAGCCAAAGGCATAATGTTTGATAGTCCTATCAGCCCAAAGCTGTTTTTTTAGGTTAAACTGTTTCCCATAAGTGTTATCGATATTTTTTTCAACTTCCATCAGATTATCCTCCTTAAAATACTAATAAATTAATCTGCTCAGGTCTAACAACCTTTACACTGTGATTAAAAGTTATAATGACCAAATTGTATAATTTAAGCACTACTAAGCCCAAGATTTTGCTATATTAGCTCTATTGACATGAAATTAGCAATAGAAATATCTTTCTCCGAAGTCAAAAATATCCTAATTTGACAATACTCATGGGAGCACAAAATCCAGAGGACAAAAAATTCCCTTGGGTAATGACAATAGGATGAAATATGTTCATATTTACTATAATGCAGAGGCCCGAGATATGGATAATGTCATAAAAGGGCTATTAATGGTCTATTTATATCTGTAAGGAAAAGAAAAACCCGCCTTGATTAAAGCGGGTTCTCTGATTTTTTATGCTGGCTGGTTGTTTACTATATGGCTGCCTCTCCCTTCTCTCCAGTTCGTATCCTGATAACCTCCTCAATAGGATATACAAATATCTTCCCATCTCCTATCTTGCCTGTATTGGCCTTAGACTGGATAGTTGAAACTACCTTTTCCACTAAACTGTCTGATAGGGCTATCTCAAGCTTTACCTTTGGAAGAAAGGCTATGTCATATTCTGCGCCTCTGTAAAGTTCCACATGCCCTTTCTGCCTGCCAAAGCCTTTAACCTCTGTTACGGTCATGCCCTTAATACCCATGTCATTTAAGGCATCTTTTACCTCGTCAAGTTTAAAGGGTTTGATTATGGCTTCTATCTTTTTCATAAGGCCTCCTATTGCGTTTTGCTTCAATTAATTATAAGCCCTTTCGCCGTGCTGGCTCTCATCTAATCCTGTAATCTCCTCTTCGGGATCAACCCTCAGTCCCACAATAGCCTTTATCACCATAAAGATGATGCCTGTTACCACAGCAACATAAACAATGGTAATGGCTACTGCTATTATCTGGGTCATGAGCTGTCCTGGGTTGCCGTACAATAAACCCTTGCCTGCCTCGTTTATTGCAGGGTCAGCAAATACACCAGTTAGTATGGCGCCAACGATTCCTCCTACGCCGTGTATTCCAAATACATCGAGGCTGTCATCGTATTTGAGTTTATGTTTCAATACAGCCACAGCAAAGAAGGGGATGATGCCTGCTAATATACCCATTACTGTAGCCCCAGTGATGTTCACAAAGCCTGCTGCAGGGGTTATTACTACAAGCCCCGCCACTGCCCCCGATGCGAGACCCAGTAAAGTTGGCTTCTTTGAGTAGAGCCACTCTGTAAACATCCATGCAAGGGCACCAAGGGCTGCTGCAATATTAGTGTTAATAAATGCCATTCCGCCAAGTCCATTGGATGCAAGGGCTGAACCTCCATTAAATCCGAACCACCCAAACCACAACATGCCTGCCCCAGTAATCACAAGAGGTAGATTATTAGGCACAAGGGTAGCCTCCTTGCGCTTACCGAGTATGATGCAGCCTACAAGGGCAGCAATGCCTGCATTGATATGGACTACTGTGCCTCCTGCAAAATCCAGCGCCCCCATTGCACCCAGGATGCCGCCTCCCCATACCCAATGTGCCACAGGGACATAAGAAAAGGTGAACCAAAGTATTGAAAATAATACCCAAGCAGAAAACCTCATCCTCTCTATAAAGGAACCGCTTACAAGCGCAACGGTGATGGCGGCAAAGGTGCACTGAAACATCACAAATACTATCTCAGGGATTGTCTTTGCTGCATCGCTTATGGAGTTTATGCCAATGCCTGCAAGCATTATTTTCTCCCCGTTTCCTATTAACCCTGCTATATTCCCGTTAAAGGCAAAGGTATATCCATAGACAACCCAGAGGACGCTCACTATGGCATAGGCTGAAAAGGTCATGCCAAGGGTATTGAGAATATCCTTCCTCTTTGCAATGCCTCCGTAAAAAAGGGCAAGCCCTGGAAGGGACATAAACATGACAAAGGCAGAAGAAACCAAAAGCCATGCTGTATCTCCAGTGTCAATCTTTAAAGGTGCTGGAGTTTCAGGGGTTGCTGCAGGTGCTGCAGTTGTTACAGATGGTGCAGGGACTGCTGGTGTCTCTGCAGGTTTTTCTTCCGCATATACCGAGAAACACAATATCATCATTAACAGAACAGTTATAGTAAAAATCCTTCTCATCTTTTAACCTCCTCGGTTTATTGATATTTGTCCTCCCGATTGCCCTTTTTTAAAAAGTACAGTCAGACAGGGATGTCCCTGTCATGACTGCTAAGGGGGAAGGAGGGTTAGACTGTCCTAATTAGAAGTTGAAGCTCAGATTTACTCCACCATAAAATATGTTCCTTTTGTCCTTTCCACTCACATCCATTGCGCTGATGGCTGTTTTTGAGTCACTGCTCAAGGCTATAGAATAAGCGAGCTTTGGTGTAATGCTGATCTGTTTTGTAATAGGCACTGATACAGAGGCAGAAAACTCAGCGTTGTAGAAATTATTGAAGTTCTTGCCTGTGCAGACCTCACAGCTCATTACTTTGTTCTTGAGATTGTAGCTAACCAATGCCCCAAGATTAAGGGGTATATCCTTTGCTATATCAAAGGAGTGCCCAATAGAAGCGGTTAAATAACCACCCTTACCCTCTTTGATGTCATAATAGAATGTAAGGGCAGGTTTTAGAAGCACATCGTAAGAGGCACTTAAATACAACTCTTGGGTATCAGCCACGCTATCAAGACCGTAATAGATAAATCCTCCAGTCAGGCTCAGTTTGTCAAAGGAATGGCTATAGTTAAGGGTAATATCAGTTTCAGTGTGCTTGAATTTTTTGCCTCCCTCAGTATTGCCAAAATAATTGGTATCGAGGTTTGACCACACATTCATACTAAAACCAGCGTATCCTATGGTAAGAGAGGGCTGTATGACAAAATCCTTGCTCAATTTAATACCTCTCCATAGGTAATTGCTCATAAAGTCAACCGATGCCGTACCGGTTACCTTCGGTGGTTCTGCCAAGACTGAGGTTGTCAAAACAAAGGTCATTAAAAGCACTGCAATCATTCCAGAGAACAAAATTTTTTTCATCTCTACTTCCTCCTTTTAGGTTTGTTTAATTTTTTTAAAATACTTTGTGCTGTCCTCTTGTGAGGTCTCTGTAAACTGATCTGCCTCTGTCCGTCTATCACCTTCCTTTCTTATGCCGTATTTTTTGACCTTATACCCTATCATCCTCTCTGTAATGCCAAGCATCCTTGCAGCCCTTGCCATGACCCAGTTGCATTCCTCAAGGGCCCTTGCTATCTCCTGTCTTTCCATAAAGCATATCTTGTCTTTTAATGTTTCCATAATTGTTATTGTCTAAGAGCGATTATCGTGCCAAGATGTAACATGTTGATATAAAACAATATAAAACCAGGGCAGGGCTTACAATTTTGTTTCTGCATACAATTTTGTAGTGTTTTTTTGATAAATTTTATTATCCTTGCCTGGAGCGATGACATATTTGAGGCATACACGAGGAATTTAGAAAATCTGCTGTGTGAGTAGGAAACTCAAAAAGGTATATAGTATTGAAGCAGAGCATCCCCAGTCAGGATTGGTGGGTTTGTTAAAAGGGTGCTTAATGAGATATTATTAATAAAAAATTAAGGAGGCCTGGTTAATGAGATTGGTTGTAGCGGTTTTAATGTCCCTATTTCTGTGTTTCAGTATTGTTTTTGCCGAAGGAGGCAAGAAAAATTTTACAAAGGAGGAGATAAAAAAGATGTCAGAGACAAAGGCTATAATAGAGACAAAGTTTGGTTCCATGGAGTTGAAGTTCTTCCCTGATGTTGCCCCTGGACATGTGGATAACTTTATTGCCTTGGCAAAAAAAGGGTTTTATGACGGTACTACCTTTCATCGGGTTATTCCTGGTTTTATGATACAGGGTGGCGACCCTAACTCCAAAAATCCAGACAAATCTAAGCACGGTATGGGAGGCCCTGGATACACAATAAAGGCTGAATTCAATAATAAAGCACACAAGAGGGGGATCCTCTCTATGGCTCGTGCTGCAAACCCTGATAGCGCAGGCTCACAATTTTTTATATGTGTAAAGGACTCTCCCTTTCTTGACGGGCAGTACACAGTGTTTGGAGAGGTTGTTTCAGGTATGGATGTAGCTGACAAAATAGTAAATGAGCCCAGAGACAGGGCTGATAATCCTGTTGAAAGGATTGAGATGAAGGTAAAGATAATAGAAAAGGGGGCTAAGAATTAGGCTGCACTTTATTGCACTTTATTAAGGAATAGGGCGGGAGCTTTTGGTGGTCGCGAAGATAGTCTCTTCGTTATTTTTTATTGGCTACATACCCTTTGCCCCTGGAACATGGGGGAGTCTTGCAGTAATACCGATTATGTGGATACTGCAACCTTCCCCAGTCTATTATCTTTTGATACTGTGCCTGTCTTTTCTGCTCGGACTTTGGTCCTCTGCTAAGTGCGAACAGTACTGGGGCAAAGACAGTGGCAGGATAGTGATTGACGAGTTTTGTGGACAGATGATAGCGCTAATGTTTATCCCTTTTACCCTTGTTAATGTTGTTGCTGGGTTTTTGTTGTTTAGATTTTTTGATATATTAAAGCCCTTTCCTATTAGAAATATAGAATTAGCCTTAAAGGGTGCAACAGCCGTTATGCTTGACGATGTTGCTGCGGGTGTAACCGCAAATATATTGATGCACCTTTTCATACAAATTCAATAAATCCAAGATATCAATTGCAAGCCATAATTGTCCTCTGGTTTTGGTCTGAGGGGTCAACAAAAATTTATATCTTTCTGCTATACTAAACCGCTTTCAGGGCTTTTGGCCATGGAATGCAGAGAAACCACAGAGAAGAAAGGACTCATTATTGTAAGATAATGCCGTTAAAGTGTTCTCTGGTAAAGCAAGAGGTGTTTTTATATGAACCTATTAGGACCAACCTTAAAAGCTATATTAGTTTGCCTATATATTGTAAGTATCACTAACTTTGTACAGGCACAGGACCTGCCTAATGTTACCGCTGTAGAGATAAAGGGCTTAAAGAGGATAGACGTTGGTGCTATAAGGGCAAAACTGTCTCAGAAGTTAAGGGAACCCCTCTCCAGCGATAAGACTACGGAGGACATAAAAGCTATCTATAAAATGGGATACTTCGACGATGTGCGCGTTGAGATTGAGCCCTTTGAGGGTGGGGTAAAGGTCATTTATATAGTGCAGGAAAAGCCAACGATAGTAAAAGTAGAATTTCAGGGCAATAAGAACTTCCAGGACAGTCAGCTCCGAGAAAAGATAGGCCTCCTGCCAGGTGCCATTTCTGATGTAACCCTCATAAATGACAACGCAGGCAAGCTGCGCACCTTTTATGAAGATGAGGGGTACTATTTGGCAACGGTAGTGCCAGTATTAAAGAGGCTTGCCGAGGACGAGCTAATGGTCACCTTCTATATTGAAGAGGGCAAAAAGGTCAGGATAAAGGAGATCAGGATTGAGGGCAATAAGAACCTTACCTCTTCAAAGATAAAGGGGGTGATGAAGACCTCTGAGAGGGGCCTCCTTTCGTTTATTACGGGTAAGGGATATTTCAAGAAGCACGAGGTAATGGAGGATCTGGACAGGATTAAGGACCTTTATTTGGACAATGGTTATCTAAAAATAGCCATTGGTGAACCCTCTGTGAAGGTTGCCGACGATAAAGACTCTATGATAATTACCATACCGCTCTCAGAAGGCGAGCAGTTTTATGTGGAATCAGTGGATATTGTAGGTAATAAGGCAATTAGCAAAGAAGACCTGGCTAAATTAGTCAAGCTTCAACCTAAAAAGGTCTTCAATAAGGGCATAGTAAAGTCCGATATAAATGCAATGAATGAGCGCTATTACAACAACGGATTTGCCCTTGTCTCTGTGAATCCAGAGGTTACGCCAGAGGAGTCCTCAAATACCGTAAGGGTTATTTACAAGATTGAAGAGGGCGATAAATTCAGGATAGGCAGGATAGATATATCTGGCAATACAAAGACTGAGGATAAGGTCATAAGAAGGGAGATGAGGCTCGATGAGGGCGATGTCTTTAATGGTTCGGCATTAAAGAGGAGCTATGAGAGACTGAACAACCTCCAGTATTTTGACCCTGTAGAAATAGTGCCCAAGCCAAACACCGCTGAGAAGACTGTGGATATTGACATAAAGGTCAAGGAAAAGCCTACAGGGTTCTTAAGTGTGGGTGGAGGATACAGCTCAATAGACAAGATCATAGGGATGGTTGATATTACCCAAGGTAATTTCTTGGGTAAAGGCTATTATCTGAAGGCAAGGGGTGAGCTTGGGGGTGTGAGTTCCTTTTATGAGTTTTCCTTCCGCAATCCCTATTTTATGGACAAACCCATCTCTTTTGGGGCCAGCATATACCGCATCAAGAGGGAGTATGGCGACTTTTCAAGGCGTTCCACAGGGTTTGAGATATCCTTTGGAAGGAGCTTCTGGGAATACTGGGGGGCAGCGATAGCCTACAACCTCGAGCGCACAACGATCTATGATATCAGCGACACAGCATCTGCAACAGTGAAGGAACAAGAAGGGACTAATCTGACAAGCAGCGTAAGCCTCACACTGGCTCGGGATACGAGGGATAACAATCTCGATCCAATAAGGGGTTCAAGAAATGCAGTATATACCACCTTTGCAGGACTGGGGGGCACAAATGCCTTCTATAAAGTACTCTTTGATTCGGGATGGTACTTCCCTGTATTTGATGTGACCACTGTCCATCTAAGGGGAAGGATCGGAATGACTACAGGTCTCTTTGGCAAGAAATTGCCCCTTTATGAGAGATATTATGTGGGGGGGATACACACAGTAAGGGGCGTAGCTTACGGTGAGGCTGGGCCAAAGGATACAAATGGGGAGGCTATAGGTGGAGAGAGGGAGATAATATTCAATGCTGAGTACATATTCCCCATAGTTTCGGAATACAAGTTTAAGGGACTGGTATTTTTTGATGCTGGCAGGGCCTACGACAGGGGAGATGGCTGGGGTAGAAACTTGAAACTCACCAGTGGTGTGGGTATGCGCTGGATATCCCCTATGGGGCCAATAAGGGTTGAATGGGGTTACAATATTAACAAGAAGGAAGGGGAGTCCACAAGCAAGCTCGAATTCACCTTTGGCACCTTCTTTTAGAATAGCGCTTCACATTATATGCATTGACTTCACTGTATCTTATGCTAAAGCATTCAGAGAGGATGTGTCTAAACAAGTCACAGGCTTAGAACTAAATACAATCACAAGGGAGGGTCTCAAAAATGAGGAGATTTTTAACAGTGTCTTTGGTCTTGTTTTTTTTGTTGTCTTTGGTCTCTATTTCCAACGCTCAAGATGCCATAAAGGTTGGGGTTGTAGACCTACTTAAGGCGCTCAATGAATCGGATCAGGGGAAGAAGTCTATTGCAGAGATTGACTCTATCAAGAAGTCAAAGCAGACGACTATAGATGAAAAGGCCAAGAAGATAGAGCAGCTTAAGGCAGATCTGGATAAACAGGCATCTATACTTTCAGCAGAGGCCAAGAAATCCAAGGAAGAGGAGATCGAGAGGCTTATAAGGGAGTTTCAGAGGCTTGTCTCCGATGCTACTGCAGAACTCCAGAAAAAGCAGCGCGAGGTTGAGGTAGAGATGATTAAGGAATTTAGGGTCATAATTACCAAGGTTGGGGAAGAGGAGAAGTTTTCCTTTATAGTGGAGGCCTCTGAAGGTGGGCTCCTATACCATGACAAGGCGATAGATATAACCGACAAGGTCATAAAGAGATTCAACGAATCCAAGAAGAAGTAAGGGTAGGTCCAGGGTATGGGCCTTTTCTTTTCATGAAGCTTAAAACTATATACAGGGTGATTCAAAGGCTATTGATTATCTGAAAATCAGGGGGGTGTGGTATGGGTCTCTTTTGTTATGAAACCTACATAACCTCTTGTCATAGAGGTGATTAATAAGTCTTTGAGGTGAAACATGCGTGCCGAGGGTGTTGGCATAAGGGTTTAATAATCTCATTCTGGTATGACTCAGTCCCTTATTCAGAGGTTTAAAAGGGGATGGTGGACAGGTCGCAATGAAATTGAGGGGTATTTAAGGTGAAACTAAGAGAGATTGCCCATTTGCTTCAAGGTGAATTAGTTGGCGATGGCGAGATTGATATTGTCGCCCCTATGGATATTGAAAGGGCAGGCACAGGACACATTACCTACCTCAACCTGCCTATAAAAAAGGGTGTGTCCTGCAACGCCTCAGCGGTGATTGTCAACAAAAGGCTCGATATACCTAACGCACAGATCCTAGTGGATAATCCGAAGGCTGCCTTTGCTATAGCACTTGGTGTCTTTTATCCCAAGAGGCACCCATACACTGGGGTCAGTCAAAGGGCCGATATAGGTGAAGAGGTCCTTTTGGGCGAAGGGGTGACCATTGGTCCCTTTGCAGTAATAGGGCGTGGTTCACAAATAGGGGCAAGGACTGTCATATATCCGGGTGTGTATATTGGCTCCAATGTGAAGATAGGCGAAGACTGCATCCTGTATAGCAATGTCAATGTCATGGATGACTGTGTTATAGGCAACAGGGTGGTATTGCACGCAGGCGCAGTGATAGGCGCTGATGGCTTTGGCTTTGTCTTTGACAAAGGTAGGCACCTGAAGATACCTCAGGTGGGCAATGTGGAGATTCAAGAGGATGTAGAGGTTGGCGCAAATACTACGATAGATAGGGCTACTCTGGGCACAACTACCATAGGCAAAGGCACCAAGATAGACAATCTCGTGCAGATTGGACACAATGTGTCTATTGGGGCAAACTCTATAATAGTGGCTCAGGCGGGTATAGGAGGCAGCTCAAAGATCGGTCAATCAGTAATAATTGCAGGGCAGGCTGGGGTCTCAGACCACTGTGAGATTGAATCAGGTTCTGTGATAGGGGCCCAGGCGGGGGTGACTGGGAGGCTTCAAAAAAATATATATGTGGGTACACCAGGGAAGCCCTACAAAAAGGTTATCAAGGCCTATGATTTGTTTCCCATCCTCCCTGAGCTAAAACATCGTATCGAGAAGTTAGAGGGACTTGTTAGCGATGGGGTCCCCAGTGAGGACATCAAGGATTCATAAAGACCAAAAGGCAGGGGTAATTTAATATGGATGATATAGTTCGCAGAGTAAAGGGGATAATAGCCGAAGAGCTTCAGGTAGATGAGTCTGAGATTACCGATGAGGCGACCATTGCCGATCTGGGCGGTGATTCATTAAAGGCATTGTCTTTGGTAGCAGCCTTTGAGGCAGCCTTTGATATCTCTATCTCTGATGAGGATGTCATGGCCATGGACTCCGTAAAGGCTGCCGTTGATATTGTAAAAAAGAACTTAAAGGCATAATAGGGGGCGCAACATTAACAGGGTCTTTGTCACTGGAATGGGTGTTGTCAGTGCTGCAGGGATAGGCAAAGAGGCCTTCTGGGGGTCCCTATCACAGGGGAAGTCTGGCATTGACAGGATAACCTTATTTGACACCTCACCCCTGAGATCTCAGATAGCAGGGGAGATTAAGGGTTTTGATCCCTTGAAATACATGGATAGAAAAGAGACAAGGGATATGGATAGGACCTCTCAGATTGCCCTGGCAGCGGCGATAGAGGCACAGGCAGATGCAGCCATAGACCTTCAGGAGGACTGCGGAGTTGTGGTAGGCACTGGGCTTGGTAGCATCACCACCGACGATGAACAGCACAGGGTCTATCACACAAAGGGCTACAGATTTATAAGTCCAATGACTATCCCAATAGGGATGTATAATGCCACAGAGTGTCATATATCCAAGAGGTTTGGTATCCGAGGGCCAGGCTTTACCATAAGCACTGCCTGTGCCTCGGGGCTACATGCCATTGGAGAGGGATATCGCCTTATAAAGGAAGGTCTTACAGAGTCTGTAATATGTGGAGGCACTGATGCCACATTGAGTGAGGCCATATTCGCTGCATGGTGTGCTATGAGGATACTCTCAAAGAGGAATGACCAGCCCCAAAGTGCATGCAGGCCCTACAGCAAGGATAGGGATGGGATGGTGCTTGGTGAGGGTGCTGCCTTTGTAGTCCTTGAAAGCGAGCGGTCTGTGATTGACAGGGGGGCAAGGGTCTATTGTCAACTGGCTGGCTACGGAATATCCCATGATGCAAGCCATATAACGGCCCCTGATGTGAGAGGTCAGACAAAGGCTATAGAAATGGCCTTGAGATCTGCCAATACAAGCATAGATGAGATCGATTACATAAATTGCCACGGCACTGGCACACAACTCAATGACAAGGTCGAGACGGACTCTATCAAGAGGGTCTTTGGAGAAAGGGCATACCATATCCCTATGAGCGCCATAAAGCCCATTGTTGGCCATACCCTTGGTGCATCGGGCGCAATGGGGATGATCACAACAGTATTGGCCATGCAAAACAGCCTTATTCCGCCCACTATAAACTACAGAGAGCCTGACCCAGACTGCGACCTTGATTATACGCCCAATGTGGCAAGGACTAAGGATATACAAGTAGCGCTCTGCAATGCCTTTGGCTTTGGGGGTAGCAATGGCGTGTTGGTATTAAGACGTAGATAAAGGAGGACCAGCCATGATTGATATTAAGGAGATACAAACCATCATACCTCACAGGTATCCCTTCTTGATGATCGACAGGGTTGTAGAGATTCAAGAGGGTGAGCGTGCTGTAGGGATTAAGAATGTCACTATAAATGAGCCCTTTTTTCAGGGGCACTTCCCATCCAATCCGCTCATGCCCGGCGTGCTCATAGTTGAAGGCATGGCACAGACTGCCGGGGTGCTTGCCTACAAGTCTGGGGCCAAGGGCAGCTCGGTGTATTTTATGAGCATTGAGAAGGTAAAGTTCAGAAGACCTGTCTGCCCAGGGGATCAACTTAGGCTGGAGGTCAAGGCTGTTCATAAACGAAACAATGTCTGGAAGATGAGGGGGGCTGCCTATGTGAATGAGGTCCTTGTTACAGAAGCTGAATTTACAGCCATGATAACGGATAAGACCATCTGACCATTATGCCTACACAGATACATCCCTCAGCCCTTGTAAGCCCTAAGGCACAATTAGGTGACAATACCTATTTAGGCCCCTTTTGTATTGTGGGCGATGGTGTTGTCATTGGAAGCAATTGTCAACTGTTTTCTCATGTGGTGATCGACGGAAAGGTAGAGATTGGTTGCAATAACCAGATATACCCTTTCACATCCATAGGACTCCCTCCTCAGGACTTGAAATACAAAGGTGAAGACACAGGTGTCAGGATAGGTAACAATAACATCCTCAGGGAGAACATGACTATCCACAGGGGGTCAGTAAGTGGTGACGGCTGGACTGAGATAGGCGATAACAATTTCCTAATGGCCTATGTGCACATAGCCCATGATTGCAAGGTAGGAAGTCATATCGTCATGGCAAACAACGCCACCCTTGGAGGCCATGTAATAGTGGAGGACTATGTGGTTATTGGTGGGTTGACGCCAATACATCAGTTTTGCAGGATAGGGGGATATGCAATGGTGGGTGGTGGTAGTTCTGTTGGCCTTGATATACCACCTTACGTGATAGCAGCCGGATATAGGGGTCAACTGTATGGACTGAATCTGGTGGGTCTGAAGAGGAGGGGCTTTAGCAAAGAGACCATAGAATTGTTGAAGAAGGCATACAAGCTCTTGTTTCAAGAACATCACCTATTAAAAGATGCAATCCATAAGGCAAGGACAGAGTTGCCGCGGTCTGAGGAGATCGAGAGGATGCTTACCTTTATTGAGAACTCAAAGCGAGGTGTCTGTCGCAAACTTGGCGAAGAGCTACAATAAGATGAGGCAAGGCAATAAATGGAGACCATAGGCATAATTGCTGGTTTAGGGACCCTTCCTCTGCTTGTAGCGAGAGATGCTGCAAAACAAGGATATAGGGTCATTGCAGTGGCTATTGAGAATCTCGCAGAGGGGGATATAGAGTCTTGTGTGCATGAAACACACTGGATTAATGTAGGCAAGCTGGGGAGGCTTATAAAGATACTAAAACAGAATGATATCAAGAGGGTGATTGTGGCAGGCAAGGTCCCGAAGTCTCTGCTCTATAAATCACAGATTACCCCTGATCTGAGGGCAATAAAACTATTGTTTACCCTAAAGGACAGGTCCGATGATGCAATACTAAATGCCTTTGCAGAGGAACTCAGGGGTGAGGGTATTGAGATAATTGACACCACATCCTTCAGCCCTGAGCTGATAACCCCTGAGGGATTGCTTACACCTTCTCCGCCGGTGAGGGAAGAGATGAGGGATGTGGAGTTTGGATGGAGGATTGCCAAGGAGATAGGCAGGCTTGACATTGGTCAAACCGTAGTGGTAAAGGGACAGGCCGTAATGGCTGTAGAGGCCATTGAGGGTACTGACGAGGCAATCTTGAGGGGTGGGAGCTTGGCAGGACAGGGCGCTGTGGTTGTAAAGATAAGCAAGCCTAAACAGGATATGAGACTTGATGTCCCAACTGTGGGGATTATGACATTAGAATGCATGATCAAGGTCAAGGCAAGGTTGCTTGCCTTAGAGGCTGGTAGAAGCATCATAGTGGATAGGGAAGATTTCCTTAGGAAGGCTGAATCAGCAGGCATATCGGTCTTGGGATACAAGGGCATAGAGAATTAGGTCAATGTCATATATAGCTCACCTTAAGGAAGGGATAAGGACTGTTAATAGAAACTGGCAGCTTGTCTTTATCCAGATGGCAACGATGTTCTTTAGCTTCGCCGCATTTTTTTTGATTGTGGGGATCCCTATTGGTATTGCCTTTATAATCTTTGGGCTTGATTTTACAGAGATACTGCGTCTTAGAAACCTCGAGAGCCTGTTTATAGGTTCCGCAGAGCTTATGAATAAGTATTTCGCCATGGCCCTTGTGCTGTTTCTCAGCATTATTATCTATGTGCTTTCAGTCTCTGTGGTATGGATCTTTGCAATTGCCGGGGTTGCTGGTGTATTGAAAAACAGCATCATTGATAGGGACAGCAGATTTTACTTTCGTTCCTTCTTTAAAGAGGGTAGAGATAACTTTTCCCCTATAATGGGATTCTCTATCATTGTGGCATTGTTGTTTCTGTGCGTTGCCTTTGTCTTTGGTCTTTGTGGGGGTGTGGCATCCAATATTATCGACAGCGCTAAGACCCAAGAGGAGACCCTCGCCCTTTTCCTCAGCATATTCTTTATACTGCTTTTACTGTCCTTTGGATTGACCGTTATCTTTGTGACCCTGTCATTGACCTTTTATGGGATTGCTCAGGTGGTATTTTTAAAACTGGGCGCCATCAAATCCCTCTTAGCAACGATGAGGTTCCTCACAAGGCATCCAACGGCGGTGGTTTTTTATATCCTTGTGACGGCCCTCTATCTGCTTGCGGGGTTTGTGATGCTCCTTATAAGTTCACCCTTTACACTGATCCCCATTATTGGCACTATCCTTGCGTTTCCACTTCAGATAGTCAATTACTTACTTCAGAGTTACATGAGCCTGATAATGATTGCCTCGATGTTTCACCTCTTTTACGGGCTTCAGAGCCAACCTGCTCATTCCATTGAGGAGACAGATACTTCTGCTGAACCAATCTCTGAGCCTGAGCCGATTCCTCATCAGACAGACTCCCCTGAAGGAGATGAATCCCAAAGGCCTCCTCAAAACCCCTTACAATAGCCTTTTTAATATCCTCTACAGTAGGGTTATTGTTGATCAACCATAGTTCTGCAAAGGTGCCATAGGTGTGGCTTTGCTGTCCAAAGACCCTCGCTGCCTTTTCATGATCAACCCTTAGCGGGATAGAGCCCTGTTGTAAAAAACCCTTAGGCCATCTTTTCTGAGCCGACCCGATTAGTTTTTTGCCCTCCCAACATATCTCACCCAGTGAGACAGAATTGAAGCAAAGGGGGCTTTTGATGAGATTTCTGCCAGTATTAGGACGTCTTCTCATCTGTACAGGTATGCCTAACTGGTGAAAGGCCCTCAAGAAGGCCAGACCGATAAGGCGATAGGACTCCATAAGGCCTCCATCAAAGGGTCTCTGATTTGGGGCAGAAAAACTATAGGTTATCTCATGATTGTGTAATATAGCCCTGCCCCCTGTAGGTCTTCTTATAATGGGGATTTGATCTTCAAGGCAGTAATCAATGTCCACATCTCCATAGGGTTGAAACACACCCAAGGTTACTGATGGCCTTCTCCAGCCATAAATGCGCAGCACTGGCGGCGATTTTCCCTCCATTACAGAGTAGGCAAGGGCCTCATCAAGGGCCATATTATAGGCAGCCTCGCATTGTTGAGAGTCTATAAAGCGCCACATATATTTTCATTGTAACATAGGTTGTTAATGCATGCCTCTTAAGAGAAAATGTATTTGTAATGTAGCAAAATATGAGGGTTAGGTGATAGAATGTGCAAAAATATCATTGGAGTTGTAAGTTATGGCAATAGGAGCAAGATACCTTTTATTGTTGATTGTCTCATCAATTATCACCCTTATGTTTTCATCAGCAACAGTCTATGGACAACCGCAGAAGGGGCTTATTGACATTAACACTGCCTCTGAGAAAGAGCTTGAGTCCCTCAAGGGCATCGGACCTGGGATGTCAAAAAAGATAGTTGCTAATCGTCCTTATAAGTCAGTGGACGAGCTTTCAAGGGCAGGCATACCCGCCAAGACTATTGAGTCAATCAAACCTTACATAAGTGTGGGTAACCATCCTTCTGTGCCCTTGCCGAACCAAAAGCCTCAGGATCCAAGGGAGCTACAGCCAAAGCAGAAGGTTCCCGCAATAACCCCTGCTGAGCCATCTCAGAAGCCTGCATCTAAAGCATCAAGCCCTAACAAACTCGCACCGGGACAAACTGTAAATATCAATACAGCCACTAAGGACCAGTTAGAATCACTCCCTGGGATAGGCCCTGTGAAGGCGCAGGCGATCATGGAGGGGCGTCCTTATGCTAAGCCAGAGGATATTATGAAGGTTCGAGGCATCAAGGAGGGAACTTACAAACAGATTAAGGATCTCATTAGGGTCAATTAATCACTTCGGAGTTAATAAAAACATTGGTACGACTTATTTCTATTGCATTAAAAGCCAGCCTTGAGGCTGCGTGATTTTATATTTTAGGAGGATGAAGGTTATGAATCCTCTGTTGAGTGTTTTGGTTGTGTTTTCTGTGTTTGTTACCTCTGCCTTTGCTGCTGGTCCAAACACCTATCAGGTAACTGGACCTATACTGGAGATCAAGGGCGATGTAATAGTAGTGCAAAAGGGTAAAGAGAAGTGGGAAGTGGCAAAGGATGCAGCCACAAAGATAAAGGGCGATCTCAAAGTAGGCGAAAAGGTTACAATCTATTACACAATGAAGGCTGTAAGTATTGAGGTAAAGGAAGAGGGCAAAAAGGCATATTCTAAGAAGACAAAGGCAGAGCCTGCTAAGAAATAAGATAATGATAAATAGGGAAAGGTCTGATGTAAATCGCCCTTTCCCTTAGATTGTTCTTCTGAAGCACTTCATTTTTTCCAGAAATTAGGCATCAAGAGTATAAGCACCGTGTAAACTTCAAGTCTTCCGGCGAGCATACAGAAAATGAGTATCCATTTGCCTGCTGTTGGTATAGAGGAGTAGTTTTCAGCGGGACCTGCCTCTCCGAGGGCAGGGCCTACATTGCTTGCAGCAGACAACACAGTAGTTAATGATGTTACCAAGTCAACTCCGCAAAGGGTCATTCCTACGGTAGATACCAAACACATCATTATAAAAAGGAATACGAAGCCCCAGATGCTACCAAGCACCTCCTTTGTGAGAAATTTGTTGTCAAGCTTAAGTGTGGTGATTGCATGGGGGTGTATAAGTTGATAGAGTTCACGGTAACCCTGTTTTAACATCAGAAGTATCCTCACCTGCTTGATGCCGCCTGCAGTTGATCCAATCATGGCGCCAAATAGCATGCACACAAGAAGGAGAGATTGAGAGAAGAATGACCATTTTTCAAAGTCAGCGGTTGCAAATCCTGTGGTTGTCATTAAAGAAGTAACTTGAAAAAAGGAAAGGCGAAGGGATTCCTCTAAAGAAGTTTTGTTGTTTATGATTAAATCAACCCCAATCAATAGGGTCATAAGCACGGTAGTAGCGGTATAGAACTTAAATTCATTATTGTTGAAAAAGCTTAGGTGTTTGCCCCTAAGCAGATGAAAATATAGCGAATAATTGACGCCAGCAAGAAACATAAAAAGGCTGCTTGTATATTCGATGAAGGGACTGTTGAAGTGTGCAATGCTGGCATTTTTTGTTGAAAATCCACCGGTTGCCATTGTTGCAAAGGCATGATTGAGTGCATCATAAAGGCTCATGCCGCCAAGAGAGTAAACAACGGTAGCGGAAAGGGTAAACCCCACATAGATAAGCCAAAGCGCCTTTGCTGTGTCGATGATGCGAGGTTTTAGTTTGTCCACGCTAATCTCAGGCACCTCAGCCTTAAAGAGCTGCATACCCCCTCCACCAAGGAGTGGAAGTATTGCAAGGGCAAGTAGGATAATGCCCATGCCGCCAATCCATTGGCTTAGACTTCGCCACAATAGGAGTCCTGGAGGCATCTTTTCTATGTTGGTCATTACAGAAGCGCCTGTAGTGGTAAAACCTGACATGGATTCAAAATATGCCTCTGTAAAGGTGCTAAATCCTCCTGTCAACAGATAGGGCAGAGAACCAAATAAGGCGATAGCAAGCCAGGTCATGGTAACTATTACAAAGGCCTCCCGGTGCCTAATCTCCTGCCCCTTAGCCCCCTTAGTTAAGAAGAAGCCTATAAGTCCAGCAATAAGGGTAATGAACATGGAGATGGACAGCCCAAGGATTTCGTTCCTGCCATAAAACAGAGAAACAACAATGGGCAGAAACATGAAAAAGCCGACAAATACAAGGGCTACAGAAAGCATGTGGACTATGAGTCTCAGGTTCATGGATTATTGAAGGATATCTTCCAATTCTCTTATGGATTCCCGCAGGGTAAACACTATAAGTCTGTCTCCCTCTCTTATTTCATCGTTGCCTCCGGGAATAATCAACCTGTTATCCCGTATGATTGCCCCAATAAGTGTAGATTTAGGCATAGAGAAATCCTTCAGTATAGCTCCAGCCAAAGGCGATTTTTGACTTATTCTCGCCTCTATTATCTCTGCCTTTGCTCCGGCTATAGCTGTTAGAGAGAGTATGTCGCCTTGTCTTATGTATCGCATAATGCTGCTTGCTGTAATCATCCTTGGGCTAAGCACAGCC
This sequence comes from uncultured bacterium, assembly GCA_937949555.1. Taxonomy (GTDB): domain Bacteria; phylum Nitrospirota; class Thermodesulfovibrionia; order Thermodesulfovibrionales; family Dissulfurispiraceae; genus DUZI01. The sequence goes on along the minus strand of CALEDV010000073.1, from coordinate 12,229 downwards.
TGTAAACCAAGACTATGAGCCAAGGGGATATAGTCTGTCCTGTTTACAATGGCTATCGTTTTAGGGGTGCCCATCTTCTTTGCCAGCAAGGCTGACATGATATTTAGCTCATCGCTGTTTGTTACTGTTACTGCTACATCCATATCCCTGATATTCTCTTCTTCAAGTAGTTTTTGGTCTGCCCCATCACCGTGCAATACTAAGGACTTCCCCAAATACCTGCTTAGGTATTTGCATCGGTCTTCATCCTTGTCTATTATCTTAATATCAGACTTAAACTCCATAGAAGAGGCAATGTAATAGCCAACTCTTCCTCCTCCAATTATGAGTATCCTCTTTGAGGGTTTTACTGAGACCTCTAACATAGAGGCTATATCAGGAAGGTCGTTTTTTAGTATAGGCATGTAAATAATGTCGCCGGCCATGATTTTATCATCGCCTGTAGGTATAATTGCCTTATCCTCCCTTATAATTATGCCTATAAGGAATCTACTAGATAGACTGCCCTTTATATTTTTCAAAGCCCTCCCAGCAAATCTTGACCCTTCGGGTATTTTATAGGCGATGACCTTGATTAACCCATTTTCAAAATCCTCCACATCAGAGGCAAAGGGCACTTCAAGTAGCCTGTTTATGGATCTTGCCGCTTCCAGTTCAGGGTTAATAACAGGGTCGATGTCAAGATTTTCCTTGCTCATGATCTCTTTATTGAAATAGTAGTCCGGGTTTCTTATACGAGCAATCTTGCGGGGAATAGAAAACATAGCCTTTGCAAGCAGGCAGGCAATCATATTGGTTTCATCGCTGTTAGTGACTGCAAGGAGCATGTTTGTCCTTTCAGCTCCTGCCTCTTTTAGGGCTGAAGGGTCTCCCCCTTCGCCTTCCACTACAGAGACATCAAGTTCTTCCGAGATCCTCTTGAGTTTGTCTGTGTCGCGATCTATGACCACAACGTCAATTGCCTCGTTTGCTAAAAATCTGGCAATCTGATAACCCACTTCTCCAGCACCAACGATAATTACATGCATGGCTGGATTATATCATTGTAGATAGGGCAATATAAACAGGCTGTGCAATACAGCAATTATTGATGATAACCACTATGGATATGCCCAAAAAAATAATAGCTGTCACTATAGGCGATCCTGCTGGTATAGGCGCTGAGGTGGTCCTAAAGGCCCTTGATTGCAAAGCAATAGCAGCAAGGGCAGATTTTGTGCTTATTGGGGACAGACCTGTCATTGAAGAGGCGTCAAGATTGACAGGCATTGCCCTGAGTGAGAAGATAAAGATCGTTGAAAGCGGGATAATCAAGGACAATTCTTTTAAAAGGGGAGAAGTCTCTGCTGAAGGGGGCAGGGCAGCGGCATCTTATATTAAGATGGCTGTGGACATGGCGCTTTCAAAGAAGGTTGATGCTATCACTACAGCTCCGATAACAAAGGAAGCCTTTGATAAGGGGGGGATAAAGTGGCATGGACACACTGAAATGCTTGCAGAATTATCGGGCACAAGGGACTATGCCATGATGCTATGCGGAGGCCCTCTTAGGGTGATGCTGGTAACCATTCATAGGGCGATCAGGGATGTGCCTGTGTTGCTGACCACGGAGGGCATAACAAAGACTATTAGGCTTGCAAATAGGGCATGCAGGATGCTTGATTTAAAAAACCCTAAGATTGCTGTGGCATCACTTAATCCTCATGCAGGAGAGGGGGGGCTTTTTGGTAGTGAAGAGGCAGAGGTCATTGTCCCTGCAGTTGAAAGGGCAATAAAAGAGGGCATTGGAGTCAGCGGACCACATCCACCAGATACAGTTTTTCATAGGGCATATAAGGGAGAGTTTGATATGGTTGTCTGCATGTATCATGACCAGGGCCTGATACCCCTAAAGATGATTGCCTTTGATAAGGGGGTTAATGTGACTGTAGGCATACCCTTTATAAGGACCTCTCCTGACCATGGAACTGCCTATGATATTGCATGGAAGGGTATTGCTGACCCCTCAAGCATGATTGAGGCAATTAATATGGCATTGAGCTTAAGACTATGAAGGCAGTGGTATTGCTGAGTGGAGGCATTGATTCTTCCACTACGGCGGCTATAGCAAAGTCTGAGGGTTATGAGATTTATGCCCTGAGTTTAAACTATCGTCAGCGTCATAGCGTTGAGCTTGAATCGGCAAAAAAGGTTGCTGCTCAAATAGGCGTGATGCAACATCTTATAGTTGATTTTGATCTTAGGGCAATAGGCAAGTCAGCCCTGACATCAGATATAGATGTCCCAAGATTACAAAGCCAAAGGGATGTTATTCCCGTCACCTATGTTCCGGCTCGTAATACTATTTTCTTATCCTTTGCCCTAAGCTGGGCAGAGACTCTTGATGCAGGCGACATATTTATAGGGGCAAATGCTGTTGACTATAGCGGATATCCTGATTGCCGTCCAGAGTATCTGAGCGCCTTTGAGGATATGGCAAACCTTGCCACTAAGGCATCTGTGGAAGGGGTTTTGAGGTTTAAAATAAGGGCGCCTCTACTTTATCTGAAAAAGTCAGAGATAATAAGTGTGGGCATGGCTTTAGGTGTTGATTATTCCCTCACTTGGAGTTGTTACGATCCCCTTAAGACTGGCAATCTGTTTACTCCCTGCGGAGAGTGTGACAGTTGTGCCTATAGAAGGAAAGGATTTGCTGAGGCGGGTTATATGGACCCTCTGAAGGCCCTTTTAGTAGCTCGATAAAAACTCTGCCGCAAAGGGATTGTGTTGCCGCTCATATCCAATTGTCGATGAGGGACCGTGTCCAGGCATCACCTTTGTTGAATTGTCAAGAGCCATAAGCATCCTGAAGGATTTTCCTATCCTATTGTAATCTCCGCCAGGGAAATCGGTTCTGCCAATGGAGCCCGCAAAGAGGGTGTCTCCAGTTAGTACAAAACCTTCACCTGTTAGGCATATACTTCCAGGACTGTGTCCAGGGGTATGTATAACCCTCATAGTGGTGCTGCCTAAATCTATTAGATGCCCTTCAGTAATATAAAGGTCAGGCTCTGGTTGTGGCTCTGCATCTAATCCCCACTCTTGTGCAACTTCGTATGAATGCTTGTACACCAGGATGTCCTCCCTGTGGAGCAAGACAAGGGCGCCTAAGTAGTTTTTTAACTCTCCAGCAGCGCCTATGTGATCAAAATGGCCATGGGTGCATATTATTTCTTTTATTTCAAGCCCAGTGGTCCCCACGAGGTCGATGATCCTATCCGGTTCGTCGCCAGGGTCAATTATTACCCCTTTGCCTGAATCTTTACTGCCAATTATGTAACAGTTTACCTGAAGCATACCGACGACAATTTTTTCGATTATCATAGTTTTCCTTTATTTTTTTAATATTGCAAGGATTGTAAGCATGGCCGTTGACCAAATCACATCAAGGGGCAGTTGCATTTCACAGGTGGAGTCAAAGAGTAGGTCTGCCGAGGGACCAAACTCCTCGTCGGCCTTCCACAGAATAATTGTAATAGGCACCCTTGCAAAGGGATATAGAAGGCTTGCAGCATCTCCTCCAGCAGTCCTTATCCCGCCTAAATCTTCGCATCTTGAGTAAAAACCCTCAAGGTCATTGCTGTATCTATTGGATAAGCCCTGTAAGGGAAGGACATGAGAACCCTTAAAAAATATATCCCCACCCTTTATGTTTACGGGATTGACAAGCCTGCCTGAAAACCCAATATCCTTTGCGTGCAACATATACCAAAGCATTGAGAGCTTAAGAAAATAGGAAAGATTGTTGAGCAGAACTTGAGACCTTTCCGAAATGCCTGTAATAAGCCGTTCTTTAAGGCTTACCTTGAATTCATTTCCAAGACACCTGATGATATAAAACTGTTCCTGCTTGTTGAAAGAAAGACAGGCATTCTTGCAGAGGCCCTCTGCATTTGCCCTCTCCAATCTTTGCCATGCCAGTTCCTCTCCAGATATTATTATATTATTTGGGCTGCCCATGGCTAATATAATAACCCATTTATTTTTTTAATTCCTATTGTCTCTTTGCAAGAGGGCTATGCTGGCAATGTATAATGATCTATGAAAAGACCTTTGATTGCCCTTACAATAGCAGGTTTTGATCCATCCTCTGGGGCTGGCATAACTTCTGATATTAAAGTCTTTCGTAGTCTTGGATTGTATGGGCTCTCTGTTGCCTCTGCATTAACCGCTCAGAACTCAAAGGGGGTAAAAGATGTATTGCCCGTTGAAGCAAGATTTCTCCAAAAGCAACTCTTATGTTTATCGGAAGATATAAAGATAGACTGTATTAAACTGGGGATGCTCTATTCGGAATCTGCTATAAAGGTGGTGTCAAGATTTTTATCCAAAGAGAAAATAAAAATTGTAGTCCTGGATCCAGTAATAAGATCGTCCTCCGGCAGAAGTCTGATAGAGGGTAAGGCATTACAAAGCTTGCAGAGAAGATTGCTGCCTCTAACAACGGTTGTAACTCCAAACATTGGTGAGGCAGAGATGCTATCAGGGATGAAGATCCGTTCTCTCGATGATATAAAGTATGCTGCCAAAAGGATACTCAGAAAGGGACCATCCTCTGTAGTGATAACAGGAGGTCATTTCTCAGAGTTCAGCGGCTGTGAAAAGACCCTGGACATTGTTTTTGATGGTAGGGACTTTATAGAAATACAGGGTAGTAAATTTAAATATAGCTATCACGGCACAGGTTGCGCTTATTCTTCTGCTCTCACTGCATACCTTGCCAAAGGTATGAACATATTCAATGCAACAAAGGGGGCTAACCAATTTGTAAGAAAGGCTATACAAAAATCCCTTGCCTTAGGATCAGGGATGCGATTGCTGTGTTTTTAAGTCTTCAATTGGCTTCAGGGGCATCCCTTTTTACTTTCCATAGGGTGCCATCCTTTTTGTCTTCAAGGAGTATGCCTAACTGTTCAAGTTCATTCCTTATGTTATCTGCTAACAGATAATTCTTGGATTCCCTCGCATTGTGTCTCTCAGCAATCTTTTCTTGTATCTGTGTTTCTGTGATTGGTATGTCCTTTGATTTTAACATTGCAAGCTGCCACTGATAGGGTGTTCTGTTGAATATGTTAAGCGTTGAAGTATATTTCTTTAGGCATTGCTTGCCCTTTTCAAGCACAGCAGTTGCTTCGCTGATTGGTGGAGATGCGTCTATATATCTATTGAGGATACGAAGGAACTCAAATATACTCCCTATCGCAAGGGCAGTATTAAAATCGTCATCCATGGCATCCTCGAAGGACTTTGAAAACCTCTCTATTGCCTTGTCTATCTCAAAGGCACTGATATCGCCCTTTTTCTTTTGTCTTGCACCATACCTTAAGTAATCCTCTATCCTTTCATAGGTGGTATAGAATCTGTCAAGGGAGGCTTCAGATTCCTTTAATTGTTCCTGGGAAAACTCAAGGGGACTCCTGTAGTGGCTGGAAAGCAAAAAGCATCTAACCACCTCAGGGTCATACTTCCTTAGGATTTCTCTTATGGTGAAAAAATTGCCTAAAGATTTTGACATCTTTTCCTTGTCAATAGTAATGAAACCATTGTGCACCCAGTATCTTGCAAAGTCTTTACCCGAATAAGCCTCTGACTGTGCAATCTCATTTTCATGATGGGGAAACACCAAGTCAGCGCCACCGCCGTGTATGTCAAGGGTTTCTCCAATATGTTTCATGCTCATTGCTGTGCATTCAATATGCCAGCCAGGTCTCCCCTTTCCCCATGGGCTTTCCCACCAGGGTTCTCCTGCCTTTGAGGCCTTCCATAAGGCAAAGTCAGCAGGACTCCTCTTTGACTCGTTTATGTCAATCCTTGCCCCTGCGAGCAGGTCATCAAGAGATTTCTTTGATAGTTTGCCATAATCCTTAAATTTAGCCACTTCAAAGTAAACGCTCTTAGAGTCACCCTCTACAACTGTATAGGCATAGCCATTGTCAATAAGGGTTTGGACGATATGAATCATCTCTTGTATGTGATCTGTAGCCTTGGGCTCTACATCAGCCCTTGCAATGCCAAGGCTGTCCATATCTGCATAGAACTCTTTGATGTATTTCTCTGAGACCTCATTCCATGGTATGCCTTCCTCATTTGCCTTACGGATTATCTTGTCATCTATGTCTGTAAAATTCCTAACATATTTAACCTTGTAACCCTTATAACGCAAATATCTTATGATCACATCAAAAACAACAGCGCTCCTTGCATGGCCGATATGGCAGTAATCATAAACAGTCACCCCACAGGCATATATTCCTATAGAGTCCCTATTTATTGGCACAAAGGTTTCTTTTGTGCCTGTCATAGTGTTGTAAATCCTCATTATTGGATTTCCTCCCTGATTTTGTATCCTATTTTCAATCTTGACGATGTACTCGTGCAGTTCCCTTAGTCTATCTTCCACGGGGTCTGGCAGCCTGACATGGTCAAGGGTCTCCGCAATGCCATCCTCTTCAATGCGGAGCAGCTTTTTCTTAATTACTCTGCCGGGTACGCCTACCACTATCGAATTGTCAGGCACTGGCTTTAACACCACAGAATTAGCGCCTATCTTAACATAACTCCCAATCCTTATAGGACCGAGTACCTTGGCCCCGGCTCCTACAACAACATTGTTTCCAAGGGTTGGGTGCCTCTTGCCTTTATCCTTGCCAGTGCCTCCAAGGGTTACGCCTTGATATAACAGACAATCATCGCCAATCTCAGCAGTTTCTCCTATTACGACCCCCATGCCGTGGTCAATAAAAAATCCAGTTCCTATTTTAGCGCCAGGATGTATCTCAATGCCTGTTAAAAAACGGCTTATATGAGATAGCACCCTTGGTAAGATGGGCACCTTGTGCTGCCACATAAAATGGGCAATACGGTGCATAATTATTGCGTGCACCCCGGGATAGGTGAGTATGACTTCAACATAGTTACGGGCCGCAGGGTCTCGTTGAAATACCACCTGCAAGTCTTTTTTTATCATGGAATATAAACCCATTTATGGATAATATATATCATTGAGCAAAAAAGATGTAATTGTTGGGTTTTGGATTTGAGCAAACAAAACCAATTATGCTATTTTTAATACTCAACATTTTCTATTCGCCTTTGCATCCATTGAAGTCCTATAAAGCATAAAGGAGAACAGGGGATAAAATGAAAAATGTAATTACCCTTGATATTGGTGGCACTAATATAAGGGCAGCTCTTTGGTCTTTGCAGGACAATAAAATGTCAATTATAAAGAAGACTAAAGAACCAACAGGCCCTTCTCCCCTTGAGATTATCAAGAACTCTATTAGCCATCTTTTAGAGGACTGCAAAGGGGAGATAAGCATTGTTGGGATTTCTGTGGCAGGTATTGTGGATACACAAGAGGGCATCTTGCTTACGTCCCCGAACATCCCAAAGCTTCAGGGGGTTAACTTTAGAAAAGTGCTTCGGGACGATTATGGCTTGCAATGCATAATTGAAAACGATGGTAATGCAGCTGCCTATGGAGAAAAGATATTGGGTGTTGGAAGGGAGTTTGAAAACTTCGTAATGTTTACCCTCGGCACAGGTATAGGCGGTGGTATAATTATTAACGGAAATCTTCTTTCTGTGACTGCTGAAATAGGACATATAAGCATTAATAGCGAAGGAGCTCAGTGTCCCTGTGGCAACATTGGATGTTTAGAGACAACTGCTTCAGCGACAGCCGTAATAAGCAGAGCTATAGCGGAAATAGAGCGGGGCGCTGATAGTATTCTCAAGGCAACCTACAACGGCAATTTCTATAAAATGAACGCTGAGGATATATACAGGGCTGCCCTTGAGGGTGATACCCTATCAAGGACAGTGCTTAAAGACGCGGGAAGAAACCTTGGAATAGGTATTGCCAATGTGGTGAATATCTTCAGTCCACAAGCAGTAATTCTTACAGGTGGTTTGATAGGGGCTTGGAACATTTATGTGGAGGCAGCAATAAAAGAGGCATCAAGAAGGGCCCTCAAGGAGTTGATAAACAGGGTCAAGATAGTTCCATCACAGCTTAAAGACGATGCTGGTCTGACAGGCATTGCCTATATCGCTGCCAAGATTTAACAATGTCTGAAGGGATCAGGAATTTTTCTATAATTGCCCACATAGATCACGGCAAATCAACCCTTGCAGACAGACTGCTTGAATTTACTGGGGCTTTAAGCTCTCGGGAGATGACTGAACAGGTCCTGGACTCTATGGATTTAGAAAGGGAAAGGGGAATTACCATTAAAGCCCATGCTGTTCGTCTTAAGTATAAGGCAGAAGACGGCAAGGAGTATATACTAAACATGATAGATACACCAGGTCATGTGGATTTTTCCTATGAGGTGTCAAGAAGCCTTGCTTCCTGTGAGGGCAGCCTCCTCATAGTTGACGCAACTCAGGGGGTGGAGGCTCAAACCCTTGCAAATACATATCTCGCTATAGATCACAACCATGAGATAATTCCTGTGATTAACAAGATTGACCTGCCCTCTGCAGAGCCTGAACGAGTCAAGGAACAGATTGAAGAGGCTGTAGGAATAGACTGTTCAGAGGCAATACTTTCGAGCGCAAAAGAAGGAATAGGCACTAAGGATATACTTGAGGCAATTATCTCAAAGATACCACCTCCAAGAGGAGATGCCTCTTTACCTCTAAGGGCATTGATCTTTGATTCCTGGTTTGACAATTATCAAGGGGTGATAGTGCTTGTTAGGGTATTTGAGGGTTCTATGAGACCTGCTATGAAGATAAGACTTATGGCAACCAATAAGGAATATGAGATCACAAAAACAGGATTTTTTACCCCTAAGATGCAGGATTCTATGGGATTAAGCGCTGGAGAGGTTGGGTATTTTATTGCAGGGATAAAGAATGTAGAGGACACTAAAATAGGAGATACCGTCACAGATGCACGAAGGCCCGCTGAGGCGCCTCTTCCAGGATACAGAGAGGTAAAACCCATGGTCTTCTGCGGATTGTATTCCATTGAAACCCATCAATACGAGGACTTAAAGACTGCCCTTGAGAAACTGCGTCTTAACGATGCCTCTTTTAGTTTCGAGCCCGAGACTTCAACGGCCTTAGGTTTTGGATTCAGATGCGGGTTTCTTGGCCTACTGCACATGGATATAATTAAAGAGCGCTTAGAAAGGGAGTTTCAGCTTTCCCTAATCAGCACTGCACCTACAGTAGTTTACAAGGTGGTTGATATGTCAGGCAATGAAATATATGTGGACAATCCAAGCTCCCTTCCTGAACGCTATGATAAGATCTATGAGCCCTATGTGAAGGTATCTATATTTGTCCCACAGGAATTTATAGGACAGATACTTGAGTTGTGTCAGGAAAAGCGAGGAGCCCAAAAAGATTTTTCCTATCTAAGCAAAGATAGGATAATGGTGACCTATGAGATTCCATTGAACGAGATCCTTTGGGATTTTTATGACAAGCTAAAATCTCTGTCAAGGGGATATGCCTCTATGGACTATGAGTTCATTGGCTATCAGCCCTCTGAACTTGTTAAACTGGATATACTGATAAATGGAGAGCCCGTGGACGCCCTTTCATTAATAATACACAAGGACAAGGCTTACTATAAGGCAAGAAGCGTCGTGGAGACACTCAGATCGGTTATCCCCAGACAATTATTTGAGATATACATTCAAGGCGCAATTGGAGGTAAGATAATAGCCAGAGAGAGTGTCAAGGCACTAAGGAAAAATGTGCTTGCCAAGTGTTACGGCGGTGATATTACCCGCAAACGCAAGCTTCTTGAAAAACAAAAAGAGGGAAAGAGAAAGATGAAACAGATTGGAAGGGTAGAGATACCTCAGGAGGCATTCCTGTCAGTTTTAAAGGCAAAGGAGTAAGAATGACAAAAAATAAATTATGGGAATATACAAAGGCAATAGTTACTGCTCTCATACTTGCCTTGATTATACGCGCCTTTGTGGTGCAAGCCTTCAAAATACCCTCTGGATCAATGCTTAATACTTTGCAGATAGGGGATCATATTCTGGTTAATAAGTTTATTTACGGGACGGTTATTCCTTTCACAGACAAACGGATACTTATCCTGAGAAAACCTGAAAGGGGAGACATCATAGTATTTAAGTATCCTGAGGACCCTGACAGGGATTTTATCAAAAGGGTTATAGCCATAGAAGGGGATATAATTCACGGCAGAAATGGCGATGTTTTTATCAATGGCAGGAAACTTAAGGAGCCCTATGCTCAACATACTGATCCAACTCATAGGACAAACCCTATTGAGCCCAGAGACAACTTTGGTCCCTTTCTTGTCCCAAAGGATAAGTTTTTTGTTATGGGAGACAATAGGGATCAAAGTTATGACAGTAGATTTTGGGGATATGTAGATATGAGTATGGTCAGAGGAAAGTCATTCATTATATATTGGTCTTGGGATAGTCTTAACACGAGGCCGCGGCTTTCAAGGATAGGAACAATTACCAAATAAAAGGCAGAAAACAGTTCCAAGATGTCTATAAAAGTGATTTATATGAATTGCCCAAGTCTTGAAATTTGTATAACAAAAGGGAAGGTTTAAATCCTATGTTTACAGGCATAATATTAGAGTTAGGAAGGGTTGAGAATATTCAGGCTCGCCCTGATGGTGCAAGGCTATGTATAAAGTGTCCTCATACGATCAAGGAAAGTAATATTGGCGATAGCATTTCCATAAATGGCGTATGCCTTACAATTACAGACATTAGGGGAGAGGCAGCCTGTTTTGATGTTTCACCGCAAACCCTCAATGTGACAACCACTGGACTGCTTAAGTCTGGCGATTTTGTTAATATAGAACCTGCCCTTAGGGCAAACTCAAGACTTGGAGGACATTTTGTAAGCGGACATGTTGAAGATAAAGGCAGGATATTATCGAGAAGACAAATAGGTAACGCTGAGAAGATCGACATTGAAGCTCCACCCTCAATCTTAAAATACACCATACCAAAGGGCTCGATAGCCATTGATGGGATTAGTCTTACAGTAGTTGATGTGCAGAGGCAGTTGTTATCAGTTATTATTATTCCGCATACCCTTAAGATGACAACCCTTGGGATTAAGAGGGTAGGAGACGCGGTGAACCTTGAACCAGACATGCTTGCAAAATATGTAGCTCACTTTGTCTCAAATATAAGGCCCTCTGATGGAGATAATAAGCTGGTTGAGGTTATGCAAAGGGGTGGATATTTATAGTATTGATGGTAGATATACCCGCCTCCCATAAAGGAAGGCGGAAAAAAGGTTCACTAATACCTGCGTTCGTATCGCTCTCCTTCGCATACCTCTTTAACTGTATCTTTTACTAATCTCCCATCCTCCCAGACCCTTTCATTTACCTTGCGACATTTTGTCTGCTCATTAGGATAATAGGGCTGACTTATCGGTTCAGCCCTGTAATAGCCCCTACCATCGTCTGTTCTGTATTCTACAGGTCTATCCTGTCGTGCAGCATCTCTTGAGCCTCTCACTGAAACATCGGCTATAGTAGCCCCTGCAAGCGCTCCGATTGCTGCGCCAATAACTCCCCCTCGCCAGTGGTTTTTTGAATCAAGCAGTGCCCCAGCTACTCCTCCTGCGGCTCCGCCCACAGCAGCGCCTTCGTAGTGGTAAGTGGAACAGGCAGAAACTAAAAAGACTACCATTAAGAGAACAATAAAAAATATCCTTCCCATTTGAGTATGACCTCCTTAATATTTTATATTGAATTTTATCAAGTAGCCTTAATAAATGCAAAAATAAATTGTGACCCAAACCTACCCTATAAAAGTAAGGGTGTAGCCTAAAAGGCCTTATTGTGTTGTCTTAACAAAAGGCTCCTGATATTAGGATTTTGGCGTTATCTATCCTCAGGGGCTCTAATCCTGAAATGCCTTAAACCGTTCAAGTTAACCCAAAATTGCGGATAGAAAAAAGGGAGGTATCCCGAAAAGGCTTTATTGAGACACCTCTTTGTAAGACCCCTTGCCCTCTAAAAACAATGCAAATGTATTCACCCTTGGGTAAATGAAGACCATGGGGCATTTTGTTGCAGTATAAAGGCTCTGAGGCATACGCCCTTTCTTTGTTATCAATTCCTATCGGCAATTTAGGGTTAGAAAATGACTATTGACAAAGTATATTCTGATTTGTTATAAATATATCTCATTGATTCTGTAAAATTGTGTTTAGC
>CALEDV010000072.1 GCA_937949555.1 uncultured bacterium | reverse complement strand
GTCTTCCTTTACATCCCTTACATCTGACTTTACCTCATCAATCTGATTCTGCATCATGTCAAATCGAGTCTCAATATACTTAGTTGTCGGTAGCATGTTTGTCACCAATATATCTATAAAACCCTTCTCTGTCATCAAGCTCTGTTTGCCTTCTTCCACCATTAGCCTAACCTCCTTTTTAAGAGATTCTTGCCCTGTATTATATCAAATACTGTACCCTTTGTCCTTACCCCGTCATTGCCCTTAATCTCATTTTCTTTTCATTGACATGATTAAGATGCTTGATCTGTAAGGGTTTGAGGCTATTTCCGTAGTATGGCTACAATTAGTGCGGAAAAGCGGAAGTGCTGAAGTGTAATAGGAATAACATTTTTTAAAAATAAAAATTTCCTTCTTCAGTTTCTCCGCCCTTCCGCTCTTCCGAACCACCTTCACGATAGGAGGTACCGATTAATCCATAGTGATTTCCCTTATACTGCTGGATTCGCAGATGTAATGGAGGGTCTTTTTTGTTTTATTCTTTGGTCTCATGGCTATAATCACATTTATTGCAGGATATCAAGTATTGTTTAAATCACTTAAGGCTACATTAATGCCACTATTTAGTTATATACGAGGATTTATGCAATTTTTGAGAAAGGAAGATGAGTTTAGCACAGTTAAGACTGGGTCCTGTAGGAAGGCAAGTCAGAGCAGCAGGGCAGGGGTATTTGTAGGAATCGATAGGATTGAATAGGAGGGCCATTTTTGTCAACAATAAAGAAATTTCCCCTTTTCGTCCCTGTAGCCTTTTGCGTAATATACATCAAGGACAAGACGGTATACAGGATGTGGTAGAGGGATTTGTGCAATGTCGCACAGGTAGATTAGATGCCTCGTTAAAGACGCAACAGTTTTGTATCGTGACAGATAATCTATCTTGTCGGTCTTCAGTACCCTCCATAGCTCAGGATGTTTAGAGAGCATAATATGCGCTCCTCTGCCTACCATTAACTGCCTTTTAGTAAAAGAATAGATGTCCATCCTATGATAGTGCCTCGTCTTTGCATTTTTATTGTAGAGTATCGTCATCCCTGCCTTCTGAAGCCTATAACCCAAGTCTATGTCTTCCCATCCATAGGTCTTAAAGTCTTCATCAAAGATAGGGTTCTGTTTACACAAGAAAGCTCTTGCTACGGATATGTTAGAGGTGTAAAATAGGCTAAAACCTAAGAGGTCACCGTCTCCTATTAGGTCATATCCAAATTGATGACCATATCCGCTGACATATCTAGAAAAAGGCGTTACTTTGAATTCAATGGGCCAGTCAGTGAATCCAAGCACGGCGGTCTTGCCATCCTTGTTTTTGTCCTTATGGGTTTGGAGGTGTTCTGCAAGAAGATTATGCTCTGGTGTCGTATCATCACCAATGAATAAGATAATGGGGTATTTTGCAAAGCCTATACCGAGGTTCCTTGCAGCCCCTTGTTTTTTATTCTCTTGAAAGTGATAGCTACAGTTGATCGCCGAATGATTCATGAATTCCCTAACAATCTGGGCTGTATCGTCTGTGGAACCATCATCTACTACTATGACCTCGTAGAGTTCTTTTGGGAGGCTTTGATTGTTGAGGGCTGTTAGGGTTTTCATCAAGGCCGATGACCTGTTATAGGTAGGGATGATTACACTTATACCATTGTAATCTTGATTGTCTATTGTTGTGTTAACGACCTCTATCTTTTTAACGGCAATACCTATCTGCCTAAAGTCTTTATTATGGTAGTGTTCATGGGGTATGAAGGTCTGGTCTACCTTTATCTTTATCTCTACAAAACCCCTTAGGCTATCTATTGCTATGGTGTATTGATCAAACCTATCCCCCTTTATATTGAGTTCAAAGGGTTCGCCATTTATGTAGATTGTAGTTTTATTGGCAGGTATTAACTGAGATAGGGCTGCCTCGATGATTAGCTTGTTGCTATTTTCTGCATATAGATATACAGTAGCCTCAGACATAGTAAATCTGAACCTCACCCTTTGGCGTGTTTCTGCAGTGTGCCATCCATAGCCTAAATTCCCCTCATCGTTGATACCTAGGAGTATGGAACCTCTACGGTTGTCTGATTTTTTAAATAACTCAAGGTCTGTAATCTCATAATCAGGCTCGTATACAGGTGGATATGTGCCATCAAAGATCAATGCCTTTTTAAGGAGATAATCGTCGCTAAGGGTTCTGTTTTTTTTGATATCTCTGCGATGTCTAAGGGTGTCATTCATGTTTTTGAGGTTCCAAGACATGGCTTTGACAAAGGCGCCTTGTCCCTTAAAGAGGAGATCTTTGATGCCTATAGATGACATCATAGCGAGGGACTTAAGGAGGTTCTTAGTCTCATAATTCTTTATCAAGGACCTAATGGCATGTTGCAATCCGTATTCCCTCTTGAAGGTATTGCCCCCTACCTTTTTAGTGGTCCCCCCAAAGGCATGATACACCACTGACTGAGGTATGTATAAAACCCTATAACCATATAGCCAGAGTCGCCAGCCTAAGTCAACATCCTCATGATACATAAAAAAGCTCTTATCAAAGCCCCCTACTCTTAGATAGGCCTCTTTCTTTATGACACAGGCTGCACCTGATGGGAAAAGGCATTCAGAAGGCCTTGAGAATACTTCTCCATCGGGATGATGTATGCCTCTGTCATAACCAAAACCTGCAAGGCTCATGCCCCCGCCTGCATTGTTGATAACATTGGGTTTGTCAATAAATAAGAGCTTTGATGAGGCTGCTGCAACATCTCTATTAAATAGTAGGGCCTTTACAAGGGGTTGTAACCAATTTGAGGTGACTAGGGTGTCATTATTCAAAAGGGCGATGTATTGGGCCTCCGTTGCCTGAATGGCTATGTCGTTGGCAATACCAAAGCCGAGATTTTCATTGTTTTTGATGACCTTCACTGAGGGGTATCTGTCTTCTATAATCTGCAGGCTTCCGTCAGTAGAGCCGTTGTCTACTACTGTGATTGAAAAAACTGGATAGTCTGTTTTTAACAGAGAAGACAGGCAGTTCTCTATATACTTTATGCCATTGTAGTTGACTATAATTACCTCAACCTTTGGAAGGGCCTCTGAAATATGGGTCCTATAATCCAGAACTAATTCAGGCTCATCAAAACAATCCTTTTTGTTTTTTTTGCCTCTGAAGAGGGCCTTTAGTTCCCTTAGGGGTCTTGTGAGCCTCCAGGAGTTAGAGTTTAGAAGGTCATTATAATCCCTTTGGGTGGTATTTAACTGGCTGAGCAGTTTGCTTGTCTCTTCTTTTTGTTGTTTGATGATCTCGGACTGGGTCCTAACTTTATTCTCAAGGGCAATGTTTTCTTTCATAACAACAGACTGCGAGTTGAGCTTGGCAATAAGTGCGTCGTGTTGTCTTTTTAAGAATTTTATCTCTTCTAAGTCACTTTGCTTTTCTCGTATATAATGTGCAATAAGATCGTCCTTTGCCTTTATATGGGGGGCCTGAAATATAAACTTCATTATAATCGCAGGGGTAATCTTGCTGAGGTGCTTTTGTAATAGCCTTTCTCTGTATTGCCTCTGAAACTCCTCACCGCCCTTTCCAGTAAGGGTTGATTCATTGTAGATGTTGTATTCCGCAATGGTGGCATTTATGTGTAGAAATTTGGCGACCTCAGAGAGCCTAATAAGCATGTCCCAGTCTTCATATATGTGGAATGTCTTATCAATTTCACCTATCTGAGATAGGAGATGTCTCGGTATGCATAGGGCATTTAGTGGAATGAAGTTTTCAAGGAGGAGCCTCTCTCTGTCGAAGTCATCGCCCATTATCCAATGGCTTTTCAAATCATCTCCACTGGCAGAGTATAATTTACAAATCACATCTCCATATATCACTGTATCTGGATTTGACATGGCAGCCTTGATTAAGGACTCTATCCCAGCTGGAAGTAAAACATCGTCATCGTCAAGGAAGCATACGTACTGACCCTCTGACTCTAATATGCCTAAATTGAGGCTTGAGGGCCTGCCAAGGTTCTCTGGGAGGTTTATTAGTTTAAAGGGGATAGTTCCAAAGATAGCAGATACTTCATCCCCTGAGACTGGTGCACCTCCGTCGTTGACAATAACAACCTGTAAAGCCCTGTAACTTGAACTGGCTATGCTATGTAAGGCCCTTTTTAGTAAAAGGGGACGATCCTTTGTCCTGACAACAATTGAGGCAAGGGGCAATGGTGTTTGGCTCATCTAAAAGACATCAATTAGATTAAAAGGTTGGATAGATTTCTGTAATTTGCCATCATAAGATTATTGTATTAAAACTGTGCCTTTATAAACTCCCTATTGAGCTTTGCAATAAAGGAGACCTTTATGCCCTTGGGGCATGCGGCCTGACATTCGTAATGGTTTGTGCAGTTGCCAAAGCCTTCTTTGAGCATCTGCTCCGTCATCAGGCAGACCCTCCTTGCTGCCTCTACCTTGCCCTGAGGCAACATGGCAAGATGGGTGACCTTTGCGGCTGTAAACAACATTGCTGAGCCATTGGGACAGGCTGCAACACAGGCGCCACATCCAATGCACTCTGCTGCATCCATTGCTGTATCGGCATCAGGTTTGGGTATCAATATGGCATTGGCATCAGGGACCCCCCCTGTATGGACAGATACATATCCGCCTGCCTGTATTATCCTATCAAGGGCACTCCGGTCAACGATAAGATCCTTGATTATGGGGAATGCCCTTGCACGCCAGGGTTCAATGTATATCCTATCACCATCCTTGAAGTGTCTCATATGGAGTTGGCAGACCGTCGTCTTTCCCTGTGGCCCATGGGGTATGCCATTTATTACCTGTGAGCACATCCCGCATATCCCTTCACGGCAGTCATGGTCAAAGGCTATGGGCTCTTTGCCTTCCTTTATAAGTCTTTCATTGACCACATCGAGCATCTCCAGGAATGACATATCGGGGCTTATGTCATGGGCCTTGTATTCCTCAAGCTTGCCCTGTGAATCCTTGTCCCTTTGTCGCCAAACAAACAGTGTAAGATTCATGTCTATTTATAACTCCTTATAGCGAGTTTTACATTCTCAAAGGCGAGGGGTTCTTTATGTAACTCTGGGGCATTGTCCTGTCCTCTGTATCCCCATGCCGCCACATAGCAAAAATTCTCATCGTCCCTCTTAGCCTCACCATCTGGCATCTGATACTCAACCCTAAAATGTCCGCCGCAGGACTCATTCCTATGGAGGGCATCTATCGCCATGAGCTCAGCAAATTCAAGGAAGTCTGCAACCCTGCCAGCCTTTTCAAGCTCCTGATTGAGTTCCCCGCCACTACCGGGTACAATGACATTTTCCCAAAACTCCTCCCTTATTGTAGGGATCTTATTAAGGGCATCCTTCAGGCTTTCCTCTGACCTTGCCATGCCTACATTGTCCCACATTATCTTACCCAGTTCACGATGGAAGTCATTTACGGTCCTTTTGCCCTTTATTGAAAGCAGTTTCTTTATGAGATTCCTTTGCTCCTCTAAGGAGTTTAAGAACTCTGGTTGTTCTGTAGAAGGTTTGGGGATATTTGTCCTGGCTAAATAGTCAGCAATTGTATAGGGAATCACAAAATATCCATCGGCTAATCCCTGCATGAGTGCACTTGCCCCAAGCCTGTTGGCACCGTGGTCTGAGAAGTTTGCCTCTCCAAGCACAAATAGTCCCGGTATGTTGCTCTCCAAGTTGTAATCAACCCATAGTCCTCCCATTGTATAGTGCACAGCAGGATATATTCTCATCGGTTGTTTGTAGGCATCCTCTCCTGTAATCCGCTCATACATCTCAAAGAGATTGCCATATCTCTGTCTTATAACAGACTCTCCAAGTCTGCCTATGGCGTCAGAGAAATCAAGGTAAACACCAAGCCCCCCAGGACCTACGCCTCTGCCTTCATCGCATACCTCTTTTGCTGCCCTTGAGGATATGTCTCTTGGTGCAAGATTTCCAAAGCTTGGATACTTCCTTTCAAGGTAGTAGTCCCTATCAACCTCAGGAATATCGGCAGGTCTTCTGTTGTCTCCTTTATTTTTTGGCACCCAAATCCTTCCATCATTTCTAAGGGACTCAGACATTAGGGTAAGCTTTGACTGGTGGTCTCCGCTAACAGGGATGCAGGTGGGGTGTATCTGGGTGAAACAGGGGTTTGCAAAGAAGGCGCCTTTTTTATAGGCCCTGTAGGTTGCAGTGACATTGCAGCCCATTGCGTTGGTTGAGAGATAAAAGACATTACCGTATCCACCAGTACAAAGGCAGACTGCATCTGCTGAATAGGCGCTTATCTTCCCTGTTACCATGTCCCTTACCACAATACCCTTTGCCTCTCCATCAACCAAGACGAGATCAAGCATCTCGGTGCGTGGGTGCATCTTCACTTTGCCCAGATATACCTGACGCGATAGGGCCTGGTATGCCCCAAGGAGCAATTGCTGACCTGTCTGCCCCCTTGCATAAAAGGTTCTAGAGAGTTGAGCCCCTCCAAAGGAACGATTATCAAGGTATCCTGCATAGTCCCTTGCGAAGGGCACGCCTTGAGCCACACACTGGTCAATGATGTTGACACTTACTTGGGCAAGGCGATAGACATTTGCCTCCCTCGCCCTGAAGTCACCACCCTTTATGGTGTCGTAAAACAATCTGTAGATACTGTCTCCATCATTTGGATAGTTTTTGGCAGCATTTATACCGCCCTGAGCGGCAATGCTGTGTGCCCTGCGGGCACTATCCTGATAGCAGAAGGCCTCCACATTGTAACCCAACTCTCCCAATGTAGCTGCCGCAGATGCTCCGGCAAGACCTGTGCCTACTACGATTATAGTAAACTTACGCTTGTTGGCAGGATTGATCAGTTTTAGATGCTGACGATGCCTGTCCCATTTTTCATTGATTGGGCCTGCGGGTATCTTGCCGTCCAGTATCACCTTTCCTCCTATAGACTTATAATCCCAAGCTGTATAGCAGCAGGGATTGATAGATAACCTATTGATAAGATCAATGCTAATGCAAGACCAAGTGCCTTTATCTTTGGCATTAAATAGTCTCCGTTAAGCCCAAGGGTCTGAAATATGCTTTGAACGCCATGACTTAGATGTAGCGCAAGCGCTGTGATTGAAAGGGCATATATTAGGGCAATAGAGATTTTCTGGAAGCTAAGTATAACCATCTTAAATACATCTGGTCTGCCAAAGTTATCAGGATGTGAGGAGGCAATGAAATAAGGGCTTGTAATCTGTAGCGTGAAATGTAAGAGGTGGTAGATTACAAAACCCAATATTATCAGACCAGTCCAGATCATAGTCTTTCCGCTAAAAGTGGCTGCTAAGTTTTTATCTACACTGTACCCAATAGGTTTTGCCTTTTTGTTATCAAGGGTAAGCTGTACTGCAAAGTATATGTGTATGCCAAATATCAAAAGCATTATGAGTCTGAATCCCCATACAATCGGAGGCAGGCTGTGCAATCCCTTTGCATAGGCATTTATGCCCTCTGGTCCTAAAAAAATTGTAGAGTTGCCTATTAGATGGATAAACAAGAATTTTACAAGCGCTATCCCTGTAACTGCCATGATGACTTTTTTGCCAATAGATGTGTCAATGAATCTCATTGAGTGTTCCTTGTATGCGTTTTAATGTGTGATAATTTGCGATATTGTAAAAAAACTATACCTAAAATGCAATTAGTGCGGGTTATACGTCCCCAACGGGATTCGAACCCGTGTTACTGCCTTGAAAGGGCAATGTCCTAGGCCTCTAGACGATGGGGACATCTTCAGATTCTATTCTGGAACAATAAACCTTATTATATGAGCCGCGTTGGATTCGAACCAACGACCCACGCCTTAAAAGGGCGTTGCTCTACCTGCTGAGCTAGCGGCCCAATAAATTTTAAGAGCGTTTAGACTAATATTTAATGGGTGTTTTTGTCAATAAAGTTTTCGACACCAAAAATTGCCCTTAGGAATTTATAAAAAGGGGGAGTATGCCTCAAGGCCTTTATACTGCCACAAAACTATCTAAAAAGGGCCTTGGTCTTAGGTTACCCTTGGGTGAATGCCTTCGCATTGTCTTTAGGGTGTAAGAGGTCTTTCAAATTGGTGTCACAATAAAGCCTTTTCGGCATACCCCACCTTTTTTCTATTGGCAATTTTGGGTCGACATTTGACTAAAAACCCCAGTAAATGATATTTTCTCAAGGCGTGATAACCCGTGAGTTTGTAATTGCAACAAGAAATCTCAAAAAGGTTGAGGAGATAAGACGCATCTTGTCAAAGGGCAACGATGACTTAAGGTTCCTTACACTCAAAGACTACCCTGATTTTCCAGAAGTAGAAGAAGACCGTGAAACCTTTAAAGATAATGCTGCTAAGAAGGCACTTGCTATAGCTCAATATACTGGGAAAATTGCCATTGCTGACGATTCTGGATTAGAGGTTTATGCCTTAGGGGGCAGTCCAGGAGTTCACTCTGCAAGGTATGCAGGAGACAATGCCAGCGATAGAAGTAACAATGATAAATTGCTCCAAGAAATGGAGTCCATCGATGACAGGGGCGCCAGATTTGTCTGTGTTGTTGCCCTTGCTAAGCAGGACGGCTCTGTAATGACCTTTGAGGGCTTTGTTGAAGGCAGTATAGCAAGAAAGCTAAGAGGCAACATGGGTTTTGGTTATGACCCTCTTTTTATCCCTAAGGGGTGGAGTAAATCCTTTGGAGAAGCCTTGCCCGAGGAAAAGGACGCCCTGAGTCACAGGGCTAAGGCGCTGAAAAAATTAAAGGATTACATAGATAACAATGATTATTTGTAAATTTTATGGGCCAATTAATATTTTAAATTTGAATTATAAATTGGCATTGATTAACTTATAAAGTCTTTTTACCGTTCAATTTAAATTATTTCTTCGGAGGTTCCTCTATGAGAATCGTATTGCTTGGCGCACCTGGCGCCGGGAAGGGCACTCAGGCTAAAAAACTTGTTGATAAATATAAGATTCCACAAATATCAACAGGCGACTTATTAAGGGCTGCAGTAGCCGCTGGCACTGCCCTTGGCAAAGAGGCAAAGGCTTGCATGGACAAAGGGGAGCTTGTCTCTGATAGCATTGTCCTTGGTATGGTTGAAGAGAGATTGAAACAGGATGATTGTAAAAATGGCTTTATCCTTGATGGTTTCCCACGTAACACCTCTCAAGCAGAGGCCCTTGATAAGATGCTTGCCTCATTAAACATGCCTCTTACATGTGCCTTGAGTGTTGATGTCCCCTTTGAAGACCTGATGAAGAGATTAACAGGCAGGCGCACCTGCAAGGCTTGCGGACAGATGTTCAATGTGTATTTCAATCCATCCACGAAGGGAAATTCCTGCGATAAATGTAATGGAGAACTCTTTCAGAGAGACGATGATAAGGAAGAGACTATCAAAAAGAGACTTGAGGTATACAACGCCCAGACTGCCCCGCTTTTTGACTACTATGGTAAGAAGGGAATACTCAAGTCTGTCAGCGGCACAGGCAGTATAGATGAGATCTTCAGTAATGTATGTAAGGTTTTAGGGCTCTAATTAAGGGCATAGAACCTAAATAAATAAGCATTTAAAAAACAAACAAGGAGGACTGTAATGGCATTAGTCAATCCCCACGGGAAAGAAAAGAAGTTGAAACCCCTGCTTCTTACAGGGAAGGAATTGGAGGAGGAAAAAAAGAAGGCCGCAACATTGAAAAAGATTAATGTGACTTCAAGGGAATCTGGTGATCTAATTATGCTTGGAATAGGTGGTTTCACCCCCCTGACAGGCTTCATGGGACATGACGATTGGAAGGGTGTTTGCAGTGAATTCAAGATGGCAGACGGTACATTTTGGCCAATACCCATTACTGTTTCATCCTCAAAGGCTGATTCCGATGGCATAAAAGTAGGTGACGAGATTGCCCTCTATTCTGAGGAGTATGGGGAGTTCATGGCCACCATGAAGGTCACAGACAAGTATACCATTGATAAGGAATTTGAGTGCAAGAACATATACAGAACTGCAGACCTTGAGCATCCTGGTGTTAAGATGGTTATGGATCAGGCAGAGGTCAACCTCGCTGGCACTGTAAAGGTACTTAGTCAGGGTGGTTTCCCACAGCAGTATCCTGGTTTGTTCCTTACCCCTGCTGAGACAAGGAAGATGTTTGAAGATATGGGTTGGAATAGGGTTGCAGCCCTTCAGCTCAGGAACCCAATGCACCGCTCCCATGAGTACCTCGCAAAGATTGCCATAGAGATATGTGATGGTGTGCTTATACATCAACTTTTAGGAAAGCTCAAGCCAGGGGATATCCCTGCAGAGGTGAGGGTTAAGGCCATCAACAAGCTTGTAGAGCTTTATTTTGTCAAAAACACCTGTATCCAGGCAGGATATCCTTTAGATATGAGGTATGCAGGTCCTCGTGAGGCACTTTTGCATGCCCTGTTTAGGCAAAACTATGGTTGCTCAGACATGATCATCGGGAGGGATCATGCAGGTGTAGGAGAATACTACGGCCCCTTTGACGCACAGAAGATATTTGACGAGATACCAAAAGATGCCTTAGAGACTAAGCCCCTTAAGATTGACTGGACCTTTTATTGCAAAAAATGCGACGGTATGGCCTCAATGAGGACATGTCCTCATGGTAAGGATGACAGGGTGCTCCTGAGCGGTACCAAACTCAGAAAGATGCTATCAGAAGGCGAAGAAGTATCAAGTCAGTTTAGCCGCCCAGAGGTAGTTGAGATACTGAAGGAGTACTATCAAGGCCTAACTGAAAAAGTAGAAATAAAACTCCACAAATACGCAGAGGGGGAGAAAAAATAATAAATTTTGGATAGGGCAGTGGCAGTTATATAATTGCCTTGCCCACCAAAAATAAGAAAGGAGGGATGTGGGAAGGTCAGTAATTTGATTGTCTTTTTAGGAGTAATTGTTTCTTAGATATTATCACAACCACAAAAAGGAGGTTACAATCTTATGCCAAGTTTTGTTATGACTGAAAAGTGTGACGGCTGCAAGGCTCAGGACAAGACTGCTTGCCAGTATATTTGTCCTAATGATCTTATGGTCTTAAATAGGGATCTGATGAAGGCTTACAATCAGGAACCAGATCAGTGTTGGGAATGCTACAACTGTGTAAAGATATGTCCTCAGCAGGCTATTGAAGTAAGGGCCTATCAGGACTTTGCACCTCTCGGCGGAAATGTTATTCCTATGAGGGCTGCTGATTCTATTATGTGGACCGTTAAGTTTAGAAATGGCTCCCTTAAGAGATTTAAATTCCCCACCAGGCTTACACCTGAAGGGCACCTCGGCGACGACCCATACAAGGGGATGCCTGAGCCTAACTTTGATGACCTCAAAAAGCCAGGGTTCTTTAACAAACCTGCCAGAACTGAATAAATAGGAGGGAGACATAAATGGAAAAAGAAACTTGTACATTTTCATTCTGTGCTAAGCCTGAGATAGTTGAGGTTGAGACCGACCTTTTATTAATCGGCGGAGGTATGGCTTGCTGTGGCGCTGCTTATGAGGCTGCGCGTTGGGCTACCCCAAAGGGCATAAAGATCACAATGGTTGATAAGGCTGCCACAGACAGAAGTGGCGCTGTAGCTATGGGTCTGTCGGCTATTAACACTTACATTGGAGAAAACAAGGTCGCTGATTATGTGAAGTATGTCAGAGGCGACTTGATGGGCATAATAAGGGAAGACCTCGTATTTGACTTAGGCAGACACGTTGATAACTCAGTGCACCTCTTTGAGGAGTGGGGGCTTCCTATATGGAAAAAGGCCGATGACGGCTTTTCGCTTGATGGTTTTCAGGCAAGAGATCAAGGAAAGGCATTGTTGAAGGATGGTGGCACACCAGTAAGATCAGGCAAATGGCAGATTATGATAAACGGTGAATCTTACAAGGTGATCGTTGCAGAGGCAGCAAAGGCAGCCCTCGAATACAATAGAAAGGCAACTGGAATGGCACAGAATCTTTATGAGAGGGTGTTTATTGTCAAGCTCTTAAAAGATGCCAACGATCCTAAGAGGGTTGCTGCAGCAGTGGGCATTAGCGTCAGGGAAAATAAGGTGTATATCTTCAAGGCAAAGGCGATGATAAATGCCGCTGGCGGCGCTGTTAATGTCTTTAGACCAAGGTCAGTAAAAGAAGGGCAGGGTAGGGCATGGTATCCAGTTTGGAATTCAGGTTCAGGTTACGCCCTTGGTATGCAGGCTGGCGCAGAGCTCACCATGATGGAAAACAGGTTCGTCCCAGCGAGGTTTAAAGATGGTTATGGCCCTGTGGGTGCCTGGTTCTTGTTCTTCAAGGCAAAGGCCACCAATTCCCTTGGCGAAGACTACTGTGTTACACATTTAGAAGATACCAAGAAGCTCTATAGCCCTTATGCAGAAAAGCTCGGCACAGCTATAAGAAACCACATGATGATGTGCGACATGAAGGCAGGTAAGGGACCTATCCTCATGAATACCCATACAGCAATGGCAGAGCTTGCCACAAAGATGGATGCCAAGAGGATCAAACACCTTGAGGCTGAGGCATGGGAAGACTTCCTTGATATGGCCATTGGTCAGGCAGGACTCTGGGCATGTAAGAATATTGAACCCGACAAGGTTCCCTCTGAGATTATGCCTACAGAACCCTATCTCTTAGGCTCCCATGCTGGCTGCGCAGGCTTCTGGGTAAGTGGACCTGGTGATATCCCCGGTACCCCTGCAGAATGGAGCTGGGGCTACAACAGGATGTCAACTGTAAAGGGTCTATTTATGGCTGGTGATGTTGTAGGTGCATCAGGACATAAGTTCTCCTCAGGTTCCCATGCAGAGGGTAGGATTGCAGCAAAGGCAGCATTGGCACTTATACTTGATGACTCCGGTTATAAGCCAGCTATCAAAGAGACCGCTGATCAGATTGCTGGCGAATTGTATATGCCTTATGAGGTATATGAGAAATACAAGACCTATTCAACAGACCCATTAGTCAATCCTCACTATATCAAGCCAAACATGCTCCAGGCAAGGCTCCAGAAGATTGCTGATGAGTACTTTGGTGGTATCTCAACATGGTACATGACCTCAAAGACCATGCTTGAGGAGGGCTTAAAGCAGTTAGAGATGCTCAAGGAGGACGCAGCAAAGATGGCTGCCAAGGACCTCCATGAGTTAATGAGATGTTGGGAGAACTATCACAGGATACTCTCTGTTGAGGCACATGCAAGGCATATCCTCTTCAGGGAAGAGAGCAGGTATCCCGGTTACTATTACAGGGGAGATTTCCTTGCTATTGACGATAAGAACTGGAAGTGCTTTGTGAATTCCGTTTACAATACAGAAAATCTCACATGGGAGTTCAAGAAAGTCCCATATGTACAGATTATCCCTGATTAATTATCCTGAGAAGGAGGGGCCAAAGGCCCCTCTTTTCTTTTACAACAATTTTCAGCGCCGGAGATGCTATAAACACTGGTATATCGGGCGCTGCAAATTGAAGTCATTTATCTCACCATTTACAAAGGAGGAATAGCATGGCAGAACAGGCAGAAGGTGGTTTGTGCCGTGTGGTGGTTGTCGGAGGAGGGTTTAGCGGGTTGACGGCAGCCGTTGATGCGGCAGAGACAGGCGCCGAGGTGGTATTGATTGAAAAGAATCCTTACCTTGGTGGTAGAGTTGCCCAACTCAATAAATACTTTCCTAAGATGTGCCCCCCCATGTGCGGTTTAGAGATCAATTTCAGAAGGATAAAGACCAACCCTCTTATCAAGTTTTATACAACTGCAGAGGTTGAGTCTATTACAGGCTCTGAGGGTGATTTTACTGTCAATGTGATGATCAATCCAGGCTTTATAAAGGATAATTGTGTATCCTGTAATGCCTGTGCAGAGGTATGTCCAGTGGAAAGGGCCAATGATTTTAATTTTGGGATGGACAAGACAAAGGCAGTATATCTGCCCTACAATCAGGCGATGCCTTTTAAATATACCATTGATTCAAGGGTATGCAAGGGTGCATCCTGTGCAAAGTGCGTAGAGGCTTGTAAGTACAATGCAATAGACCTTTCTATGAAGCCCGAAAAGATTGCAATAAAAGCTAATTCTGTGATCCTTGCCACAGGGTGGAATCCCTATGACGCAACCAGAATGGACAATCTTAACTTTGGTAAGGTCAAGAATGTGATAACGAACATGATGATGGAGAGACTATCCTCTGTTACAGGTCCTACCTGTGGTCAGATAAAGAGGCCATCCGATGGAAAGGTTGTAAACAAAATAGCCTTTGTGCAGTGTGCCGGCAGCAGAGATGAGAACCACCTTGAGTTTTGTTCCTACATATGCTGCATGGCCTCTTTGAAGCAGACCCAATACATCAGAGAGCAGAATCCAGATTCGGAGGTCTGCATATTTTATATAGATATTAGGACTCCAGGTAAATACGAACAGTTTTATTGGAAGGTCAAGGAAGACCCAAATGTTACCTTTACTAAAGGAAAGGTGGCTAAGATAGAGCAAGCTCAAGGTAGTGACGATGTGGTTGTAGAGGCCGAGGACATGACTACCGGAGAGAAAAAGAGGACCACTGTCGACATGGTTGTGCTTGCTACGGGTATGGAACCCTCTGGAGCCTCAACAAAGGTCAATGGTTTCAATTACACACCAGAGGGCTTTGGCTCTCCTGACAAGGGCCTGTTTGTTGCAGGGTGCAGCAAGAATCCTATGGATGTTTCTAAGTCGGCTCAGGATGCCACAGGGGCTGCAATGAAGGCTATAAAGTCAGGGCAGAGGAGGTAAACAATGGAAAAGAAATTAGCTTTATATATATGCACAGGATGTGGTATAGGCGATGCCATAAATGTGGAAAAGATATCCAATATTGCAAAGAATGCCCAAAAGGTGCCTGTGGTGAAGAATCATTTCGCCCTATGTGGCAGTGAAGGTTTAGAGACCATCAAGGCAGATATTGCTAATGAGGGAGTCAATACTATAGTAATAGCTGGTTGCTCACCGAGGGTAAAATTCGAGGAGTTTAGTTTTCCAGGATGTATAGTGGAACGGGTTCCAGTAAGGGAGCTTGCTATACAGCTTATTGAAAAACAAGAGGATCAGCAGATTGCCGCTGAGGACTACATTAAGATGGGTGTAATCAAGGCGCAAAAGGGTGATATGCCAGAACCCTTTATAATGGAAACCGTAAAGACCATACTCGTTATTGGAGGTGGGATCGCGGGTATGACCTCAGCCTTACAATGTGCTGACATGGGATACGAGGTGGTATTGGTAGAAAAGGAGGCAGAGCTTGGAGGTTTTGTGAATAAACTCTACAAGAAGATACCTACCTCTCTTCCGTACAAGGAACCATTAATTGTGGACACTGATATACAGGCAACGATTAAAGCCGTAGAGTCCAATCCAAAGATAAAGGTTTATAAATCATCTAAGGTAGAGAAGACCGAAGGACAGCCTGGTGCCTTTGATGTGACTATCTCAACAGAGGGAAAAGAGGAGGTGGTCAAGATTGGCGCTATTATTCTTGCTGCAGGATGGAAGCCCTATGACGCTACAAAACTGGAACATTTAGGATATGGAAAGTTTAAGGATGTGGTTACAGGCATAGAGTTTGAAGAGATCGCCAAAAAGGGAAAGGGCAAGATCTTGAGGCCATCCGATGGAAAGGCTGCAAAAAAGGTTGCCTTTGTACTTTGTGCCGGCAGCAGGGACCCAAACCACTTGCCCTACTGTTCAGCAATGTGTTGCGCAAGCGCCTTGAAACAGACAAAATATGTGAGACAGGACGATGATGCCTGCGCCATGGTCTTCTATAAAGATATCAGGACCCCTGCAAGAACCGAGTATTACTACAAAGAGGCTCAGAATGATGCAGGCGTGATGTTGGCGAAGGCTGATGTGATTGGAGTGTCCGATGCAGGAAACGGCAATATGTTTGTAGAGATGGAAAACTCCCTGCTTGGTGAAAGGGTTAAGGTTGAGGCAGATCTAGTAGTGCTTGCCACAGGTATTGTGCCTGCCACATTGGATGATCCTATCATCAACCTCCAATACAGGCAGGGGCCTGGACTGCCTGATCTTGAGCTTTATAATGGCTTTGCTGATTCGAACTTTATCTGCTTCCAATATGAGACCAGAAGGACAGGTGTATATGCTGCCGGTTGTGTAAGACAGCCAATGAACATGGCAGAGGCACAGGAAGACGCCTCAGGAGCGGCGCTCAAGGCTATTCAGTGTGCTGAACATGTGGCTCAGGGTATTGCAGTGCATCCAAGGGCATGGGACAAGACCTATCCTGATCCCTTTATGCAAAAGTGTACTTCCTGTAAGAGATGCACTGAGGAGTGTCCCTTTGGAGCCATTGACGAAGATGAGAAAGGCACCCCTTATTTCAAGCCCAATCGTTGCAGACGCTGCGCTACTTGTATGGGTGCTTGTCCAGAGAGGATTATCTCCTTCAAAGATTACCATGTAGATATGATTGGAACAATGCTCAAGAGCGTATCGGTGCCCTCGGAGGATGATGACCCAAGACTTATAGTGCTTGTTTGTGAGAACGACGCCTATCCAGCCCTTGATGCAGCAGCAAAGTCAGGAATCAAGATAGACAAGGCCGTTAGATTTGTTCAGCTCCGTTGTTTAGGCTCTACAAACCTTGTATGGATAGCCGATGCCCTCTCTAAGGGGATTGATGGAATGCTCCTTATGGGTTGTAAATATGGAGAAAACTATCAGTGTCATTTCGCAAAGGGCAGTGAGCTTGCTAACTATAGATTAGGTAAGGTGCAGGAGACGCTCAGCAGATTACAACTTGAGTCTGAGAGGGTTCAGATGGTGCAGTTAGCCATTGATGAGTTTGAGAAGGTTCCACAGATGATCAACGATTTCGTGGAGCGTGTAAAAGAAATAGGCCCGAATCCATTTAAGGGCTTCTAAGATAATAGGAGGAGGGGAGTAATGTCAGAACAACAAAAGACTGAAGTTACCGTTAAGCCTGATTTAGAATTTGTTAAAGATGTAATCGCCTCAGGTGGCGGAGATTTAAAGAAGTGTTACCAATGCTCTACATGCACTGTTGTATGCAGTGTTACACCCGATGACAAGCCTTTCCCGCGCAAGGAGATGCTCTATGCACAGTGGGGGATGAAGGATAAGCTCATAAGCAATCCTGATATATGGCTCTGCCATCAATGCAGCGATTGTACTGCCTATTGTCCAAGGGGTGCTAAGCCCGGTGAGGTGCTTGGTGCGGTACGTAAGATGGCTATACAGCACTATTCAGCCCCATCCTTCCTTGCAAAGATGGTCAATGACCCCAAGTATCTCATAGTGTTGCTTGCATTCCCTGCGATTATATTCCTTGCCCTGCTTCATTATCAGGGCTTTTTGTTTGGCGAGATACCCCGCAACGAGATGGGGCAGATAGCCTTTTCTAAGATGTTCTATCCAACCTATTACATTGACCCTGTTTTTGTGCCTGCTGCACTATTTGCAGTTATCTCATTTATAATGGGCATCAAGAGATACTGGGCCGATATGGCAAGGAACCATCCGCTACCAGCGGGTTCAGACACCACAAGCAGCCTTATTGAGACCCTGAAAGAGATAATTTCACACAACAACTTCAAGAAGTGCAATGTCACCAAAGATAGGTCAACAGCCCACCTCCTTGTCTTCTTTTCTTTTATTGGATTGGCAATAACAACTTCATGGGCAGTCTTTTATCTATACATCCTTGGGCGTCCTTCTCCGTACCCACTCTATGACCCTATGAAGATAGTGGGTAATGTGAGTGCTATTGGGCTACTTATAGGCATAACCCTTGTGACAAACAACAGGATGAAAAATGCAATTAAGGCTGGAAAGGGCAGTTATTACGACTGGTTATTTATTTCAGTAATTTATGTGATTGCTGTAACTGGGATACTTGCACAATTAACAAGACTTGCAGATATTGCACCTGTAGCATACTTTATTTACTTTTTGCATCTTGTCTTTGTCTTTTTCCTGTTCTTCTATGCGCCTTTCTCAAAGATGGCACATATGGTTTACAGGACTACTGCGATGGTCTTTGCCAGACAGGCAAAGAGATGATAGATGCTGATCCAATGGACAAGGAGGTGAATTGCAAAAAGGTTAATTGAATGGCTTAAATAATAATTAACAGATTATCTATTTTAAAAAAAAAGAAAAAAAGGAGGAAAGGGGAAGATTATGAGTACAATAATAATGTTTTCGTTGTTGTGCGGCTTGGCGGGTGTTGCTTATGCCCTAATAAC
Organism: uncultured bacterium; assembly: GCA_937949555.1. GTDB lineage: Bacteria > Nitrospirota > Thermodesulfovibrionia > Thermodesulfovibrionales > Dissulfurispiraceae > DUZI01. Next base: position 9,159 of record CALEDV010000072.1, on the reverse strand, counting down.
TGCCTCATGGGTCAATAAACAGGACCCCGGAAACCAAAAGATGCAGGACATCTCAAATGCCGTAAAAGAGGGCGCCTATGCCTTTCTTGCCAGAGAATATAAGACAGTAGCAATGGTCGCTATTGTATTAGTGGTGCTTCTGGTTATATTTTTGGACATCTGGACAGCCATCGGCTTTATAATTGGAACTGTCGGTTCAGCCTTTGCAGGTTTTGTTGGCATGTGGGTTACTGTTAGAGCCAATGTGCGTACAGCTCAGGCTGCATCTAAGGGTCTTCAGGATGCGCTTACACTGTCCTTCAAGGGCGGCTCTGTTACTGGACTGATGGTTGTTGGGTTAGGCATTATTGGCATAGCCGCATATTACTTTATAGCAAAACAGATTGCCGGCGATGCAGCTTTTCATGCCTTGATTGGATTAGGTTTTGGATGCTCCCTTATGAGCGTCTTTGCCCGTATTGCCGGTGGTATCTATACAAAGGCTGCTGATGTGGGTGCCGACCTGGTGGGTAAAGTTGAGGCTGGCATTCCTGAGGATGACCCAAGGAACCCAGCAGTTATAGCAGATAATGTAGGCGACAATGTAGGTGACTGTGCTGGTATGGCAGCAGATCTTTATGAGACCTATACTGTTACAGTTGTTGCGGCGATGCTACTTGCAAAATCAGTTTTTGGAGCCTCTAGTCCCTGGGTTGAGTTCCCATTATTGCTCGGTGGAGTATCAATAATTGCCTCTATCATAGGCACATACTTTGTTAAACTCGGCGCAAGCAACTACATCATGGGGGCACTCTATAAAGCCCTTGCAGTGGCTGGTGTGCTTGCTGCTGTGGCATTCTATGGTGTAACCGCATGGTTTATGGGGATGCCTGGAGTTGATGCAAAGGGCTTTACGGCTGCAAGCATATTTGGCACAGCCCTTATTGGTTTGATCCTTACGGGACTTATTGTCTGGATTACAGAATACTATACAGGCAAGGAATATAGGCCAGTTAAACTCATTTCACAGGCAAGTCTTACAGGACATGGCACAAATGTCATTGCTGGTCTTGCTGTCAGTATGGAGGCAACGGCGCTTCCCGCCTTGACCATAGTTGCAGCTATACTTGGTTCATACTATTTAGGCGGCGGATTTGCTGGTAATCTTGAAGGGGGACTCTTTGCCATTGCCCTTTCTGCTGTGTCTATGCTTTCCATGACAGGCATAGTGGTGGCTATTGACTCCTATGGCCCAATTACTGACAACGCAGGCGGTATTGCAGAGATGGCTGAGCTTCCTAAGGAAGTGCGCGAAAGGACAGACCCTCTGGATGCTGTTGGAAATACCACAAAGGCTGTTACAAAGGGCTATGCAATTGGCTCAGCAGGTCTTGCAGCATTAGTCCTCTTTGCAGAATATTCAAGGGAACTTGCAACTGGTGGCAAATTTGGAGGTATTACCTTCCAACTCTCTGACCCCTATGTTATTGCGGGATTATTCATAGGCGGACTTATCCCCTATTATTTCGGTGGCAGGCTCATGCTCGCTGTTGGTAAGGCAGCAGGCGGTGTTGTTGTGGAGGTTCGCCGTCAGTTCAGGGAGATCAAGGGCATTATGGAAGGAACTGGCAAGCCTGAATATGGAAAATGCGTTGACATTGTTACAAAGTCAGCCATTAAGGAGATGATGATTCCTGCACTTTTACCTGTGGCAGCCCCAATAGTAGTTGGTTTTGCGCTTGGGCCACAGGCGCTTGGCGGATTGCTAATTGGAAGCATACTTACAGGCCTTTTCCAGGCTATTGCCATGACCAGCGGTGGTGGGGCATGGGACAATGCAAAAAAGGCCTTTGAAGACGGTGTTACCGATGATAAAGGAGTAATGCACAAGAAAGGCAGTGATGGTCACAAGGCAGCGGTTACTGGAGACACAGTGGGCGATCCCTATAAGGATACCGCAGGTCCTGCTATTAACCCTATGATAAAGGTTATTAACATCGTTGCGCTACTTATAGTTCCGCTTCTATAAAATATCCTTTTAATTTTTAAAGGCCGTCCTATTTTAATAATAGGGCGGCTTTTTTATTTGTCCCAATGGGGTTTTGCTCCCCATAATAAGGGAGGCAGGCAATTCTGAATTACAGTTTCATTTAATTAGCATATTTAATGGCTAAATATTTTATAATTAAAGGGCATGCTCAAAGAAAATCATTAGCATTTTGATGTCTATTATGCCAAGGCTAAAGGCTTTGCAAACAAATAATAAGGAGGATAAAAATGAGGATAACCCCCAATGACATACAGAACAAGCAATTTAAGACAAGGTATATCAATGGTTTTGATATAGATGAGGTCTCAAACTTTATGGAAGCCATAAGGGAAGAAATGGAAGAGTTGTTAAAGGAAAATGATCGTCTCAGGAATCAGCTCAACATAAAAGATAGTCAACTGATTGAGTACAAAAAGATAGATGCCCTGATGAGAGAGACACTGTTAGTAATGCAGAGGACAGCAGAGGAGTATGAAGCAAATGCAAGGGCACAGGCAGAGGCGATAATCTTGGAGGCACAACAGAGGGCGCAAAAGATGCTCCTTGAAAAAAAGGAAGAGATAAATAAGCTAAGAGAAGAGATAAATGAAATGAAAAGCGCTAAGAGGCACTTTAACGATGAATTCATAAGATACTTAGAAAGCCAAAGGAGAATCATCGATATGCACGATGAAGAGGAGTTAGAGGAAGGAGAGATAATGATAAATCAGCAGCAATAGAGAAGGGGTCAATAAATCGGGTGCTCAAGATAGAGCAAACATACAATGATAAAGAATAAACTCCTTATGTGCCTGTCCATTATTAAGACAAAACCTCCTAAATATTTGCTTAAACAAGGAAGGGAAAGTTGATTGTCCTAAGAAAAGCAGAGGAATTCATCAATCATTTTTCAGCCAAATTAAACATCAATGCGGGTACTAGAGGCGTTATAAATAAAATGCTGTGACTGCCTTTTCAGGTGCAAAGCAAGATAGTTTCCAAGATGAAAACCCTTGATTACATTAGAGACATTCGTTTATATCAGCACTCTGAAGGATATAGGGTCTCCGTTGATCCCCTATTGCTTTATGATTTTATAGTCCTAAAAAGGATGAGAAGCATAGTGGACATAGGCGCAGGGTCAGGGGTTATAGGGATGTTGCTTGCTAAAAAATATGAGGGAGCAAGGGTATTAATGGTGGAATTGCAGGATTCCCTTGCAGGGCTCGCAAGGGAAAATTTAGAGTTGAATGATCTTAAGGATAGGGTTGAACTTATTTGTGAAGATATAAGAGAGATTGCCCAGAGGGAAGATATGGAAGGGAGTTTTGATGTTGCCGTATCAAATCCGCCTTTTAGGAGAACTAAAACTGGTATAGTCAGCGCTAATGATGAAAGGGCAATCGCGAGACATGAAACCTCTCTTACGCTGTCACAACTACTGAGGTCTGCCTCGGCAATGCTCAGGGTTCATGGACATTTTTTTATGATCTACCTGCCCGAGAGGCTCCCAGAGTTAATAATTAAGATGAGAGAGAATCTGATGGAGATAAAGAGGATCCGGTTTGTCCACTCCTATGTCCATTCTGATGCAAAAATGGTTATGATAGAGTCTGTTAAGGGCGCTAAACCTGGAGGTATGAAGGTAATGAAACCGCTGGTCATATACAGGGATGTTGGTGTTTACTCTGAAGAGGTACTTCAGATATATAGGGTATGACTCAGTATGTATGATATAACTACTTATATAAAGATATTCACTACCCTGCTTGCAATAGTAAATCCCCTAGGAGCAGTTCCAGTATTTCTAACCCTTACTAGCAGCAACAATGAATCAGAACGAAGGAGGATAGTTCTTACTGCCAGTATTTCTGTAGCCTTGGTGCTTGGTCTATCTGCCCTTGTAGGGCAGATGATGCTAAACTTCTTTGGAATATCCATTGCCTCTTTCAGGGTTGGGGGTGGGATACTACTTTTGTTGATGGCAATTTCTATGATGCAGGCAAAACAGACTCAGGCTAAACACACCCCAGAGGAAGAAAAGGAGGCAGAGGAAAAGGAGAGCATTGCAGTAGTGCCTATCGCCATGCCCTTGCTTTCAGGTCCTGGTGCTATATCATCCATAATTATTTATACCGATCAGTCCTTTCATCCTGTTCATGTCAGCCTCATAATCATAATCGGCATATTGATTGCTGTAATTACCTATCTATCACTCAGAGTGGCTATTCCTTTAAGTAGAATGATCAGCAAGACAGGCATAAATATTATCACCCGACTGATGGGATTGTTGCTTGCCTCTATTGCGATTGAGTTTATCTCTATAGGGCTACTTGAATTGTTTCCAGGACTGGCAAGGTCAAGGACATGATAAGAATACGCAAATCCCTTATTGATTCTACCGTAAAGAGGGTGCCCTTTTTTAGTTGTCTATCTGAGGAAGAATTTAGTGATCTCCGAGAGGTAATGGTAGATAAAAGCTTTAAAAGGAATACGATTATTTTTATGGAACAGGATACGCAAAATTACATGTATGTGGTACTCTCAGGGAAGGTAAGGGTAATAAACACCGACCCTGATGGCAGAGAGCACATATTGGCTTATCATTGTAGGGGTGATTTTTTTGGAGAGATGGCATTGCTTGATGGAATGACGGCGCCGGCAACTGTTTTGGCCTCAGAAGATACAACCCTGTCAATTCTTTCTAAAAAGGATTTTGACAGGCTGATATTATCAAATAATAGGGCAATGAGAGAGCTTATCCTTGTGTTATGCAAGAGATTAAGGCACGCATGGATGATGCAGCATCTCATATCTGTCCCCTCAGCAAGAGACAGAGTAGTGACACTTCTCAGGCATATGGCTGAACTTAAGGGTGTCAGGGAAAAGGGGGGTACGCTTATAGACCTAAGACTTACACATCAAGACATTGCTGATTACACCAGTTTGACAAGGGAAACAGTCAGCAGAATACTTAGTGCCCTTGTGAGAGAACGCAAGATTTACATATCAGAGAAACATTACATCCTCCCAAACTCTCCTTTGTCATAGAATCAGGATATTTTTCTCTCGCTTTTGTGATCTTAATCACTATAAAAATGCCCTTCCTGTTATAAGATTGTATCAGAAACATTTTTATGGAGGTGTGTCATGGTAAGGTTTATAAGGAGAGTGGCTTTGATATGGCTTTTATTTATAATAGTTTCGATCTTTGCAGGGGGCGACATCTTTAGGGAGGCAAACGCTAAGGTTGGATTGTTTTCAGAAAAGGCCATAGAGATGATAGCAGGCAAAGCAGACGGACTGAAAGAGGATGCAGAAAATATTAAGTCCTATGTTAAAAGGGTTGCCCTTGGAGAGGCAAGAGGCAAGGAGGGCTTCAATTAAAGCCCTTTATACAAAAACCCCTTTATTATGCTCTCTGTCAACATCTCTTCTATGTTAGTGTGTTCTTTGAAGAATCTGAGGTTTTTCTCCAAGGACTCCCTTACAAGGGATGCATCCATCAAAGATAGTGGTAACTTAGCCCTGGGATTAGAGGTTATAACAAAGAGTCCATTCCTGTTAGCCCATAGTCGCCATAAATATCCCCTTTTGTCTTCAAGGGACAACAGGACAACTGGGGATGATAGCTCTTTTAGTATCTCTGAAAAGCGGCTTAGAAACCTCTGAGGGTCAATCTTGTTTGTCTCATATAGACGTTTCCATGTGGGATAAAGAAACACAGTATCCCCCTGAGTGTCTTCATGCTGCGAAAATTCAACAATATCCACCGTTGCATTATTGGTTTTGCTGCCTGCATAATACTCAAGCCATACTATATCAGCAGGATTAACCTTTGAGAGGTATTTGCTGTATATTAAAGAAGAGACCCTGTCACAGAGATTAGTTGCTGAAAGACCTTTCCCTTTACCTGCAAAAATGGCGCAGTATCTGCCATTGTCATATTGGACTATATTGATATTGCATAGCAGCACCTTCCCTTTTCTGACCTCTGAGGGGATAGTAAGATCACCGCTGAATATCAGTTTCAAGGGATCATGCTCCCCTTGCCCTCCTTGAGGTGACTGTTTCACCAGATATGCCCCAGTTGTCAGTATCAATCTCCTCAATCACCACTACAGTAGTATTTGGGTTTTTACCGAGCACACCGACCATTAGTTGCGTTACCCCCTTGATTAGCGTTGCCTTTTGTTCCTGTGTTGCCCCTTCTCTTGTGATTTTTATGTTTACATATGGCATTGTGTGGCCCTCCAGACTTATTTATCAGCCCTTTTCAGGAACAGGTTCGAGAATTATCCTATGTTTAAGTAAGGATATCTCTCGTATTGTGCCTTTAAAGGTCTTTTGCTCACCAAAAAGGTTTTTCATGTAAATTCTTTCTCCTTCGGGTATAAGAATATCTACCCCCTCCAGATACAAGGTTTCAAGACCATCCTTATAAACATAAGCGTTAGCCTCACACATATATAACCTCCTTTATCCTTTGTATTAACTTTTCTATAAGGTGAGGGAGCGGTTCCTTGACTATACCGATTATCTCAACTGCCTCCTGATTAATAGGCAGCAGTATCTTTTTAGCATCGGAAAGGCAGATTGCCTCTGCCATTTTTAGGGTTAATTCCCCAAGCATTGCCTGCGAAAGGGCTATGCTTAGTGAGCCTGTGATGATATCCATCTTAGGGACATTGATAACAATAGCGTTTTCTCCAGTAGCGCCCTTATTTGCCCTTGCCTTCATCATTGCTGCTGTGGCTGTTGAATTTGTCCCGAGCGCGATTATTTCAATTGTTTCTCCAAATTCTTCTCTAAGTTTTTTTGTTATAAGGCTGCCTATGCCTCCGCCCTGCCCGTCAATTACTGCAATCTTTTTCAAGGGAGTGCCTCGTTTTATCAAAAGATTTTTTTTCCCGCTTAATAAGGTGCAAACACCTTGAGTATAAATTTTAGCTATTGCATAGGTCAATCCTTGAAAAAAGAAATCGGGGTCAGGTCTTGATATGTCAGCTTTTAAGTTCAGCCTCCCTTGATGCCTTGCTTGTAATGTAGCCCGAGATATTCATCTGTATTTGTCTATTCTTCATCTCCCTGTCCTTTATACCTTATTTGTTAAGTATTTCAACTATATTCGGTCTGCTTAAATGCCTTTGAACCTTTGGTATCTCTTCTCTCTCCGATAATAACTCCCTGAACTTGTCAGTAACTCCTTCACTCCCATATGAAAGAATTAACCCCCTCTTTTCTTAATAAAGTATCTCATATCTTCAAGGGTGCGTAGCTTAGATCACAGGTAGTTGACTCAACAAGATCAGCTACTTGTATCTACTAAAACTAACCTTATGATGGTTTTGCATCCTATCCATTTTTAGTATGTCCTAGATATATTGAGGCTGAGTATCTAATCCTGGAAAGCTGGCTCAACTGAAGGACAACAAAGTGTTTATCCACAATGGTCTTTTTTTAGCAGGGTTGTTGTGTAACACCCACAAAGAAAGGGCTATTATTGCTTAGGCATTAGCATAATATAATGCTATCCACAGCCCAATTTCCATCATCAGGGTGGGTAGTTATTATAATAAGTGTAGTTATACTCATAGCAAATTATTTCCAATCTCTTAGCCTTATTATATTTCCAGATTCTCTGACCTTCCTGTAATAGGTGTCGTCAGCAGTAACCAATAACCCGTTTTTAAGTATGGCAACGGCATGATACACAGCATCATAAAAAGTCACATTGTATTTTTTCATTAAGCCTAATGTCTCCTTGCATAGTTCATATGTCATATCAAACTCACTAAAGCCATAACCTATAAAAACCTCCATCACCTCTTCAGCTATATCATGATGGTTTAACATTAGGACATTACCTACCTCAAAACTCCATAGTTTTGGAAGTACTATTTCAATATTGCCGTCTAACCATAAGTTGAGTAACAATATGGCATTGTCTCTATCGCCCTCATCAGAAGAATTTAATACCCATTTTAAGATCACCGATGCATCTGGAACAATGACCTGCGCCATTTTTACTTATCCCTCAACCTATCATTTTCCAATGTATCTAAAATCGCATCAGTTGAAACTATGGGACCTTTTGCTCTAATAGCCAATAACTTATCCGTTAACCGACGTCTTCTGATTGAAATTAATTCTTTTCTCAAGGCCTCATTTACAACCTTGCTCCTAACGCCCTGTGGAACCAACTCCTCTAATTCTCTTCTGATATCATCATTTATCATAAAATTTAATTTTTTTGCTGCCTGAGCCATATTTATGCCTCCTATTAGGATCTGAAATTATTGCCTCTATTTTAGATATAAATATTGTAGCTGTCAATAAGTATATGGGGCCTTAAATTGCCGATAGGAGTAAGAGGGTGTGCTGAAGGGGCTTTATTGCCACACCTTTTTACGAGACCTCTGGACTTTCACAGATAATGCCAAAATAATCACCTCTTGGTGACTGAATGACCTATGGCCCTTTTTAATAAACCCTGTGGCAGTATAAGGGCCTTGAGGCATGCCCTCTTGCTCCTACAGGTTTCTATCGGTAATTTTGGGTGGGGGCAATTCATTATTATTGATAAATTTTTAGGAGGAATTTCTTGTTTTTGCTGCTGATCTGCTGCTCTGGAGGGGTTAGGACAAAGAATGTCTGTCATTGTCTTGGTAAAGGGGAATCCAGAAGACTAAAGGATATGGATTCCTGCTTATGCAGGGATAACAGGGCCAATGGTCTTTGGCAATTTAGGGTCACAATAACTAATTGACAATAACAAATCCTACCTTGATAATCGCTGCTAATTTTTATTCTTAGTTGTAATCACAGGCAAAAGGGCCTTTCTTTATATTAAGGATAATCTCAAAGGTTTCATGAAAAGCAGAAGACCACCGATAGGACAGGAGTTTCCTGTAGGATAGGCGTCTCGTCTGTTAGAACACCCTCAAAAAACCAGATAAGCAATACAAATATAACAAAGCCTATGATACTCTAAAGAAAAACAGGGTAATGATGACTCACCAAATGGGTGAAGCGAAGAGTTGAGAAGATTCAATGCCAATGCTGGCACAAGGTGATTAGATTCAATGGCCAACTGTTTATTTTAGGGTTATAAAACCATAAGGGCAAAAGGCAATTGTTTTATTTTTCAC
>CALEDV010000071.1 GCA_937949555.1 uncultured bacterium | reverse complement strand
ACGTTTTTCTACCCTGCTTTCAAGGGCCTTTATGTCTTCCTTTACATCCCTTATATCTGACTTTACCTCATCTATCTGAATCTGCATCATGTCAAATCGATTCTCAATATACTTAGTGGTTGGTATTATATTGGCTACTAATACATCTATGGCAGCCTTCTCTGTCATCAAGGTCTGTTTGCCTTCTTCCATAATAAACCCTCCCTCCTTTTAGAGATTTATGCCCTATATTATATCAAATCTTGCACTCTTTGCCCTTTCCCCTGTCATTTAGGGCACAAGAAAGCAGTAGGTTCTTTTATGATTCCAAGTCAATAGGGCTGGCAAAGCCCTAAATAGTCGATACAAGAAATAAAGGCCTTTTTACGGTGCCCTAGTGATTGCTGTAGATAAATGGATAGTGCAGTTGTTTTGTTACAAAAATAAATTATCTTCCCTATTAACTACTTTTCTTCTGCTCTACTGCTCTAACTGGCCTTCCGATCGGGAGGGGTTACGACTAGGACTGCCTGTCATTGCCGTGCAAAGGGGAATCAAAAAGAATATAAGGATATGTATTCCTGCCTTCACAGCAATGACATGAAGGTTGATGCCATGGTTTGGGCAACCACAGGGGTTGCCCCTACAACTGATTTTCTTTGATAGGCTCATTGTATATGCAATCTCTCTTATAGACTTGCCCTTAAGGGCCTTGCGTTCTTTATTGAATTGGATATCAGAGGTAAAGAGTTTGTGGTTTAACAGCAAGGGGGTTGTAGATCGTAAAATACAATTGACACTTCAGAGCCTATCACTAAATCAAGGAAAGCTTGAATATACCTTGCAATAGCATCTTTTATACAAGTGGGAGTCTAAAATGGGGTGGGCGACGGGGCTCGAACCCGCAACAACTGGAGCCACAGTCCAGCGCTCTGCCATTGAGCTACGCCCACCATAAACACGCCTGAAGGGATTCGAACCCCTGACCCACTGCTTAGAAGGCAGTTGCTCTATCCAACTGAGCTACAGGCGCAAACTGAACACATATTGTCGCATTATTTCCAATAAGCTGTCAAATCATCTCTTTACCTTTATGATGCCTTCCATCTGCTGAATTTTATTGATTAGATTGTTTAGCTGAGCGCTGTTTCTTATCTCCACGGTAAGGTCTATAAGGGCGTTTTTATCATGGGATAGGGATGCCTTTATAAAGGTAATATTCACATCCTGGGCGGAAATTAAGGCGCTTAGATTGGCAAGTATCCCTGGACGGTCAACACTTTCAATAAATAGCCTTGCCTCTGACTGTATTTCTATATCGTTGCTCCACTTGACCTCTATCAGCCTTTGGTTGTCAAAGGCGAGCCGTTCAAGGTTCTTACAGTCCTTTCTGTGTATAGTTATTCCCTTGCCTCTGGTAATAAATCCTGCCGCCTCGTCCCCTGGCACTGGAAGGCAGCATTTGGCAATAGTATAGAGCACATTGTCAATACCCTTAATATTAATTATGCTTTTCTTGGGACTTGCAGGCTTTTTGGGTGTTTTTTGTTTAGTTTGGTTTTCTTGTTTAGAGGGTAACAATCGGTTAAGGGCTTGATGGGCAGAGATCTTTCCGTATCCTACATCTACAAAAAGGTCTTCTAAGGTTGACAGGCTAAGGCTTTTTGCTACATCCAACATCTTATCTGATCTCAAAAGGGCAAGGGGAGCCCCGTTTCTTCTGAGTTCATCTTCTAAGAGCTTTGTCCCCAGCTCTAAACTCTTTGCCCTTTCTTCGGTCTTTATCCATTGTTTTATCTTGCTCTTTGCCCTTTGGGTTGCAACAAACTTTATCCAGTCTTTGCTTGGAGCATGAGAGGATGATGTAATAATTTCCACCACATCTCCGCTGTGCAGCTTATATCTTAGCGGGACTATCCTGCCATTTACTTTGGCTCCAACGCAGCGATGTCCTACTTCTGTGTGTACACTATAGGCAAAGTCCACAGGTGTAGAGCCCTGTTGAAGTTCTTTAATATCTCCCTTTGGTGTAAATACATATACCGTTTCAGGTATGACCTCGCCCTTAAAGGCCTCCAAGAATTCTTTAGAGTCTGATACATCTTTTACAAGGTCCCTGAGCCAGGCAATAAATTTTGTGTTCTTTGCATCAATGCTATCCTTCTCTTTGTATCTCCAGTGGGCGGCAATACCCTCTTCTGCAATCTCATCCATCTCCTCAGTTCTGATCTGAAACTCTACCCTGTCTCCTCCCGGTCCTACAATAGTGGTATGCAGAGACTGATACATGTTTGATTTTGGCAGACTAATAAAGTCTTTGAACCTGCCAGGCACTAAGGGCCATAGGGAATGCACTATGCCAAGTATGTCATAACAGTGGGCAATAGTGTCTGTTTTGATCCTCAATCCAATTACATCATGAACCTGCTCAAAGGAGATCTTCTGTGTGGTCATCTTCTGATAAATTCCATAAAAGTGTTTTACCCTTCCCTTGATCTTTGCAGGGATTCCAGCCTCGGCAATCTTTGCGGATATTATGTTTTTGACCTCATTTATGTAGGACTCCTGTTCCTCCTTTCTCTTTGCAACCTTCTTCTCAAGTTGTGAGTAAAGGTCAGGCATAATAGCCTTAAAACATAGGTCTTCTAACTCAATCCTAAGCCATCCTATGCCAAGTCGGTTTGCAAGGGGCGCATATATGTCAAGGGTTTCCTGGGCAATCCTCTTTCGCTTTTCCTCAGAAAGGTGGACAAGGGTTCTCATGTTGTGTAATCTGTCAGCAAACTTGATTAGCACAACCCTGACATCCTTTGACATCGCAAGGAGCATCTTCCTAAAGTTTTCAGTCTGTGCCTCCTCTTTGGTTTTGAATTCTACCTTGTTGAGCTTGGTAAGGGAATCTACAAGAAAGGCTATCTCTGAACCAAACATATTCCTTATGTCTTCAGTGGAGATGCCAGTATCTTCAACGGTGTCGTGGAGCAAGCCTGCTGCTATTGTGGCTGTATCAAGCCTCATTTGTGAAAGGATCTTGCCTACTGATAGGGGGTGATATATGTATGGCAGTCCCTCAATTCTCTTTTGGGTACAATGGGCCTCACGGGAGAAGACATAGGCCTTTTTGATTACCGAAAGGTCAGCCCTTTGATTGTAGGAAATGACCGTCTCAAGGAGTTCATTGATGGTAATCATGGAGTGATTATAACTTTTTTAAGTTGTGTTAAGATACTGAAGGTCAAAAATGGGGACAATCTATGGATAGATTTATAATACGAGGGGGTAAACCTCTTAGGGGAGTAATTGAGATAGGAGGGGCAAAGAATGCGGCGCTCCCAATAATGGCTGCCACTTTGTTGTCCTCTGGGGTTAATCGTATTTGCAGAGTGCCTGATATGAAGGATGTGAGGACTATGTATGGACTTCTCAGACACATGGGAGCACAAATAATTGAAGGTGGCAGCGCTGAGATTGACACAGGCAGAATTAATAAATATGAAGCGCCCTATGAACTGGTCAAAACCATGAGGGCATCAGTGCTTGTATTGGGTCCTCTTCTGGCGCGGTACGGGCAGGCAAGGGTATCTCTGCCAGGAGGCTGTGCTATAGGGGCAAGACCAATTGACCTGCATCTTGCGGGGCTGCAAAAAATGGGCTCAAAGATAGAATTAGAGGCAGGATATGTTATTGCGAAGGCAAAGAGGCTTAAAGGAGCGGTTATACATTTTGACAATCCTACTGTAACTGGCACAGAAAATCTTATAATGGCGGCATCTATTGCCAAGGGTAATACGGTGCTCGAGAATGCAGCCATGGAGCCTGAGGTAAAGGATTTGGCTGATTGTCTTGTATCTATGGGGGCAAAGATATATGGTGCAGGCACCAGCATAATTGAAATAGAGGGGGTAGATTGCCTTGCCCCTATAGATAATTATGCAATTATTCCAGACCGTATTCAGATTGCCACCTTTATGACAATTGCAGGTATAACAGGAGGTAAGATTACAATTAAAGGCTGCAGCCTTGAGCATCTTGAGGCGGTCTCTGAGAAGCTCCGTGAGGCAGGTCTCCAGATTGAGCAGACTACAGAGGGCATTAAGGTCAAGGGCGGCAGAGAGATAATCGCTAGGGATATCAAGACAATGCCCTATCCAGGATTCCCTACGGATATGCAGGCTCAGTTTATGGCGCTCATGAGCGTTGCAAGGGGCACAAGTATTATTAGGGAAAATATCTTTGAGAATCGTTTTATGCATGTGGCAGAGCTAAAAAGGATGGGGGCAGATATAAATGTTGACGGCAATGTTGCCACTGTAAGGGGAGTGAAGAATCTAAAGGGTGCACCAGTTATGGCAACAGACCTTAGGGCATCGGCATCGCTTGTTATGGCTGCCCTTAGGGCTGAGGGGGAGAGCGTAATACATAGGATATATCATCTTGACAGAGGTTATGAGCGCATGGACGAAAAGTTGATAGCCCTTGGGGCCAACATCAAGAGGGTGTCTGATTAAGGTTTGAAGCTGCCCTGGGAGGGTTTAGCCCCTCTGACTTGAATGCTAATCTTGTCAATGGTCTTGCCTTCGGTATCTATAAGATAAGCCCAGTGTATTCCCCCTGTAGGATTCCATTGGGCAAAGCCCTTTGTGATTTCTATAGGTTCATTGTCTAAATGCAGTTTCATTCCCTCCCTGTATCCCTCAATCTCAAAGAATATCCTCTCTGCCTCTTTGGGTATATCTGGATCTATTGCAAATATAGAGCCTGTAGGGGGATATATAATCCTGCCTTGAGAGGGAGGTGAGGCTGTCCTATGCTGCATCATCGTCCGATTGGTTTCAGTCCCTTTGTCTTTGATATACCATTCTCTGATTGATTTATTGTAGTCAGCTTCTTCTGAATCAACCGGTCTTGCAATAATACCCATTGGGGGCGAGGGGGGTAGAGACCTTTTATTGCGGTGAAGATAATTCATCATCTCAAGCCATATCTGGGCTGCCCCTGAGATGCCTGACACATTCCACATGGGACTTCCTGAAAAATTTCCTACCCATACTCCAACGGTAAAGGTGTCTGAAAAACCAATGCACCAGTTATCTCTCATATCCTTACTTGTGCCTGTCTTTACTGCTGTCCAAAATCTCGTGGATAGTGGGTTTTCAAAGCCAAAGGTGAGGCTCCTTGCACTGCGGTCAGAGAGGATGTCAGAGATTATGAAGGCTGCCTCAGGAGAGATAACCTGCCTGCTTTTAGGTTTTTTAGGGCCTTTTAAAAAATTGATTTCTGTGAAGTTCCCTTTCTGATTGAGAACCCTATAGGCCCTTACAAGTTCGTATAATGATACATCAACTGCCCCAAGGGCAATAGAGTAGCCGTAGTATTCGGGCCCCTCAGGAAGATTGAAACCAAAATCTAATAGTTTGCTGTGAAAGTCCTCTATGCCCAGAAGCATTAGGGTCTTTACAGCAGGGGTATTGAGTGATGAGGCAAGGGCATTTCTAAGGGTTACTGTGCCCCTGTAGTCATTATTGTAATTCTGAGGTTTGTAAAGCCCGCGCTCTGTGTATATATCAATTGGCGAATCCTCAAGCAGTGACGAGCCATCAAGCAGTCCCTTATCAATAGCAAGTCCGTAAAGAAAGGGTTTGAGTGTAGAACCTGCCTGTCTCTTTGTTCTTACCCCATCCACAAAAGGGGCTGAGGATAGTTTGCCTCCATTCCCAACATAGGCAACTATATGGCCGCTTGCATTGTGCAGTACCAATATTGCCCCATCATTGACATTTGCCCTTTTAAGGGCAAGGATATTGCGTCTGAGGACATCTATAGCATATTGCTGAATATCCTTGTCAATGGTAGTTATTAAGGATTCACCAGCTTTGATGTTTAAATGGGGCAGTGTATAAGTGAGGGAACTATTTTTATTCTCCCTATAATTGCCTTTAGAAAGGGCATAATCTATAAAAGTGTTGATTTCAGTGAGTTCATGGGCAAATTCCATTTTCTTTAATAACAGAGATGTTCTAAGGGCGATGTATTCTTTCGATGCCGAAGGGTGTCTTATTATAGCCGCAAGGAGTGCTGATTCTATTGGGTTTAAACCCGATGGGCTTTTGCTTAATAATATCCATGAGGCTGCTCCTATTCCCTGTATCTCTCCCCTGAAGGATACAAGATTAAGATATGCCTCCAATATCTGATTCTTAGTCCAATGTTTTTCTATCTCAAGGGCTATTTTAGCCTGATTCCATTTTTGGTACAGGGTTCGTGGCCTTGACACCCTTTTAATGTCCCTATTTATAAGTCCTGCAAGCTGCATTGTAATTGTGCTTGCCCCTCTTTTGCCCTTCCCCATAAGGTTGTCAACTATTGCTGACCCTGCTGCTATCCAATCTACACCCTTATGATCATAAAATCTCTTGTCCTCTGAGGTTAGCGTTGCATCTATAAATACAGGAGAGAGGTCCTTAAGTTCTACCCATTTAAGTCTCCTTGCATTGAAATCTTTCCTGATTGCCTGAAGTTCACGACCCTTATGGTCCAGTATATATGCCTCTGAGGTTTTATAGGAGGATTTAATCTCCTCAAAGGACGGCAGGGCATGACAGCAGATAGGCTGTATAAGGTCAATTATAAAAAAGGCAAACCAAGTCAGGGCAATGCTTATGGATATACTGATTGGTTGAGAAAGGAATTTTCTGTTCATTAAATAAACATATGAAGCGTCGCTTTTGGATTACCTATATCATGAAAATATGGAGCCTATTAACAAAGTTATAGACTATTTTTCAATTTTTTATTGTTCTTGTCAAATGAAGACCCTTGAGGATATGAGTTTTTCACCCAAAATTGCCCTTAGGAATTTATAACAAAGGGGAGTATGCCTCAAAGCCTTTATACTGCCACAAGATTATCTAAAAAGGGCCTTGGTCTTAGGTTACCCTTGGGTGAATGCCTTTGCATTGTTTTTAGGGTGTAAGAGGTCTTTCAAAGTGGTGTCGCAATAAAACCTTTTGGGCATACCCCCTTTTTTCTATCGGCAATTTCGGGTTTTCAGTTTTTTATTGACAAATATTTCATCATCCTGTAAAGTAATGGGCTTACAAGGAGCGGTTGCTCTTTCAATTCTCTTCTGGGGGAGGGTAGGAAAATTGCATGCTTTAGGTACCCATCTTTTAGTGGAATTGAGGGACTGTAATCCTGATATTCTAAGGAGCCTCACAAATGTTAAGGAGACTTTGGTTACAGCTGCAAAGGAAGCTAAGGCAACCATTGTAGATGTATCTTTCCATGAGTTTAATCCCTTCGGGATCAGTGGTATGGTAGTAATCGCTGAGTCTCATTTGTCTATACACACATGGCCAGAATATGCTTATGCGGCGGTGGATATTTTCACCTGTGGAGACACAATCAAACCTGAAGAGGCGGCAAGGTATCTGATAGACAGGTTTGAGAGCAAAAATCCCTCAATAGTGGAGATGAAGAGGGGAATACTGTCCCATAGGAATGAAAAACTTCCTCATAAGGTATGTGAAAGTGAACTCCAGATGGTTTCTTGAGGAAAATACCTCCTATGAGGGAGCCTTTCACTCCTTACAGGAAATCCTCTATGCAGGCACATCGCAATACCAGCAGATTGAAATAATTATAACGGGCAGTTACGGCAAGTCTTTAGTCCTTGATGGAAAGCTACAATCCACAGAGGCTGATGAGTTTATTTACCACGAGGCATTGGTTCATCCTGCAATGGTAGCCCTTGAAGACCCTCAATCAGTACTAATTGCTGGAGGAGGCGAGGGCGCCACTGCAAGAGAAACTCTTAGGTATAAGTCAATCAATAGGGTTGATATAGTTGATTTAGACAATGAGGTCGTGGAGGTCTCTAAGGTTCATCTTACAAAATGGCACCAGGGCTCCTTTGATAATGCAAGGGTAAAGGTTTTTTATGAGGATGCCAGAGAATATATAGAAAACAATGCAGTCTGTTATGACTTAATAATAGCTGACTTGCCTGAGCCTTACGAGCACAGTCCTGCGGTATTGCTATATACGAAGGAGTTCTTTTTGTCTATTAGTAAAAGATTAAGCCCTCAAGGTATTTTTGTAACCCAGGCAACCTCAGCCTCAGTTAATAACCTAAAGACATTCACTGCGATTGTATCAACCCTTTCTAAGGTATTCTCTATTGTTAGGCCCTATGTGGTAAATGTGCCTTCCTTTCATTCCCCCTGGGGATTTGTAATGGCATCTAAGGAAACAGACCCTCTCTTATTGTCAAAGGAGGTTATAAGGGAGAGGATATCGCCTTTTAACAGGCACCTCCTTTTTTATGATGAATATTTACATCATAGTTTATTTAGCCTTCCAAAATACCTCAAAGAGGGTATATCAAGGGAAAACACCATAATAACTGACGCATCTCCAGTTTCCTTTTATTAGTAACCTATAGTCGTGGTTCAGATAGACATTGCCATTAGTTTTAGTGGATTTATCTTTTGTGTATAGGTACGTACTGTTTTCTTCCCTTCAAAGATGACACATAGGAGGGTCTGATTATCTTGCCCTGTATAACCTCTTCAATCCTATGGGCACTCCAACCTGCAACCCTTGCCATTGCAAATATGGGCGTGAAAAGCTCTTTTGGTATGCCCATACACTTATAGGCAAAACCAGAGTAGAAATCAACATTTATGCAAACAACCTTGCCCTTTGCTTCTTTGACTAATCGAGGGGCTATCTTTGCAACCCTTTTATAGAGCATAAACTCCTTTTCAAGACCAGCCAACTTTGCTAATTCCCCAGCCCTCTTTTCTAAAAAAACTGCCCTTGGGTCCGATACAGTATAAACTGCATGTCCTATTCCATAGAGCTTGCCGCTTTTATCCCCTGCCTTTTTCTCAAGAAGCAGTGTAAGATAAGCCTTTATCTCATCCTCATCATCCCAGTCTTTGACCTTCTTCTTAATATCGCTCATCATTCTTGACACTGCCTCGTTTGCCCCCCCATGCAGTGGCCCTGAAAGGGAGGCTATTCCTGCACAGATCGCCATATAGGTGTTAGCGCCTGAAGAGGATACACATCGTGTAGAGAATGTAGAGTTGTTGCCTCCTCCATGCTCTGCGTGGAATATAAGCATAGTATCAAAGAACTGTGCCATAAGATTCTCTGGTTTTCTCTTTAACAGCATCCATAGAAAATTCTCGGCAATACTGAGCTCAGGGTCGGGGATGATAAGGTCTTTTAAAGTTATTTTTTCTGACAATGAGGCATGGTAGTTGTATGCAATTATTGTAGGAAATTTTGCAATTAAATCGATACATTGCCTTACAATATCATTTATATCTGTGGAGTTGGGATTTTTATCGAAAAGATGCATAGCAGATACAATGGTATGCAAAGAGCCCATCTGATCATTTTTTGGCGGTCTGTTTAGTATCATTTTGGTCGCCGCTTCAGGTAGATAAAATCTTTTGCCAAGTTCCCTTGCAAATCCCTTCAGATCCTCCCTGGATGGCAAGACACCAGTTAGGAGTAAGAATATGGTCTCTTCAAAGCCAAACCGTTTTTCTGCCTCCTTAGCAGCAACTATATCCTCCACATCGTATCCGCAGTAGTATAGTTTCCCTGGAGTTGGATTGAGTTTCTCAATGCCATCACCGCTGGTCACCTTTTCATACCCTATAACCTGCCCCTTACTGGTAATCCCTACAAATACACCTGAACCATCTTCATTTCTCAAACCCAATTTAATATTCCTTGCCCTAACAATCTTGGGGTCTATCTTGTCATGCTGCAGGGCAAGTTGCTCAACTTTTTTAAGAACTGAATCCATGTTTGATCACCTCGTTTAGTTAGCCTTTTGGTAAAAGATTATAAACTTATCAGACTAATTACAATTAACCCAAAGGATTAATGATACTTATAGTACATTTTGTAAGGTTAAGGTAAAAATAAGGCACGCCCTGAGGGATTCGAACCCCCGACCTGCAGATTCGTAGTCTGATGCTCTATCCAACTGAGCTAAGGGCGCTATGCATAGAATGTTAACTGTCTTACAGTCATAGTTTAAACCAGAACACATTCCTTTTACAAATATTAAGGCTTGGTGCCATTGAATTAGCAACAATAAGAGTTTGTGTTGTACGAGTACAGGCAGTGCTTACCCTCTAATAACTATCTGTCTTATGTTTTATTATCTTTAAGTCAATTTTTATCTTGTGTTATTGAGGCTTTTAGTTTAAGCGCCATATCCTGTAACAGGGCTTTCCAGTTGCCATATTCTGGCTGTCTGAAAAGCCTCATAGTAGGATACCAAGGACTATCAGGGCGTTTAAGTAACCATCGCCAGTCTGCATCATAGTGGAGCATCACCCAGACAGGCAAACCTAATGCCCCGGCAAGATGGGCAATGGATGTGTCAACGGTAATTATCAGATCAAGGTTTTTCATGATCGCAGCGGTATCGGCGAAATCCTTTGAATCATTCATAAAATCAATCAAATTGATGTCCTTTGATAATCCATTCAATTCCTCTTGTGCAGGCCCCTTTTGGAGGTTAAAGATGCAAAGGTTGGTGATCTCAAAAAGGGGGCTCAATGTATTTATTGGACAAGACTTATGGGGTGGATTGATGCCAGCCCAGCTAATGCCTATCTTAAATTTGTCCTTGAAGTCTAAAAGCCTTTCCTGCCACTGCGCAACAATATCCTGAGGCAGTTTTATGTATGGTGTCTCTGCTGGTATGCTTGATAGGTCTGTTTTAAAATACATTGGAAGAGACAGCATAGAGCATTGAAAATCAAAAGGAGGCAATGGAAAGCCTCTTGTAATCACCTGGTCCACTCCCATTGCATATTGAAAAAGCCTTGACAGGGGAGAGAGACACTCAACAACAACCTTTGCGCCCTCGTCTTTTAACATCTTGGCGTACCTGATAAACTGTATTGCATCTCCAAAACCCTGCTCATCATAAATTAAAATGGTCTTTCCCTTAAGGTCCTGCTCTCCCTCCCACTGAGGTTCTTTGAATGTCCTTATATATGGTGCATAAAGGGGTAGTTTCTTACGCCATTCATATTCACTCCAACCCCTTTTAAAATCCTCTTTTAGCAATAAAAGTAGGGCGAGATTCCAATGTGCCTCAGGATAGTCCCATCTTAGCTTGATTGCCTCTGTGTATGCCTCAATAGCCTCTGTATAACGAAACAGCTCTTTATTAGACAGTCCAAGGTTAAAATAATATCCAGCCTGCTGAGGGTTAATTTCTATTGCCCTTTTTGTGAATGCAATAGCCTCTTCATATCTACCCAGTTCTTTATATATGTTACCGATGTTATTGTATGTCTCTGCAGAATTGTTGTTAATGCTAATTGCCTGATTAAAGACCCCTATAGCCTCCTCATAAAGCTTCTTCTTCTTGAGATGATTGCCAAGTTGAATGTAACCCTCTAGGAAGTCTTTATTAAGTTGGATTGTCTTCTGATACTCTGCTATTGCCTCTTCAATTCTCTCCTGATTGCTGAGAAGATTAGCAAAGTTAAAGTGAAAGGTGTAATCCCCTGGCTTTATTTGAATTGCCCTTCTGAAACATCCCTCTGCAGCCCTGTAATTGCCTGCTTTATGAAAGGTCAAGGCAATGAGATTCAAGGTTTTGGGGTCCTTTGGGTCTATCTTAAGGCAACGATTAAGATAGTTAAGCGCATCTTCGTATTTGGCAAGATTCAAGCATAGAGAAGAAAGGTTGTATAAAGCCTCTTTATGGAAGGGATCTAGATCCAGAATCTCAATATATTGATCTTTGGCATCCTCAAGCCTATTTAGCTGGTGCAGAGCAACAGCAAGATTGAATCTTGTAACCACTGATTGGGGTTGATTTTTCAGAGCCTTTTCGTAGCAAGAGATTGCCTCTTCATATCTTTTCATTTTTAAAAGTATGTTTGCATAATTGTGTAAAAGCCCGGCATTATCAGGGTTATTGTCGAGAGTTGGCTGGAGATATATGATAGCTTCATCAAGTAGCCCTTGATCTACAAGGGCATATGATAGGTTTAAAGCTGCCTCAGTTAGATTTGGGTCGCAGCGGAGGGCATTCTTGTATAGTGTAATTGCCCCCGAAATGTCTCCATTAAGGTAAAGGCCCTCTGCATTGTTGAAATGCTCTAAGGCTAATTCCTTATACATAAATTTAGCTACCCCTTCAACACCTTGATATTATTGATTATCCTGTCAATGACTCCTTGCCAGTCTCCAGGAGTCGATTGCCTAAAGAGCCTCATTGTGGGATACCAGAGGGTGCGATGTTCGTCCTTAAACCAGCGCCATTCAGCATTGAAAGGTAGCATAAGCCAGGTCTCTTTGCCCAAGGCCCCAGCAAGATGGGCCACAGCAGTGTCAACGGTAATTACCAGGTCGAGATTGGATATGAAGCAGGCAGTATCATAGAAGTCACGAAACTCAGATGTACAGTCTCTAATGTCATAATCAGAAATGTCAGTTGTGTTATCATGCTTCTGAAGACTGTAAAATGCAACCCCTGGTAATTCCAAGAGAGGTAGCATGTTATTGAAGTTCATTGATCTAAGATTATTATGCAAATGACTTGTCCTGCCACCCCATGCCAAGCCTAAATTGAGCACCGAGGGATCAGGGTCCATTCTGTCTTTCCATCTGTTAATGTCCTTTTGGGGAATATGAAAATATGGATTAATGGGTGCCATATCCTCAATGCCTATTTTAAGATAAAAGGGCAGGCTCATAAGAGAGGTTATGTAATCCACCTTTACAGTGAAGTCTACCCCTTTTTCGTATATCTCTATAGAGCCCTCTAATGTCCTCATCAACCTGCTTAATTCAGGACGACATAATAACTTTACGCTGCCCTTTTTTGTGTTCAATTTATAGACAAACCTAACAAACTGTATGACATCACCAAAACCCTGTTCATCATAGAGAAGTATAGACTTGCCTGATAAATCCTCTCCTCTCCATTCAGGAATCGGAAGATTTGGATAATAATCAACGCATTGTGGCAATCTCTTTCGCCATTCGTATTCTCTCCACCCTTCGTCAAAATTTCCGTTCTTAAGTAGTAAAAGCGCCAATTCCCAATGGGCTTGGGCGTTGAGGGGATTCGTCTCTATGATATTCCTATAATAATCCATTGCCTCTGTTTCGCTTACACCTTTTTGTGTAGGTGATGCTGGCAATGTTATTTTCTGATCATAAAAACCCTTCTTGTTATCGGGTATCTCTATTGCAGCAAGCAGGGAGAGCTCCTTTGTTATATCCTCTATGACATTGTCCCAATTGTCTTTGGTGTTTTGCCGAAATATTTTCATTGTTGGATACCAGGGGCTATCGGTCCTGTGTAGCATCCAGCGCCAGTCTGATGTATGGTGAAGCATGAGCCATACTGGCTTGCCCATAGCGCCAGCTAAATGGGCAACTGCTGTATCAATTGTGATAACAAGGTCCAGATTTGCAATTAATGCTGCAGTCTCATGAAAATCTATTAGTTCTTTGGACATATCAAGCATTGCTATCTCTAATCCCTCAAGTTCTATTGCGTATTCCTTCATAAGACTCACAAAAAGAACATCTTTATTCATCAACAGTGGCGCTATATCTCTTAAGCTCATTGAACGATATTGTCCCCTATGGTTTGCTCTGCTGCCACGCCAGGCAATTCCGACCTTTAAAAATGTATCACTTCTCTCTGATGATGCTTTATTAAGAAGGCAGGAGTATTTATGTATAAGCCTATTATCTGGGGTAAGATATGGAATGTTCAGAGGTATAGTCTCAAGGGTTGTATTGAAGAAAAAAGGGAGTTCCATGAGTGGACAACATAGGTCATATTCAGTTGAAGAGGGATTGTTGTCAATTATACATATGTTATTCTGAACAAAGGAAGAATATATAAGGTCCTTTAGGGCTGGAGGACATTGAAATAATAAATTGATGCCCTTAGAAAGGATAAGTTTTAGATAACGGACAAACTGAATTGTATCGCCATATCCTTGCTCTGAAAAGACTAAGAGTCTTTTCCCGGATATATCCGAGCCGTCCCAAAGGGGCTTTTTGTAATTTACTGGTTTAAATTGAGAGCTCTTCCAGCGCCATCGGTATTCGTCCCAGCCCTTTATATAATTGCCGTCCATGAGTAAAGATAAGGCAAGGTTAAAATGGGCATCAGCAAAGTTTGGGTCTTTTTTTATCGCCCTTTCATGACAATTGATTGCCTCTGAGATATTACCTAAATGAAAATAGCATACCCCAAGATTTGAAAGTGCCTTGACAAAATCTGGTTCGATAGAAATAGCCCTTTGAAGGTATTTTTGTGCCTCTTCATAATCGAATGACTCAATAAGGATATTGCCAATATTGAAGTATGCTTGAAAAAGGTTAGGGTCTATTTTGAGGGCTTCATTATATAAACTTACTGCCTCCTTTACCCTCCCCTCTGCCTTTAAAAGGTTTGCAATATTATATAATGCTAAAGGATAGTTAGGGTTTAATTCTAAGGACCTTTGAAAACAACGGAGTGCCCTTTTAGGTTGGCTTTCTACATACAGAGTGCCAAGGGCGTTGTAAGCCTGGAAATTAGAAGGGTCTTGTGCTATACAGCTCAAGAGACTCTTCAATGCCCTCTTGTGGTCTCCTGTTTCTATAAGTCTAAGTGCTTCATCAATAGGACACTGCTTTTCCACAAATATAATGTGTTTTGTTTAGTCTGAGGGAGAACCTCTAAGACCTGCCGCGAGGTTTATATTAATATCAATTAATATATTCAAACCCTCCCTTTTGGGCCAGGACTGCAAATCAAAGGTTCTCTTGTTGATGAAAGACGCAAGAGACCTGATATTATTCTTCAATTCTTCTGTAAGGGGATTCTCTGGGTTATCCATATCTTTTGTTAACAAAGACCAAAGGGTTTGATTGTGTCTAAGGGCCTCAAAGAGCATCTCCCTAATATTCTTTGCTTCCCAGTTATCTTGACAGTACTTAATCATCTCAGCAGCATTTTCAAGGGCCCTTGCCTCAACATTTCTACCGGATTCAGTATCAGGGTTTGCCTTTTTAAGATCACTTATCCTGAGCATAATTTAATATAACCTCCTTTTCATATTCTATGAGTCTTCTTGCTGTTTTAAGGGCTTGGTAATATTTGTTGCTTATAATAAGTTCGTTTATCTGATCCACAAGCAAGATGGTCTTAGGCGCTCCATTGACCAGTTGTTTTATTAGTTCCCAGTATTTTGTGTGATACATTGTAAGGTTTGCTTCATCAATATACATTAGCTGAATAACAAGATATATTTTTTTACAAAGTGTATCTGCCCCTTCTTCTGTGATTATGTCCTTTTCTCTGAGTATGGGCACTTTGTTTTCGATAAAAACCTCTATGGAGTTGCGGCCATTTCTTATAACTGCTCCGCTTATGATGACTCTCTCTTCAGGTTTAAGAGTAAGTTTAAGTGGCATTGAGGTTCAAAAAAAAGGGGCTGAAGAAACAGCCCCTTATCTTTCTTAGAAATTTCTTTAGAACAATCTGAGCACTGCCTGAGCTGCCTGTGATGCAAGGCTCAGAGATGTAATACCAAGGGACTGACGGGTCTGGAGCATAAGCATGTTTGCACCTTCCTCGTTCATGTCTGCCAGGGTGAGGTTGTCAGCTCCAGCCTTTAATGTATCAATCATGCTCTTGGTAAAGTCCTGACGAACTGTGATGATGTTTAGATTTGTTGCCAGATCCTTGGACTTTGCCCTTAGATACTCTACGGCTGTATTAATAGCAGAAAGGGCAGTCTGGATACCAGCATCATCTGTCGTGCCCCATGTTCCTATGGAACCTCCTGCTAAGGTACCATCTACAAAACCGAGGGTAAGATTAGTGATTGTTGTTGCAGTAAATCCATTAACAGCAAGGGATGCAGAGCCGTCTTCATTAAACTTCACCGTAAGGGTATTTGTATTAAGTAGATTCGTACCCTTATAACTTGAATCAGCAGCCACCTTTGTTATCTGGCTCATAAGCTGATTAAACTGCGTTGCATAACTTGCCCTTGAATTTGTATCTGATGTAGAAAGGGCTGAGTTTGCAATACCCTTTGCCTGCTCAATCAATGATGTAATAGCCGTAATTCCCACATCAGCGGCCTTGACTATTTGGATGCCTTCCATCATTCCATCCTTACGGGATGCAAGGTCTCCTGCGCGCTGCATATAGCCTTGGGCTGCAAAGAAGTTTACGGGATCATCCAGTGCGGTATTTACCTTTTTGCCGGATGCCAATCTGTCCTGTGTCCTGCCGAGCAAGTTTGAAGTGCCTTGCAAATTGATGAGGTTTTGCCTCATTGAGGCTGTTAGAGAAATGTCTCCAATTGCCATTTTTAAATCCTCCTTTTCTGGGTTTGAGTCTGGCAATTCTTGCCAGCTTTACTGCATTTGTCAACTAAAGAAAGAAAATGTTGTGTGTCTTTCACCTCCTTTTTATTTGATACGTCAAAATTATACAACATTTTCTATATTTATACTATCGTATTTTTGAGAAAAAAATTTAATCTGCCTATTTTTAACTCTTGATTGTGTTGCTAAATTTGTTCATTATCAGCGTCTTAAAACTTTATCCCTAAGTCTGGAAATATAGAAGATATATAAAAAAGTTTATCAGTTATCAGTAAGATTCCAAAGATTATTAAAATAACACCAATAGCCACAGAAAACCCTCTCATTAACCTGTGTATCCTTCTTGTGTAGGCAAAAAATAGATTTATCAGCATTGCTGCTACTAAGAAGGGGATGGCAAGTCCGAGGGAATAAAAGGCCAATAAAATAAATCCCTGCTGTGCCGACGCCTGAGAGGCAGTATAAATAAGAATTGTCCCGAGAATAGGCCCTATGCAAGGCGTCCAACCAGCAGCAAATACAAGGCCAATGAAGAAGGCTCCAATAATGCCTGTGGATGGATTGTGTATATTAAATCGCCTTTCCCTCATCAAGGCCTCTGGCCTTATCACACCCATCAGAAAGAGCCCCAGTAACACCGTGAGAACACCGCCTGTTACCCTGAGGATAGACTGGTATTCAATAAGGAGGCTTCCTATTAAGGAGGAGGATGCTCCGAGGGTGACAAAGATCGTTGAAAAACCAGCCACAAAGGCAAGGGTGTTGATCAATGTCCTGAAGGAAAACCTCTTTTGTATCAGCTCTTCATAACTGAGGCCTGATACTATTGAAACATATACGGGCACTAAGGGTAGCACACAGGGAGAAATGAATGACATGACACCACCAAGAAATGCCAAGGGATAGGATATATCGGTCATTTGCCTTGTGGACGATCCTGATCCATTATACCACAGTCTGTTGGATCACCTTTGATCTTCTGTACTGCATGGGGTAGGACATGTATGATAACCTGAAGACCTTCATCTACTGCCTTCAGACTGCCAGGTAGGTTAACAATAAGGGTGCTGCCCTTTTGTCCTGCTATGGCCCTTGAAAGCATTGCATGGAGCGTATTTTGTAAACCCGCAAGCCTCATTGCCTCGGCAATACCGGGTATCTGTCTGTCAATCACCTCCATGGTTGCCTCTGGTGTTACATCCCGGGGTGACAGGCCAGTGCCACCAGTAGTGATTATTACATCAACCTTATTGGACAATTCCTGCAGCTTTGCCTTTATGACCTCTTTATCATCGGGCAACACCTCGTAATGGATTACATCGCCAAAATCCTTTAGCCGTTCTATTATGGCTGGGCCACTGAGGTCTTCCCGTTGGCCAGCAAAGCCCTTATCACTCATAGTTAATACGCCAAAGGATAGCTTTCTACCCATGCTCAGTATGGCCTCAACTCTATGTCTGTGAGATAGTAATCAAGGGGCTTGCGCTCAGCTACCACAACGGAATCACCAACCTTTACAAAACCCCCCTTCATTACCCTTATAAAGATGCCTTCCTTCGGCATCACACAATCCCCTGCCTGATAATAGATAGCACAGCGCGAGTGACACTCTTTACCAATCTGACTTACCTCCCCGATAACATCATTTCCTATCTTGACCCTTGTGCCAAGAGGCAATGAGAGCAGGTCTATGCCCTCCGTTGTTATATTCTCGGCAAAATCACCAGGCTTTACATCAAGGCCGAGAGACTGCATCTTCTTTATACTCTCAATGGCAAGGAGGCTCACCTGTCTGTGCCACTCTGAAGATGCATGGGCATCGCCAGCAATGCCCTTGTTTTCTACTACAGTGACCTCCTCTACAGGGGTCTTCCTCACACCCTTTTTGTTGCTTACATTTATAGAAACAACCTTTCCTTGCATAAATTGCACCTCTACTTTAAATTTGCAGTCAACATAAACGGTTACTAATTTATCATAATCGTAGAGTAAATATCACCTTGCAATTATTCCCCCTCCAATCACTTTGTTTTCCTTGTAAAACACCGCACTCTGCCCTGGAGCTGGTGCCCATTGGGGTTGCTGAAAATGCACTATAGCCTTATTATCGCCTGTTAAATTTACAGTGGCTGGCTCATCTCTCATAGTGGACCTGATTTTTACAGTTGCCTCAAAAGTATTGCTCTGCTCCACTTGCCAATTAAGGTCATCAACCTTTATTGTATCTTTCATTACAAGATTGGCATCTCCTACATAAACAGTATTTGTATCTGGATCAATGTCAACCACATATAAAGCTTTTTGTCCTGAGATTCCTAACCTCTTTCTTTGCCCCATTGTGTAATGATAAAAGCCCTTATGGGTTCCCAATCTCTTTCTTGTTTCTATATCCAGAATAAGTCCCTCGGAATAATCTTTTATTTTGGAGTAATAACCCTTGCCTTGCAAAAAACACACATCCTGACTCTCAGGGGCCTTTGAGGTAGGCAGTCCAAGTTGTTCAGCAATAGACCTTATTTCACCTTTACGATAGGTACCTAAAGGTAGTATCATCCTCTGAAGTTGTTCATCGCTAAGCCTGTAAAGGGCATAGGACTGGTCTTTCCTTGTATCAATGCCCTTGTAAAGCTGTCCATCTCTAACAATTGCATAATGCCCAGTACTTATAAAGTGCATACCCCTTCGATCCGCCTCTTCAATAAGGGCCTTAAACTTCATTAATCTATTACACCACACACAGGGATTAGGGGTTATCCCCTTGCGATAGGCCTCAAAAAAAGGCCTTATTACAGTCTCGTTAAACCTATCTCTCAAATCTAAGACTGTATAGTCAATATTTAGTATCTCTGCGGTCTCTTTGGCCCTCTGTAACGACTCATTTGGCCCTGCAGTATCGTAAAAGACAAAGCTGATACCTGAGACCTCAAGGCCCTTCTCCTTAAGTAGATAGGCCCCTACAGAGGAATCTACACCACCACTTAGGGCAACGAGCACGCTTCCCAATTTATGCTGTTCTCAACCAAGGAACCCTATTTCTTAACCACTTTTCAAAGCCTACTAAAGATGAGGACAAAAACGCCACTCCAATTATCCTAACCCAAGAGTCATGCCCGATTGGGGCACTGTGGAACATAGTGTTCATTGCTGGCAGATAAGTAAACATAAGTTGAAGTATTATCATCAGTCCAACACCTACAAACAACAATGGGTTTGAAAACACACCAATAGACCAAAAGGACTTACTGAGAGATCGACAGTTAAACAGATAAAACAGCTCAACCATCACAAACACATTTACTGCTACTGTTCGTGCCTCCTCATTTGATGCTCCTCTTGCCAATTCGAGATTGAAAAGTCCAAAGGACCCTGCCAGCAGCAAAAACCCTACGATAAATAGCCTCCATACAAGCACCCCTGTCAAAATGGGGGTCTTTGGGTCCCTTGGTGGCCTTGTCATGATGTCTGGCTCTTTGGGCTCAAAGGCCAGCATCAGACCGAGCAGCACTGCCGTAGTCATGTTTATCCACAGGATCTGCACAGGCAGTATGGGGAGCACCGCTCCAATAAAGATAGCTGCAAGTATTACCAGACCCTCTCCTAAGTTTGTAGGTAGTGTCCAGACAATAAACTTTGTAAGGTTATCATACACACCCCTACCTTCCTCCACAGCGGCCTCTATGGAGGCAAAGTTGTCATCAGTAAGCACCATATCAGCGGCCTCCTTTGCCACATCAGTACCAGTAATACCCATGGCAACCCCAATGTCTGCCCTCTTTAGGGCAGGGGCATCATTGACACCATCACCAGTCATAGCCACGACATGGCCTTTAACTTGTAAGGCATTTACAAGGCGCAGCTTCTGCTCTGGGCTCACCCTTGCATAAACCGATGTGCCCTCAACGACCTCCACCAGTGCATCATCGGATATGTCTGCCAGATCTCTACCTGTTAGCACCTTCGTTGGATTACTTAAGCCAATCTGTCCAGCAATTGAAGATGCAGTAATCGCATGGTCACCTGTGATCATCTTTACCTTGATCCCAGCTCTATGGCATTTTTCAACGGCATCAATGGCCTCTGTCCTTGGGGGGTCTATCATCCCCTGCAGACCTAAAAACACCATGTCTTGTCCCAGGCTGTCATGACTGAAGTTAATGCCATTGGATTCAACCTCCTTCATTGCAAAGGCAAGGACCCTCAGTCCCCTTTCACCCATATCCCACACCACCTTGTTTATGGCATGGTGGTCAATCTCAACAACCCTGCCCTCTGAATCCATATATTTATTACATCTCTCAAGGATTGACTCTACCGATCCCTTGGCGTATATAACTGCCTTGCCTTGACCACCAATGCCATGCATTGTGGCCATATACTGCCTTTCTGATTCAAAGGGGATAGAGTCCAATCTTGGCATTTCTTTATTTAATGTATCTGTATCTATACCTACCTTATGGGCGACTACAAGGAGGGCCCCCTCTGTGGGGTCGCCCTGAATAGTCCATCGACCTTCCCTTTGAAGCAATTGACTGTCGTTGCATAAAAAACCTGCCTTCAGGCACTCCCTAAGGGCCTTGAGGTTATCAATATCTATGGCTTCATTATCCTTTAAGACATTGCCTTCAGGTTCGTAGCCAGAACCAGTAACATCATACCCCTGACCACCTGCATATATCTTTTGCACCGTCATCTGGTTTTCTGTAAGGGTGCCTGTCTTGTCTGAACATATCACTGTGGTGCTGCCGAGGGTCTCAACAGCAGGGAGTTTTCTGATTATTGCCCTTCTTCTTGCCATCCTGGCCACGCCGATTGCAAGGGTTATCGTAAGTGCTGCCGGCAACCCCTCAGGTATCGCCCCTACAGCGAGGGCCACGGCAGCCATAAACATATCAAAGGCCGACTGTCCCCTCAGTAGCCCCACAGCAAAGGTGAGTGCTGCAAGGCCAAGGATTGCATAGAGCAATACATGACTGAATCTGGCTATGTTTCTTGTAAGAGGGGTCTCAAGGGACTCAGTGGTTGACAGTAGTTGAGAGATCTTTCCAACCTCTGTCCTGTCTCCGGTAGCAAAGACTACACCAGTTGCTTGTCCATAGGTAACCAAACCAGATGCATATACAATGTTATGACGATCAGCTACAGTAGTGTCCTCACTTAATGTGTCCGTCTTCTTGTCCACAGGCACTGATTCACCTGTCAAGGCAGACTCATCAACCCTGAGGTCCTTTACGGATACAAGGCGCATGTCAGCGGGGACCTTGTCTCCAGATTGAAGCAATACTATATCGCCAGGCACCACATCAACCGAAGAGACGCGGGTCTTCTGCCCCGAACGGATCACTGTGGCCTCAGTGGTCATGGTCTTTGCAAGGGCATCTATTGCCTTTACTGCCTTTATCTCCTGTATGAATCCGATAAAGGCATTTACAATTACAACCCCGAATATTACACCCGCATCAACCCATTCCTGCAGAAGGGCAGTTATTACACCTGCAGCTATGAGTATGTAGATCAAGGGTTGATGAAATTGGAGTATAAAACGCATCAGTGGCCCCCTCTGTCTCTTTGGGGTTAACTGGTTTGGCCCATATTCCTCAAGACGTCTCTGGGCCTCCGAGATCTCAAGCCCTTGCTTGATGTTGCTTTTGAGATTATCCAATACCTTTTCTACTTCAAGACTGTGCCAGTTTGTCATGTTCCTATCCTTCATCGACAGTCAACCTCCTACTATATCTTGCTTAAAGGTACACAAGTAAGCTAAAAAAAGAACCCCAGACCCAAAAGTTTTTTATTGAAGAGACCGCATTGCCTGGTATGAATTCAATTGCTAACGATAATGAACTTGGGCTGATGTATAACTCTATTGCCTTTACGATCCTTGAATGCTAAACATTTCTGAACTGTAGATCTTATTGCACCGGCATTAACAAATAGTGTGGATAGTTTACCATATCCTATGCCAGATAAAATAGCTTAACCCCCGATGGTCATAAAAGATATGTAACCATATGCCTTAAACCCTCTGCCTGTGATTGCAACAGCAGGACCTAACTGCTATAATAGCCTCTTTAAAAAATACAGCTTTAGGGAGACCATAATGATACCCAACATGAAGGATGTTGACATGGTAAGCCTATCATTGGATAGCAGCTTTAAGTTTGATTGCCATAAGGGCTTATCCTGTTTTACTAAGTGTTGTTCTAACATTGACATCCTCCTGACACCCTATGACATTGTTAGATTAAAAAACAGATTAGGAATGCTTTCGGGGCTGTTTCTTCTTAACTACACCTATATAGACATTGACGAAAAGACCTCTCATCCCTTTGTGTTCTTGAAAATGGCCGATGACAAAGAGAGAAAATGCCCCTTTGTCAGTGAGGAGGGCTGCACAGTGTACTCAGACAGGCCTGCAAACTGCCGTTATTACCCAGTGGGACAGGCATCCTTAAAGAAGATGAACGAGCAGCTTAAGATACCATACACCGAGGAATTTTATTTCTTTGTAAGAGAAGACCACTGTAAGGGTTTTCAAGAGGATAGGGATTGGACCATTAGGAGTTGGAGGGAGGATCAGGAGGCTGCCCTGTATGATGATATTAACAGACCATGGAAAGAGATATTGTTTAGAAGAAACCTCCCTGGCAATGAATTGGACGAGAAGAAACAGAAGGCCTTCTATATGGTGTCCTATGATATTGACAGATTCAGGGATTTTGTCTTCAAAAGTGGCTTTCTCGACAAGTTTGAGGTGCCAGATAGCCTATTAGAAAGGATACAAAGAGACGAGATAGAGTTGTTACACTTTGCCTTCTCATACCTCAAGTACATCCTCATGATGGAAGAGACACTGAAACTAAAAGGACGATCCTCCTGACAGAAAGGGCATGATCAGACAAATAGTGTCTTTACAGCCTCAGTGGGGTTGCCAAATAGTTCCTTTATCTTTGCCACATCCTTGGCACCCCCTTGGGCCATCTCTGCCTTGCCCCCACCCTTTCCACCTGCCAGTGTAGTAACCCTGTTGAGTATTGACCCAGCATTTGCCCTTCCTACCAGGTCCTTAGTGACCATGCATAAAAGGTATGCACGGCCCTCTATAACTGAGGCAAGCAATACAACACCTGAACCGATCTTCTCCTTTAGGACATCAGCGAGCACACGCATATCCTTTTGCTCAATGCCCTCTACACAATAGATAACTGCCTTAAACCCATCTACCGATAGGGCATTCTTTAATGCATCTACCGATAGGTCTGCAGCAGAACGGGCATTTATCTGTTCAATCATCCTTTCTTTTTCTTTCAGCTCTATTAATAACTTCTCTACCCTCTCAATTGGTTTGTCGGTCTTAAGAACCTCATTGAGTCTCCTTAAATCCTGTCTCTTTGCCCTCAGATACTCAAAGGCATTCCTGCCTGTTAGCGCCTCAATCCTCCGTATCCCAGAAGCTACGCTGCCTTCAGAAACTATGGTAAAAAGTCCTATATCGCCAGTGGATTTGCAATGTGTACCGCCGCAAAGCTCGGAGCTGAATCCCTCAACACTTACCACCCTTACTCTATCGCCATATTTCTCATCAAAGAGGGCTGTTACACCTTCTTTTAGGGCTACCGATAGCTCTTTCTCCTCGGTACGGACAGAAATATTATCAAAGATCTTGTCGTTTACTATATCTTCAATAGACTGTAGCTCTGAGTCTTCAAGAGAATAGAAATGGGAAAAATCAAATCTCAACTTTTCTGGATTCACCAAAGAACCTGCCTGTTTTACATGCTCCCCTAAGGTATGTCTCAATGCCGCATGAAGCAGATGAGTGGCAGTATGATTACGTGCCGTTGACAACCGTCCTGTCCGATCAACAATACATAAAACCTGATCAAACACCCTAAATTGTCCTTTTATTATCCTTGCCCTATGGACAATCAAGCCTGCCTCCTTGATTGCGCCGATAATCTCTGCCTCAGATCCCTTTGTGTTTCCTTTATCATTTAGCAGTACTATAGAGCCTTTGTCTCCTGTCTGTCCTCCAGACTCTCCGTATATAGGGGTTTTGTCAAGGAATATCTCAACTTCCTCCCCAGCGTTAGCCTCCTTTACAATCCTTCCTGATTTTGCGATTGCCCTTATCACACCCTTATCCTCAAGGGTATCATATCCGCTAAATATAGTCTCGCCTATTTCTGCTGCCAGTTCTTTATAGAAGACAGGCACTGCCTCTTCTTCCCCAACCCAAGAGGCCCTTGCCCTCTCGCGCTGCGTCTGCATTGCCTCATTAAAGCCCTCTTCATCGATAAGCATCCTCTTATCCACTGCTATATCCCTTGCAAGGTCAATAGGAAAACCATAGGTGTCATAAAGCTTAAAGACCTCTTCTCCAGGGATAACAGACTGCCCATCTGCCTTTAATTTGCCAATCAGTTCATCAAGCATTCTTACGCCCTGCTCAAGGGTCCTAGTGAAACGTTCCTCTTCAAACTTCAGCAGCTTGGAGGTTCTATCTTTCTCAGAGATTATCTCAGGGTATGCCTTGCCCATAGCCTCAACTACAGAGTTGGTCAGTTTATATAGCACAGCACCCTCTAAGTCCAATAGCTTTGCATGCCTTGAGGCGCGTCTTATAATCCTTCTGAGCACATAACCCCTTCCCTCATTTGAGGGCGTTAGACCCTCTGAGAGCAGAAACACCGAAGACCTCAGGTGATCGGCAATTACCCTAAAAGAGATCTTTGTCTCATTGCTCTCTCCATATCTCTTGCCAGAAAGTGTCTCCAGGGCAGACATAATAGGGCTAAACAGATCGGTATCAAAGTTGTTTAATCTTCCCTGCAGCACTGCGGTTATCCTTTCAAGTCCCATTCCTGTATCTATGCTTGGCCTTGGCAGGGGAGTCAAGGCACCAGAGGCATCACGATTGTATTGCATAAACACAAGGTTCCAGAGTTCAAGAAACCTGTCGCAGTCACATCCCACCTTGCAGTCCTTAGCATTGCAACCTACTGATTCTCCCTGATCTATGATTATCTCAGAACAGGGACCACAGGGGCCGGTGTCACCCATCTGCCAGAAGTTGTCCTTTGCACCAAGCCTGACCACCCTTGAAGATGGTATGCCTGTAAGTTGTGTCCAGAGCCTCTCGGCCTCATCGTCCTCTTCAAATACAGAGACCCAAAGGCGTTCAGCAGGCAGTTTAAACCGATCTACAAGCAGTTCCCAGGCATAAAGTATTGCCTCTTGTTTAAAGTAATCGCCAAAGGAGAAATTGCCGAGCATCTCAAAGAAGGTATGATGCCTTGCGGTGTGACCAACATTTTCAAGGTCACTGTGCTTTCCCCCTGCCCTCATACACTTCTGGCAGGTGGTCGCCCTTGTGTAAGGTATCTTTTGTTGACCAAGAAAGACTGCTTTAAACTGCACCATCCCTGCGTTTGTAAAGAGTAATGAAGGGTCGTTGTGAGGAATCAGTGAGGAGCTTTTTACCCTTTCATGGGACTTGGAATGAAAATAATCAAGGAATGCCTCTCTTATATCCGAGCTCTTCATTTGCCCCAGCCTTCAGATCTCACTATGCCTGAGAGTTTACCCTCAGCAAATACAAGGGTAACTCTACATAGGGCAGTGGATGAGTAAAGCCATTCTTCTTTGAGTTTTCCAGCTTGATCCTTATAAGAACTCACTCCTTCAGGACTCCCCCAGGAGTTTCTAACCTGTTGCGGGGTCATGCCTGTGGATAATTGTCCCTTTATGATGAGTTGTTTGATGTCCTCAGGATAGTGCCTTATCTCTTCCTGAGTATATCGTATCTCTGAGGATTTAGCAGAGTCGGACAGTAATATTGATGATAACTTGCCCTCTGAAAAGTATAGGGAAATTGGACAGGCCCCCATATTTGAATAGGTCCATTCCTCTACAATCTTATTGTCTGCCGTCTTTGTGGTCTGCACATTCTTTGGCGCATACCAGGCATAACGAACCTGCTGTGGTGTCATACCCGTAGTTATCTCGCCCTTGATGATCCTATGTTGAATATCGGGGGGGAATGCCCTGATTTCCTCTGATGTGTATCTCACAGCAGGAGATGAACAACCAACGAAAAGCATTATAGCAATAACAAAGATAAGATAATACATATCAAACCTCCTATTTCTTTCTGATCGCCTCTTCAACCTCAATGAATGAGGGTTTTACCACCGCAGGCACAACCCTCCTTGCAAACTCTACAGCAATCTGAGGTGCCGCGCCTCCCACAAAGGCAACAAGGCCTACTTTAAACACATTCATGTATTCCTTATTTTCATTGGCTATAACCTCGAGGTTTTTTGCCATAGGACCAAAAAATCCATAACAAAGCAACACACCTGTAAAGGTACCCACAAGGGCTGCTCCAATGTGTGCGCCTAAGATCTCAGGAGGTTCGCTGATATAACCCATAGTTATAACAACGCCCATAACACAGGCAACAATACCAAGACCTGGAAGGCTGTCAGCCATATTATTAACGCTTCTGGAGGATATCATTGCCTCCTCATGGTGTGCCTCAAGCTCATTATCTAAAAGGGCTTCAAGTTCGTGTGGAGAAATGCTCGTTGTCATAACCGTCCTTAAGGTGTCCGTTACAAGGGCAACGGCATGATGGTTCTTTAAGAATTTAGGATACTTTGAGAAGATAGGGCTTGCCTCAGGGTTGTCCACATCAGCCTCTATGGATACAAGTCCCTCTTTTCTTATCTTTGTGAAGATATCGCTCAGGAGCATCAGTGCCTCAAGATAATCGGGCTTCATGTAAGACTTGGCGCTTAACATGCCTATCATGCCCTTAATGATAAGACCGAGTATCTTTGGAGGTGATGCTATGATCAAGCCACCTATGGCAGAACCGACGATTATTATGTATTCTGCTGGTTGAAATAGCACGCTCAAGTTGCCGTGTCCCATTACATAACCGCCTAAGACACAGGCAATAACCACCACGCAACCAATTATTACAAACATATTACTTCCTCTTCTCCCTTAAAGCCTCTCTCTGTTTCTTGAAAACAAATCTAACAATTTCGTCCCTTATGTCCTCTTCAATATTAACAAATTTCACTGCAAGGGCAAACTCTGCCCCCTTTTGTTCGGAGGATACAAGCTCTCCATACACATACATTGCAACAGGTGGAAACATCGGCAGGAGCATCTTCAACTCGATTATACTGCCCTTTGGAAACCCTTGATTCCACATAAAACTCATCCCGCCTCCACTTATATTAACAGACCTATAGGGCAAGGTAGAAAAGCCCTCTCTGTGAAAGGTCAACAACATCAATATAGAATCAAGCTTGTCATTTAACATCTTTAGCCACTCAGAGAGTAGCCTGTCCTCATGATCAGGGGGAGGAGATAAGTAACTAATAGTGGTATCTGCTGCAACCTTCGATTTGACAATAGGCAACTCTTCATCAGACACAAGCCTTACATCGAGAGGTATCTTGGCATCAACCCTTGAGAACTCCCTCATATGAAGATATCTGTCTTGTTCTTGTTTCATTGTCTTAGAAGGTAATAATTATAACACAAATATTCAAGGCAGTATTATGATCTCGACCCTTCGATTTTTTGCCCTACCTTCAGGGGTGTCATTATCGGCAATAGGCCTATACTCGCCATATCCCGCTATAGAGAAGTTTTGTGGGGGCAGCCCTTGGTCAAGTAAATATCTCAGGACACTTGCTGCCCTTCCTAAAGACAACTCCCAGTTTGAAGGATACATAGGCCCTCCTACAGGGACATTGTCAGTATGGCCTTCTATATTCACCCTTGTCATATGCCTCTTTAAGACCAGAGCAACCTTATCAAGCAGTGGTTTGATCTCTTCCTTCAGATCTGCCGAACCAGAGGCAAAGGCAACGGCATCAGAGAGGGTAATAACAGTGCCCCTTGAGTCCCTTTTGAAAGATACGCCCGGGGCATCATGAATAGTCTGTCTTATGTCCTCAATGACCATGGCTGTTCTCTCCTCGAATAGGACTATAGGTTGCTCAATTACAGAGAAGGCCTGTCTAAGGGAACCGCTGAATTTCTCGACCTTTACCTTATCCATATAGGAAAGGGCATAAAGGGCAGCAAAAAAGGTAAACAGTAGGGTAATAAAATCGGCGTAAGATATTAGCCATCGTTCATGGTTTTCATGCTCTTGCTTGGGCTTTCTCCTTCTTGTCATGACTTTTTCTCCTTCGAGACAAAGGCAAGTAGTCTCTGTTTGAGGAAATAGGGATTAAGGCCGCTCTCGATGCCCATAATCCCCTCTATTATCAACTCCATAATTACCAGTTCCTCGTTGGTCCTGTTGTTTATCTTCTTTGCTATTGGCAAGAAAAGCAGGTTTGCTGAACCAACCCCATAGATTGTTGCAACAAAGGCAACGGCTATTCCGCTTCCTATCTTAGAGGGGTCAGTCACATTCTGCATCACCTGAATAAGACCCAGCACAGCACCAAGGATGCCTATAGTTGGGGCATAACCACCAGCAGTTTCATAGACCTTAGCCACCTTTCTCTGAGAATCCTCATAGGTGTCTATCTCTCTATACAGGATCTCCTTCACCATAGCAGGTTGCACCCCATCAATGATGAGATTCAATCCCTTTCTCAAAAAGGGGTGTTCTATATTTTTTACCTCACCCTCAAGGGCTATAATCCCTATCTTCCTTGCCTTGGCCAGTATCCTTAGTATGTCTTCAATTACATAATTGACATCGTAGGTAGAGGCAAAAAAGACCCTTTTCAAGGCCTTTAAGGCGCCTAAGAGGTCTGCCATAGAAAAACTCAAAAGGGTTGCCCCAAAGGTACCCCCAAGCACTATAAGGGCTGCGGCAAGCTGTATCAAATGGCCAGTGTTGCCACCCTCAATAATGTTTCCGATCCCTATTGCGGCAAGGCCTATAAACAATCCAAGAAAGGATGCCCAATCCACTGACTACAACCTCTTTCCTGTCTTAAGCGTATTTTTATGGATACTGATCCTCAATCTATCATTGACAAACTCACTGCCAGAGGCAATAAATGGTATATATACTATAGCACTATCCCTGATAGAAACCCCTATCTCCTGCAAACGGGGATAAAAGTTCTTCCTGTCACTGGATATATTAG
Organism: uncultured bacterium; assembly: GCA_937949555.1. Lineage (GTDB taxonomy): Bacteria > Nitrospirota > Thermodesulfovibrionia > Thermodesulfovibrionales > Dissulfurispiraceae > DUZI01. Next base: position 5,367 of record CALEDV010000071.1, on the reverse strand, counting down.
CAAGGGTTATCTTGACGGCCTCAATAGCATTCTCATAGGAGAGATTTATACTGTGCACGGCCCCTAAGTCAAGGTGTTCCTTTAGGTCAAAGCCCCCTTCAGTAAGGGTAAGGTGTTTACACAGGCGCAAAAAGACCTCTGGTGTCACCTTAAAGGCAGGACACCAGAAATAGGGTTTCATCTCATCCCATGCCTTCTTATGCACCTTGGGGAGATTGGCAATACGAAAAAGGTCTGAGTAGGATTCAATAGTGATGTTGCTGAAGACCACATCAAGCCTCCAAAAGGGCAGATAAAGGGCATCGCTCCGGTCTGAGGGCATAAAATAATAGGACACCCTACGAGGTAGCCCCCCTGATATATCCCATAGGGAGTCGCAGTTAGTGCAGGGGAAGACCAAGGTGTCTCCATCGCCTCTTAGGTCCCATCCACAATTAGGGCAAAGGGTTGGTAAAAACTTGACCTGCCATCCTTTACATCTTTGCATTGCTGTAAGAGACGCAAGGCTGTCCTCATTAAACCCCTCTACCTTTCTGTTAAGGACTGAGTCATATAGGTGATTATCTCTTAATAAATAGGGCGAATAGATTATGTTGATACAATCACCTATAAAGGCCCTGTGATATATAGGGTCCATGTTGGGCAAAAATACATCACCCTCATCAACATTATAAATATACTGTCTATTTAGATGCTTTTCCTTTACTAACAGGTTTTCCTGTTCAGGAGATATGAATCTCATGTCCAAGGTTTGTGTCCTGTAGCCAAGGGTGAGTGGGAGATAGGCATCATCGATTGCCCTATAACTCCTTTCAATCAACTGCTTTGATACTGTTGATCTCACGCAGCTATAGGCAGTTCCTTTGAGCCTCCAATAGGGGACATATATTATATCTCCCTCAATCTTGTTTTTGGGAACAATGTAATATCTTAAGTAATCGCTTGGTATTAGAAAGAGAGAGGTCTTGCAATAGGAGCACCTAAATACCCTATGAGTTTCATCAAGTTCTGCAGGCCCTCCACACTGAGGGCAATTGTAACTGATATGACCTTTGGACAATTTGCCCTATAACCTCTCACCACACTGATTGCAGAATATAGATTCAGGGAGGTTTTCAGCATTGCACTTACTACATATCCTCTTTGAGGGAGCTGAATCTGCAGGATGGCCACAACGGGGGCAAAACCTCGCTGCTGGTGGTAGATTTTTACCGCAGGATAGGCATTTCTTGAATATTATGATCTGATGTCCGCAAGAGGGGCAGAACCTTGCATCTGAGGGCACAGGATTGCCGCACTCTTCACATCTTAAATCTGACCTTGGTGAATCTTCTTTATTTCTGAACATTTCCGCAAAAAGCCCTGGCATCATAAAACCCATGCCCATACCAAAGGCATTTCCGGTCTCTGACTGGCTTTCAGATACCTTTTCAATAGCCATGGCTGTTTTAAGTTTGAGCAGTTTGTTAATATCATCAAAGACTGCAAGCCTGCTCTTGTCATCGATGGCCTTTTGAACCTCCTCAGGAGGCGTAATTGAGCTTATATAGAGCCTTTGAAGGGCAATTCCATAATGCTTAAAATCCTCCCGTAATCTCTCCATAAGCCCCAATGCAATAGATTCATACTGCCCAGGCAGATTAAAGATCGTGTCTAACTTCTCACCCAAGTAATCATTAAATCTCGACACTATAACCTTGCTAAGGAAATCGGCTATTGACTCAGTGGTATAGACGCCCTGTGTGCCAATGAGGCTGTTGATAAACAGCACTGGCTGAAGGACCCTAACATTAAATATTCCAAAGGCCCTTAGCCTTATTAATCCCAATTCTGAGTCCTTAAATGCCACAGGATCCCGAGTACCCCACTTGAGATTAGGAAAGACCTTCATATTGACAAAATAGACCTCTGCCCTTAGAGGGCTTGTTAGCCCCCATGGGACGCTCAACACCTTATTAAGCAAGGGTATGTTAGCGGTCTTAAGGGTGTGCCGCCCAGCAGGGAAGGCATCATAAGCCTTGCCATGATAAAAAAAGACCCCTGACTGACTTTCTCTGACAATCAATTGAGCGCCTAACTTAATCTCCCCTGAACCCTCCTCAGGGATCCTGTGCACCATCTCTTGTCCGGTGCTGTCAAACCATTCAATAACCTCAAGGAAGACCACATTGTTAGTTCCCATAAGATCAGAGCCTCCTTATTGATTGCTTAGCATATTTTTTGTGTCGCAAACAAGTTGTCTATTTTAATACAAAATTACATTAATAGGGATTTTTTTTGATTAGGATGTTTGTCTGGCATTAATAGGGCATTTATACTAAAAAAGGCAAATGCCCTTAGATATTCTATAAGGCTCCATTGTGCTTGACAAATATTACTGCATAGTTTTTATAATGTGCATATGCACATTACTTTAAAGGAGGCCTTTATGAAGAAGGTATGTTTTGCAGTAGTAAAGAATGATGGTCTATCAAGCAAGGTGTATAACCATTTTGGCTCAGCGCCACAGTTCATCGTAGTAGACACAGAGACGAGAGATGTTCAGCCCCTTATCAATCAAGACTTGCATCACCAACAGGGTCAGTGCAACCCTATGAAGGCCTTAGGTCAAAACAGGGTTGATGCTGTTGTGGTAGGTGGTATCGGAGGGGGGGCAATCAGAGGACTATATCAACAGGGAGTAAAGGTTTTTAAGGCTCAGGCAAAGACCATAGAGGATAACCTTAACCTCTTCATGCAGGGCAAGTTAAAGGAGATGTCAATGTCAGAGGTGTGCGATTCCCATGGACACATGCACCTTGGCGGCCATGGACACGACTGTTGTTCAGGCCAAGGATCTCAAAAAAGGTAATGTAATACAAGCCATGGAGCAAAATATCAATTCTATAATAAAGAACTTCTCTCCAGCCTGGTATGCCTCTGTGATGGGGACTGCTGCGCTTCCCCTTGGCGCACTGACCATCGCCACGGGGGTAGTATCTCAGGTTACAGGATGCACAGTTTGTCATATTCTGTATCTCTTTGCCTTGACTGTATTTGTGGTCATATGGATAATAGTTGCCTATAAGACTATGCAAAATGTGATTTCCGGCAATGTCTTTCGGCCTTCTCACTAATGCCAAGGTGTAAAAAACAGAGGATATGTAGTTGTAGTTTTTATAGGTTAAAGGGGCAGGTCTTCAAGCCCATGGGGATTCCCATGACAGACCTGCCCATTATCAGGCTTAATCATGACGAGCTTGAGGCAATGAAGCTCTGCGATATGGATGACCTCACTCAAGCGGAGGCAGGTCAAAGGATGGGCATATCACGAGGCACTGTGCAGAGGCTCTTGATGAGCGCCAGAAAAAAGGCCATAAAGGCAATAATAGAGCAGTCTGCAATACTGATAGAGCAGTAGAAAAAGCAAGTACAATACTGTTCCAATGAGCAGCCTCCCTGTGGTTGCTGCCAAAATTAAGATGCTATCCATATTTCTCATCTAATAGCCTTCATGTCCTTTGAATAATAGGGCTGCATAAAAGGTTTTAAAGAAAATCCTGAGGGCTTGCAAGGCATATTTTTGGACTCCCAGCACCTACTAATGTATCACGGTAATGCACCGCAGCGTTGAATCAGAGGATGAGTTTATTTTTGACTTCTGACTTTTCTAATGCAGACTTTCATGGCTTTAATCAAGTTGATTGCGAAGTTTCATAGCCCAATAATTTGAAAGGCTATTTTGTATCGAAAGCTTCCCCTAACCCTTGTTATTGATACTGATAACCCTGATTCAGATCCTTCTATCAGCTTTGATGGTCTCCTGTTATGTAGACCCAAGGTCCTGGGGTGAGCAATAGAGTCCATTTTTATCGCATTGAACAGTTTCCATCTGGATAACGGTGTGCAGTATTCCAAGATGCCTGAGTTCATGTTCCATCTCTTTTCTTATGGCGTCAGCCTCGCTTATTTTTTGGTCTAAAACCTGCACATGGGCTGAAAAGGCGGCAATCCCATGACCGATTGACCATATGTGGACATCATGAATATTTAAGACCCCTGATATCTTTGCAAGCGAATCCCTGATTTCATCTATCCTTAACCCTGCAGGACTCAGTTCAAGGAATATCCAGAGGGAGTCCTTTACGACCCTTACACCACCAATAACTATTATTAACCCCACCAATCCGCTGACTATAGGGTCAACTATAAGCCAGCCTGTAAACTTTATAATAAGTCCTGCCGTTATAACGGCTACCGAGGATATTGTGTCGCCTATGACATGAAGCCAAGCGCTTCTGAGGTTTAAATCCTCATGCCTATGGCCGAGTATCCATACCATGATAAGATTGCCTATAAGTCCAACAGTGGCAATGACAAGCATTAAATTTGAATCTATTTCGGGTGGAGACTTAAGTCTGGTAAATCCTTCAACAAAGATAAACATCGCTATCACAACAAGGCTCACGCCGTTTATAAGCGCAGCAAGAATTCCTATCCTTTGATAACCGTATGTAGCCCTGTGGTCAGGCAATTTTTTCATAACCATTGCGGCTGCAAGACTTAATAGGAGCGCAAGGGCGTCTGTAAGCACATGCCCTGCATCGCTTAAAAGGGCAAGACTATGGCTGATTATGCCGCCTAAAACCTCAACGGCAAATGTTACCGCTAAGACTATTAGGCTCAATACAAGCCGTCTTTGACCGTTGTCATTCATCTAAGTTAGTCATCTCTCCAAGTTCTTCACAGCCTTTCTGAGGTATCTTAACAAATTGGCAGACCTTTTCGTGATCTCTGGAGATTTCAAGATGCCTCTCTAAGAGGGGGGCCTTTGGTAGATGTTTCACAATCTGCTCAATCATTAAGACAATTATACTCTCAACTCATCTATCCGCTTTAATAGGCACATGTTTATAATCATTGTCTCTTCGCTTGCCCATGTCTTTGCATGTGGGCTCAGGCAACCTATGGTCCTTGACCTCTCTAACTATAAAAGAGTCTTTTAGGGACCTATTGACCATCCTCTTTGCATATGCCCATTGAAGGGACTGAAATATATCTATGTCCTTTGGTTCAAAATTGCCTGATTCTATCTTTTTCATCTGGGGCTTGACCTCCTTTGGATAGACAGAAGGATTGGAAACAAGGGGGTCAGGTCTTGGATTATTAGTTTTGACCTGTCAGGTGTATGCGATGGGAGTAGATCTCCAATCTTGATATCTGTTACTTCTCTATCCATCGGTCTCTTTTTTTTCCTTGAGTATCTCTGTTAAAATGCCCATTAAGAATAAGGGTTCTATTTACTCTATTCTTCGAGTATCACATCAAAAATCTGAAGTCTGGAAAAATCCCCAAAATCTTTTGGTGTTGTAATCTCTTTTTCACGAA
>CALEDV010000070.1 GCA_937949555.1 uncultured bacterium | reverse complement strand
AAATTGGCTAAGTATCCATTCAACTGTTAAACACTAAGGCATACCATTAATACCCGCTGTGCTAAGATAGCTGCCCCATACCTTGAGGTGTTAAATGGTCTATTGCCCCTATATATTCTATCCTTAATGGCCTTGTCCTTTAGATTGACAACTAAATCAGTATTTTACCTTATATTTCAAGACCTGACCCCATTTTCTTTCCCCTATAGGCAACGCAGTCATGTTAAAATAGCATCATGAAGAAGCAACTCCCCTTAGGCATAAGCAACCCTCAAGGAGGCAATAGTTGATGGATATTTATGACGATAAGCCCATGTATGTCTGTGAGATAGTTACTATCAGGCAAGATAATGAATCAATCAACCTATCAAGTCTTGTTAATCCTGTGGTTTTAAGGATGCTGTCAGGCTGTAGTGGCGATACATCGTTCTAAGAGCCTTGATATGATTTTTAAAAACAAAAGACTCCTTATATATCTGACCCTGGTCATAATCCTTTTAGCCTCTCTGTTTTTTCTCTCTAAACCACAAAGGACAGATACATACAAGGTGCAGAAGAAAAAGATGACGACCTCTGTGTATGCCTCTGGGTACATTGATTCCTCTGATAGTGTGGTTCTTAAGGCAGAGGTGTCAGGCACTGTGCAGACGATTATGGTCACAGAGGGTGACGAGATCAAAACAGGCCAAGTGCTCTTGATCCTTTACCATGCCCCAGTTAGCGAAAACCTGAAGGATATGGAGGCACAGATAGGGGCACTAAGTGAGAGATTGAGGCCCGATTCGGACTTTCAAAGGGGTCTGCTTCAATACATAGAGATGAAGAGGGTAAGTCTAAGTGACATTGAGAAGACACTAAATAGACTAAAGGCCTTGTATCAGGAGGGATTGGTCTCAGAGGCGAGATTTGATGAGATAAGGCGGGAACATGAGCTTGCAAAGAGGGACTATGAGAGACAGATAAACCAATTTCAAGACAACATGACAAGCCTAAACTATCAGTTAGAGGGTTTGAAGGCAAAGAGACAGGCCCTTAAGGCCGAGTTAGACAAGTATTATATCCGTTCACCCATTAACGGTAGGGTCTTAAGGAGATTTGTAAATGTAGGCGATTATGTCAACCATATGCAACAGGGCAATGCCCTGTTTTCGATTGGTAATGAGAGAAACATAGAGACCCTATTGTTTGTAGATGAGGAATACATCCCTAAAATCAAGGAGGGGATGAAGGTCTACATAAGCCTCGATGCCTATCCAGGTGAGGTCTTTGAGGGGGTCATCAAGGCCATCGATGGACAGTCAGACAGGACTACAAGGACCCTTAAGGTGAAGGCAGATGTAAACTATGGGAAGCCTGTGTTTTTTGGACTCACAGTGGAGGCAAACATAATAACAGTGGAGTCTGAGGGTATATTTATACCTGAATCGGCCTATAGAGATGGCTATGTAGAGGTCTTTGAGGGGGGAAGAACAGATAAATTAAAGGTAAGGGTATCTCCGGAGAGATCCAACGGTTATCTACATGTAACAGAGGGCCTTAGGGAGGGACAAGAGATACTGATCCGATGAGACATATCCTTTTTGTGACCCTAAAGCTGCTCTTTGAGAGGAAAAGACAGACCCTCGTAGCCATAGTAGGCGTATCAATTGGGGTGGGGGCCTTTATTGCCATGGCCTCACTTATGAATGGCTTTCAGAAATACTTTATTGAACAGGCCTTAGACCTAAATGCCCATGTGACCCTGAAGGTAAAGGACCAACAAGACAAAGGCAAGATCATAAAAAAGGTCTATGGCGAAGATGTGTATTTCCATGTACATGGCGCAAAACCGAGGGACCTAAAGGATAAGATAATCGATTATAAGTTCCTAATACAGAGATACGAAAAGGATAAAGACTTAATTGGCATTGCACCTCATCTTACAGGTCAGGGGATAGTGAGGTATGGGACCGTTGATAAGTCTGCATCCCTTGTGGGTATAGACCCGGTATTAGAGCGAAAGGCATCGGTCATTGACAAGTTTGTCTCTAACAGGAGGTTAGACCTGTTGATCACTGACAGAGACAGCGTGATAATCGGTAAGCTCCTGGCGAGGGACCTGGGCATTGATGAGACAGGCAAAAAGGTCTTGATAACCACCCCTAATAGTGTTACCCACCTATTTAAGGTGGTAGACTTCTTTGATTCTGGTATAACCATGCTCGATCAGACAAGGATATATATGAACCTCAAGACCCTCCAGACAATACTCAATAGAACCAATGAGGTCAACGAGATAATCTTCAAGATCAGGGATGTCTATAGGGCAGAGCAGATTGCCCAACGGATAAACCTTGAGACTGGCTATTACACAGAGGGATGGCAGAGGGCCTTCAGGAATTTCTTGCAGATCTTTAAGATACAAAACTACATAACCTATATGATAGTCTTTGCCATCCTTGTGGTCTCGGCCTTTGGGATCTTCAATATAATAATGATGACGGTGCTTGAGAAAAAGAGAGACATCGCCATCTTGAAGGCCTTAGGTTATGAAGACAGAGAGGTAATCAAGATATTTGTGTTACAGGGCATAACTATAGGTTTCTTAGGGGCCTGCCTTGGATGTATCTTAGGTTTTGGTATCCAGGAATTCCTGGCCTCAGTGGATGTAAGTGTAGAGGGGATAGTGAGGACAAAGGGTTTTGCCTTAGACAGGGATCCCCGATACTTTGTGTATGGTGTAATATTTGCCTTGACATTCTCAGTCTTTGCAGCCTTTTATCCCTCCTACAAGGCCTCCAGGCTCAATCCTATTGATATATTCAGGAGTAGTGCTTGAGCAGCATCATTGAGGTCAAAGGGATTCACAAAAGCATTGGCGACGAGATGATACTAAGGGACATAAATCTGTCTGTAAAACAGGGGGAGTTTGTAAGCATAATAGGCCCCTCTGGGTCAGGCAAGAGTTCGCTCCTTTACATCCTTGGGCTCTTAGATGCACCAAGCAAGGGCGAGATATACATAGAAGGAGAAGGCATAAGCTTCAGCGATGTCCATAGGATAGCAATGTTAAGAAACCACAAGTTTGGCTTTATCTTCCAGTTTCACTACCTCTTGACAGAATTCAATCTGCTGGAGAATGTGATGGTGCCCATGATAAAGGCTGGAAAGAAAAGGCAACAGGCCAGGGAGAGGGCCTATCTCCTGCTTGAAAAGCTGGGACTAAAGGGCAAGGAGCTCAGGAGGCCCTTTCAGATCTCAGGGGGAGAGCAACAGAGGGTAGCCATAGCAAGGGCCCTTGCAAATGAACCATTGGTAATCATCGCCGATGAACCCACGGGTAATCTGGATTCAAAAAACACGGCCATCGTAATGGATATATTTGGTGCCCTGCACCGCGAGGGCAAGACAGTGATCATGGTGACCCATGAGATAGCCCTTACTGAAAAGACAGAAAGGGTGGTAAAGATGATAGACGGAGAGATATTAGGCGATACAACAAATCCAACGGAGGATTGATCAATAACAAACTGATGATATCAAAGGCTGCATCCTTTCCCCTATTTAAATTGTGGGTACACCTCTACCAAAAGGCAAATTGTAGGGTCTTATAAAATTAGTGTTTCCCCTCTTTTCTGTAATATAGTAAGGTCGCTCTATAGCCCCTCTTCACCCTCATTCTTATGCTAAGAGCTTTAGGAAGGCATGTTTAAAGAGAGGCCTACATTATTCTTAAGAAATCTAAAGGAGGGCTTATGAGATACCTTGCAATATGAGTTCAATAGAACTCTCTGTTATCTGCAGGGTTTGTTTGCTTTTATTTTTGTCTTTTCCTATGGTTCAGTGCGGGTCAGATTCCGATTCAGGCACAGCGCCTGAGAAAAAAAACATTTCTGTACAAGATTAATATCCCTGATTCAGTCCAATTAAGGACGCCAACAGTGGCGATACCATCTGGTATCTCTGCGGATGGAAAGGGTATCCTCTATTTTTTTGATTTTTTTTGTTGATTTCTGTGATGACAGCAACAAGCCAAATTGAGCTTTCAGCCCGTCTAAGGCTATACTCTGAGGATTTTCAGGAAAACCCAAGCCTCCATGCTCAGGAATCTCAGACCTTAGTGCCCATAGGGCAACTATGGCAAATACAAAGACAAGAATCAGCAGACTGGGTCCTCAAGTTGTCAGCCCCCTTTCAATGACAGGGTTATAAAGCCTCAATGGCCTACCCCTATTAACAATCCTTAATTGTGGCTATTGAAACCTTAACCCTGCTTATATTTAAGTGTCAAATATCAGATTGCGAAACACAGAGGCGATGGTAATTACTGCCCCCTTCTGTAAAACATCTTGCGGTTCACCTTGAGTATATCTGCTGCAAGGGACCTGTTGCCCTCACACTTTTTAAGAATCTTCTGAAGCACATTATCAACTATGGAATCAAGGGAGGTCTCCTTATCATTTAAATCAATATCAATATGTAGAGAGCGAGGATTTGAATCTGCTGTTTTCCCAGTGTATTTGTCCATTATGCTGAGATGTTCGGGTCTTATAAGTTCGTTGTCAACCAAGATAGCTGCCCTCTCAAGGCAATTTTTAAGCTCCCTGATATTGCCAGGCCAGTGATACTTAAGGAGCATGTCCATAGCCTTTTGAGATATGCCATGCAGGGGTTTCCCAATGGAGCGTCTTAGGATGTCCAGATAGTGTTCCACCAGCAGAGGTATATCTTCTATCCTCTCTCTGAGAGGCGGCAGATATATGGGGAATACATTGATCCTGTGATACAGGTCTTCTCTAAAGGCCCCTTCTTTGACGAGTTCTTCCAGATTCCTATGGGTGGCAACAATAACCCTACAGTCTGTATATGTAGGGGTGTTTGCACCCAGCCTAATGAAAGACCGTTCCTGAATAACCCTAAGCACCTTTGGCTGCATCTGAAGGGGCATGTCGCCAATCTCATCAAGGAGTATGGTACCCCCGTTGGCTAAGCCAAACATGCCTTCACGTTCAGTATCAGCGCCTGTGAAGGCCCCCTTTAGATGCCCAAAGAGCTCGCTCTCAAAAAGTGTGTGGGGTATGGCTGTGCAGTTGACCACAACAAACCTGTTGTGCATCCTTTCGCCTAAATAGTGTATAGCCCTTGCAAGCACCTCCTTGCCTGTGCCACTCTCCCCATAGATTGCTATGGTCGTATTTGGACTCTGGGCTGCCTTTTTGGCCATTGTAAGGGCCTTTATCATGCTCTCAGACCTCGTGACAATATTATGGAAACTATAAAGCCCCTGGATGCTCTCTCTCAATTTCTTGTTGTCTTCATTGAGTCGTTTGTGATCGAGTACCCTGTTTATTGCAAATAGCATCTCCTCGATATCGAAGGGTTTTTGGAGATAATCGTCTGCACCCTTCTTTATGGCCTCTACTGCTGATTCAATAGTTCCATAGGCCGTCAGGATGATAAAAGGGATCTTGTCATATCTGCTCCTTACCTTAGATAAAAGCTCCAAGCCATTCATCTCAGGCATAAGGTAGTCTGCAATAATCAGATCAAAGGTATATTCATCTAATGCCTTTAGGGCCTCTTTGCCATTGCATAGGGCAGTCACCTCAAAGCCATTTAGCACGAGGATCTCTGCAATGTTTTCCCTTAGCCTTGCCTCGTCATCAACGAATAGTATCCTATTGTGTATCTTTGTATTCAATGTCCCATCACCTTCTCTATCGTTTTGTGTAGTCGCTCTATGGTAAAGGGTTTTGAGAGAAACTCACGGAATCCGTATCTTTTGTATTCTGCTAAGGTCTCATCCTCTGCATATCCACTCATGAGTATTGCCTTTACCTCAGGGTCAATCTTCTTTATCTCCTGTATGCATTGTCTTGCCCCCATGCCTCCTATAATTGTAGCATCCATAATAACTAAATCAAAGCCTTTGCCAGAGAGTAGGGAAGCTTGATAGAGCGTAAGGGCATCTTCCCCTTTGAGTGCTGTTTCTACAGCATACCCCAATCTGGCAAGCATCTCTGAGACATTCTTAAGGAGTGCATTATCATCGTCCATAATCAGTAATCTACCAGAGCCCTTTAATGCAGTCTCTTGATTTGGCAAGGGGGTGTTTACACAAGACTTTTCAGAGGCAGGGAGATAGACAATAAAGGAGCTTCCTTTGCCAGGCATAGATCTCACATCAATATGGCCGTTGTGCTTTTTGATTATGGAGTAAGTCACTGCAAGCCCTATACCTGTACCACGCTCTTTAGTCGTAAAAAAGGGGTCAAAGATACTTTCAATATCCTCAGGAGGTATGCCTTTGCCTGTATCGGTTATAGAAATCTTTATGTATTTGCCCTTCTTTAGGGGTAGGGCTGCTGAGGTTTCGGTAAGCACAGTGTTCTCCATTGCCACTGTTATCTTGCCATTGTCTGGCATGGATTGTTTGGCATTTATAATGATATTGCTTATTACCTGACTAATCTGGGCCTTGTCTATCTCTGCATGCCAAAGGTCATCAGTTCTTTTAAATTCAAGGTCTAAATTGGAGCCCTTCAAGGAGAATTGCGTCGTATCATAGACCACATCTGCAATAGATGATAGGCTCTTTACAGGTGCCCCACCCTTTGCAAAGGTGAGTAGCTGGTTGGTGAGACCTCGTGCATGCATTATCTCTGTCTCAGCCTCCTTAAGCTTTGATACAATCCTTTGGTCATCTCTGGCATACATCTTGGCCAGTGTGATGGTGCTCATAATGACTGTGAGCATGTTATTAAAGTCGTGGGCTATGCCCCCTGCCAAGAGGGAGAGTGATTCAAGTTTTTGTGTGCGTATTGCCTCTAATTCGATCTTTTTCTGGGCATCTCTCTTATCCAGTTCAATTCTATGGAATCGTAGGGCGATAACTACCTGGATGAGTACCATATGCAATGCCACACCAATCTGAAATATATCATCCATAAAGGGGCGAGAGAGGCCAAAGAGGTTCATGTTCCTAATGGTAGCCATTATGCCCCCCATATAGTAAACGATAAAGGTAATGCCATAGAGCCTGGCAAAGGGTATCTTTCTATAAATCGCCAGTCCAGACATATATAAGGCAGTGATAGATAAAAAGAAGCCTACAACCTGAAGAGGAAGTCCTACATATTTATATCCGCCTGCAAGGTTAATCAATATGGCGCATACAGAAAACACCCTCACGCCATTTAAGAACCACCTTAAGAATACCCTAAGTTGGTCACTATGAGCGCCTCCAAGAGGAAGGTGCCTGCTATGTATACAACAGGAAGGGAAATACCTATTAGGGGGTATATAATCTCCGGGGTATCCTTTAGGAGATAGAGCGAAGAAAAACCAGTAATTGAAGATAATATGACTGCCAAGGATATAAGAAGCAATGAATAATATATAAAAAGTCTGTCCCTCATGATGAAGTAAAAGATGAGGTTCAATAGGAAGAGAAAGATGGTAATACCATAAAACCCACCCTGTAGTAAGAAGACCCTTGCGGAATGCTCATGAAAGTGTTGTGGTTCCCAGAGCCTTGCCTCTACAAAGATAACGCCATTGGATTCTAAACGGAGATAGTAGGTATGTGGATTGGTGTCTGATAGATCGAGGTTAAAGAGGAAATTACGCTCCTTTATTTCCCTATGGCTCAGTGGTAAGAGCCTCCCTTCCTTCCTTTCTTTGTAAATTAACCCTCTATCACCCCTATCATGAGCATCAGGGGAATAAAATGTAACATAGTCAAAGAGAGGTGGGTATATCTCAAGGAGCCATTTGTCTGGAACATCCCAGTGTGCCTTCTGGAGTGTAAACCTCAACCACACCACATCCCTTGTAAAGCCTGCACTGAAACGACCTGCTACGGTCTTAAAGTCCTTTGCCCTCTCTGGACTTGATACCTCTTTGAAGGTCAACATCCTTGTAGGGTCCCTAAGGACATCAATCCTACCATTGAGGGACAATCTCTTTGTGGTTATGTCTATAGTAGTCAGCGCTGCCTCAGAAATAGCTGGAAACATGATAAAAAGGGCGCAAAATATGTAAAGCATTTGAGGGGTATTATATTTGAATTAAAGACAAGATGGGAATAATAAGGCCAAATATAGGGCCGTCACCTCTCACATCCCTGCCCAAAATTGCCCATAGAAAACCTCTTTAGATAATCTTGTCGCAGTATAAAGGCCTTGAGGCATGCCCTCTTACTCCCTACAGGTTTCTATTGGCAATTTTGGGAATGACGAGGTAAGGGCAAAGGATGCAAGATTTGATATAATATAAGGCATAAATCTCTTAAGAGGAGGTAGTGCTAATAATGGAAGAAGGCAAACAGGGCTTGATGACAGAGAAGGGTTTTATAGATATATTGGTGACAAACATGCTACCGACAACTAAGTATATTGAGACTCGATTTGACA
>CALEDV010000069.1 GCA_937949555.1 uncultured bacterium | reverse complement strand
TGCCGATAGAAACTTGTAAGGAGTAAGAGGGCATGCCTGAAAGCCTTTATACTGCCACAGGGTTTATTAAAAAGGGCCATAGGTCATTCAGTCACCAAGAGGTGATTAGTTTGGCATTATCTGTGAAGGTCCAGAGGTCTCGTAAAAGGGTGTGGCAATAAAGCCCTTTCAGCACACCCCCTTACTCCTATCGGCAATTTAAGGTAGGATGAGGCAAGAAGGCTTTAGATATTATAAGTTCTTTCTCAACGATGGACCACCCTGACTTGGCATTAGAGATACCTTTACACCCTCCTTTGCAGCAATGCGAGCTATTATATCCCTGTCATCTACACCCTGAAACATGTGAACCAGCGTCTTGTTATTGTCCTTAGCCCATTTAAAGCGCACCAGGGCCAACCATGGTGAGCATCTTGATTGGGCGAGCGGGATATTCCGATGCACTCACGGCGCTTACAAACAATAGGACTAACATTGACATAACTGCCATTAGGGATACTACGGCCTTGCTTCTTCTCATAACTTCCTCCTTACCTTATCTATGATGCAGATGAAAGTTTACTGCCTCTCACGGTATATTACATTAGCACAAAGGACGGCAAGAAGATGTCGTCTGGAATACAGCGAGGGATTGTAAGAGCCTATAACCTTAAATGGCTTAAACTTAGATGAGCCACCTAAATCGTTATTAAATAAAAGGTGATGAAAAACGAAGCAATTTGTAAACTTAAACTCCCACAACTTCACCTTTATTACAAAGCAAAACCCCTCTTCCTCTCTCGTGCAAGGGGAGACAGAAGGATTGTTATCACGCTTTTTTTATTAAAGAGGTAGGCTTGTGTAAGCTATTTATAGGAGAAACTTCGGTTACTACTCTGGAGGTGTCTTGATTTGATATGCGGAGAAAGTTTCCAAGAAGGCATTGTCCTTACTAAGAAATTTACCCACCAGGAGAGGGCAGACATGATAGGGGCAACGGGCACCACCGTAACGGAGGTTATTAGCGATTTTAAACGAAGGGGCTATCTAAAGTATGAATCAGGCAAGATAACTATAATAGATGCCGAAAAATTAGCCTCCTTGATAGGGATTTATGAGAGGTAAAAAGAGGCCTTGAATCAGGGAGCGCTTCCATGTTCTTTTAGTTTTTTAGTTTTTATTATCTTCTTTAGTGTTATGACAACAGGTTCACAGGGATATATCAATATGGGAAGCTGGGATGTCCAAAGAATAACCTCTCTCTTAGGAGCGTTGTCTTTTTTGCCTACACAGCAGAGGGTTGCTACCATCTCAAAGGCAATGCTTGGGATTCCCTACAATGATAAAACCCTTATTGGAGATGTTAATACTAAGGAAGAACTGGTAATTAATCTTGCCGCGGTTGACTGCTTTACTTTTTTAGATTATGTAGAGGCAATGCGAAGGAGTAAGGACTTTGGTGAATTCAAAGACAATCTAATCAGCGTACGCTATAGGGCAAGGAAGATAGATTTTCAATATAGAAACCACTTCTTCACCGACTGGATTAGCTATGGACACTCATCGGTGTTTGATATCACAGAGTTGTTAGGAGGCGCCTCCACAAAGATTGTCAATAAAACTTTAAACCTAAAGAAGGACAGGTCTAATTATTTACAAGGACTGCCACCAGTAAAGCGCACCATTAGATACATTCCTTCCTCTAAGATAAATAAAAACCTTCTCAGACAACTGCAGACCGGAGACTATATAGGAATCTATACAAGACAACAAGGGCTTGATGTATCCCATGTAGGTATATTCATAAGAGATGAATTAGGGAGAGAGGTCCTTAGACATGCCTCATCAGTCAAGGGCAAGGTGGTGGATCAGGATTTTATTGCCTATGTGCTGAAAACACCAGGGATAGTAGTTCTAAGACCAAAGGAGTAGAGCAGTTTCTGCTCCTAATTCAACCAAAGTTTAGTTCAAGTTGTCCTGTCCTCTGACTGGGAAAACTTATAGGATAGTTGTTATCAAAACAAGCAGTGCAGTAATTCTCGGGGTTTGGGACTATGCCCTTCATGCCTTCCAGAGACAGATAGGCGAGGCTGTCAGCGGTGATATATTTCCTTATCTCTTCAATCAAATGACTTGAGGCTATCAACTCCTGTCTTGTGGGTGTATCTATGCCATAAAAACAGGGGCCCACAGTAGGGGGAGAACATATCCTCATGTGCACCTCCTTAGCGCCACCAACCTCTCTGATCATCTTTACTATCTTTTTGCTCGTAGTGCCTCTGACTATGGAATCATCTACTACTACCACTCGTTTTCCCTTTAACAGGTCCCTTACCGGATTTAGTTTAATCTTCACCCCAAAATGCCTGATGCTTTGTTTGGGCTCTATGAATGTCCTGCCCACATAATGATTCCTAATCAAACCAAAATCAAATCTGGTTCCGCTTTCGGCAGCATAACCTATTGCTGCTGGCACCCCTGAATCCGGCACAGGGATAACAAGATCAGCCTCAACATAGGACTCCCTCGCAAGCTGTCTGCCAAATTCGTTCCTTATGGTATTTACACAGGTATGGTCAAAGATGTAACTGTCGGGCCTGGAGAAGTATATGAACTCAAAGATGCAGAAGGACTTCCTTGTGCTTTGGGTATAGCAGAAGGATTCTATGCCCTTTTTCGTTACTGCTATAATCTCACCAGGCTTTACATCCCGTATATAATCTGCCCCTATTAGATCAAAGGCGCTTGTCTCTGAGGCAAAAACATAGGCATTGTCCACTGTCCCCATGGCAAGAGGCCTAACCCCAAAGGGGTCTCTTGCGGCAATTAACTCATTGCTTCCCATAAAAAGGAGGCTGAATGCCCCTGAGACCTGATGGAGCGCCTCGACTATCCTGTGCACCCTCTGCTGCTCACGACTGCGTGCAATAAGGTGCAGTATGACCTCGCTATCAGCGCTGGACTGGAAGATTGCCCCCTCAGATTCAAGACTTTTCTTGATTATGTCGGAGTTGATGAGATTTCCATTGTGGGCAATGGCTATAGGACCGTGGGCGTAGTTTGCTATTAAGGGCTGAACATTCTTAATGGAACTCCCGCCTGCAGTAGAATATCTGTTGTGTCCAATAGCGATATTGCCCGGCAGTCTTTTGAGTCTCTTTTCTGAGAATATGTCTGCCACAAGCCCCATAGACTTCTCAATATTTATCTGCGAACCGTCAAAGGAACATATACCGGCACCCTCCTGTCCCCTATGCTGCAGGGCATAAAGGCCTAAATAAGTGAGGTTCGATGCCTCAGGATGTCCAAAGACACCAAAAACACCGCACTCCTCATGGATATTGTAAAAAAGCGGCCGCCTGTTATTCACAGCATCCCCATTGCCTCTTTTGCCAATCCCATGGTTTCAGAGGCAGCCTTTTTTGCCTTTTCAGACCCTACATGGGCGATATCCATCAACATCTTAGGATTTTGCAGCAGCCTTTGACGATTTTCCCAGAGAGGGGTCAATCGATGAATCACATTTTTAATGAGTATCCTCTTGCAGTCAATACAACCAATGGAGGCAGTCTTGCATCCCTCTGCATTTTCCTTTAGTTCTTCAGGGCTTGAAAAGAATTTATGCAGTTGATACACAGGGCATACCTCAGGGTCTCCCCTGTCAGACCTACGAACCCTTGCCGGGTCTGTCATCATTGTCTTTATCTTCTGCCCAACTAACTCCTCAGAATCGCCAAGATAAATAGCATTGTCATAGCTCTTTGACATCTTCCTGCCGTCTAATCCCAACACCTTTGGAAACTCAGTCAATAGGGCTTCGGGTTCTGGAAAGACCTCACCATAAAGGCTATTGAACCTTCGGGCTATCTCCCTTGATATCTCCAGATGTGGCACCTGGTCAACGCCCACAGGCACATAGTTAGCCCTGTAGATTACAATGTCTGCGGTCTGCAGCACAGGATAGCCAAGAAAGCCGTAAGAGTTGATGTCCCTATCCTGTATTTCCTGCTGCTTCTCTTTGTAAGTGGGCACCCTCTCAAGCCATCCCAGGGGAGTAATCATTGAGAGCAGTATATGCAGTTCCGCATGTTCTGGCACCATGGATTGGATGAAGATAGTTGACCTATCAGGGTCTATCCCTGCAGACAAAAAGTTCACAAGCAGGTCTAAGGCGCTTTCCTTAATAGCCGAAGGATTTGTATATCCTGTGGTCAGGGCATGCCAGTCTGCCACAAAGTAGAAGCAGTCATATCTATCCTGAATTTCAACCCAGTTCTTTAATGCCCCGATAAGGTTCCCTAAATGAAGCCTTCCGCTGGGCTGCATCCCGCTTAGAACCCTTTTTTTGTCCATTTAATCCTCCCGCAGAGTTGTTATATTTGTTATATTTTATTAAAGCATTTTCAGTAGGCTCAGGATTATGCTTGCAAGGGGATAAATAAAATAGCTGGTCATTCCCGTTACCACTAACAAGAGCACTATGATCATGCCGTAAGGTTCAAGTCTCTCAAAAATGCGGGCATAGAAAGGAGGCAGAAAACCTGCCAGAACCCTTCCTCCATCCAAAGGCGGAACCGGGAACATATTGAAAACTGCAAGCACTGTGTTCACTATAACACTTGCCTTTAACATGAGCGCTACTGGCTCCAGTAATTGTTCTGCAAGGGTTTCAGAACTGAAGGAGGCAAGTGGAGTGATGGCATACTTCAATAGGAGCATACTCACTACCGCAAGGACAATATTGCTCGCAGGCCCTGCTGCAGCGCTCAATGCCATATCCCTTCGGGGATTTCTGAAGTTCATAGGATTGATTGGTACAGGCTTGGCGTATCCAAATACAAACTGTCCATTAGTCATAACATAAAGTGCTACAGGCATTATTATTGTGCCTATTATGTCCACATGGGCTATGGGATTTAGTGTAAGTCTCCCTAACATCTTTGCTGTGGGATCACCCAGTTTATAGGCTGCCAATCCATGAGATAGCTCATGAAACACCACAGCAAACAAGATAGGAAGAGCTGCTACAGCAATCTGCCTAATAATGTTTTCTATTTCCATTGATTATTTAAGAGCCTCGCCGCATCCTTTGCAAAATAGGTGAGGATTATATCTGCACCTGCCCTCTTGATCGAGGTGAGCATCTCCATCATAACCCTCTGTTCGTCTATCCATCCAAGCCTTGCGGCAGCCTTGACCATTGAGTATTCACCGCTCACATTATAGGCAGCAACTGGTAGCACAAAGGACGCTTTCACATCGGATATGACATCGAGATAGCTGAGGGCTGGCTTTACCATTATTATGTCAGCGCCCTCTTCTATGTCCAGCGCAACCTCCTTGAGCGCCTCTTTTCTGTTTGCTGGGTCCATCTGATAGGACCTTCGGTCTCCAAACTGAGGCGCCGATTCAGCAGCATCCCTGAAGGGGCCATAGAAGGCAGAGGCGTATTTAGCGGCATAAGACATTATTGGAATCCCTTTAAATCCCTCCCTGTCAAGGGCATTTCGTATAGCACCCACTCGGCCATCCATCATATCCGAGGGGGCTACCATATCTGCCCCAGCCCTCGCATGAGAGAGCGCCTCCTGAATAAGCAACGAAAGGGTTTTGTCGTTATCCACTTCTCCCTTTTCTACAATGCCGCAGTGACCATGGCTTGTATATTCACACATGCAGACATCGGTGATTACAAACATACCGGGTACTGCCTCTTTTATCGCCCTTATAGCGCTCTGCACCACCCCGTCTTCTTTGAAGGCTGCACTGCCTGTTTCATCCTTGCTATCGGGTATCCCAAAGAGGATAAGGGCAGGTATGCCCAAGGACCTGAGCTCTACTGCCTCCTGTACAATGAAATCAACGGACTGCTGAAAGCATCCCGGCATAGAGCCAATCTCTCTTTTTATTCCTATACCGGGCACCACAAAAAGGGGATAAATCAGATTATCTACCGAAAGGCTGGTCTGCCTTACCATCCTCCTTATGGTCTCTGAACCCCTTAATCTTCTACATCGGTGAACGGGAAACACCTCTGCCTACCCGCAAGAACTCCCACAACCACCTGAACCGCAGGATGAACCTGCTGCACCAGTGCCACAGGAGGATATCCCTCCAGTCATTATAAAGCCCTCCCTTTCGGAGTCCTGATAGTAATCAAGGGACATACCAATAAGCGCAGGCATAATCTCCTTGTCCACAAAGACCTTCAGTCCATCCTTTTCAATTACATCATCGGTCTGCAGAGAGGTTTCATTAATATCCAGTCCATAAGAGGGGCCACAACAGCCTTCCCCTGCCTTATAAACCCTCAAACCCCAGTTAGCCTTACCCTCTGCAGCGAGTATCTCCTTTGCCTTTTGTGCAGCTAAATCAGTTATGTCTAACACCTCAAACCTCCTCTTAAAATGCTGTTTTAATGGGGTTTAGTGTAATGAAGCCCCCAATAAAAAAGCAAATTGATGAGGCTTTCATATATAATTTACAGATGTTTCTCATATACCGCTCCATCCTCAAGGAGATGCTCCTTGCATTTATGATCTCCCTGGTCTTTCTAAATTCCACGCTCATGATGGAGAGAATGCTTCGTCTAAACAAACTCTTTGCCTCCGTAGGCGCTACAGTAAGCGACATTGCTCGCATGATGCTTTATGTGCAGCCTCAAATACTTATACTGACTCTGCCTATGGCGCTTCTGTTATCTACTTTGGTGGTTTATGGAAGGATGAACGCTGATAATGAATTGACTATATTGAAAGGCTCAGGCATATCCTTTTTTAGGATCTCAAGACCTGTGGCGTACTTGGGCTTTGTATGTCTAAGCCTCTCTTTGGTGATGAGCTTTTATCTGGGTCCAAAGAGTGGGGTTGCACTGAGGGGAAAGGTTACAGAGATACTTACCACAAGGGCGTCCCTGACAATTGAAGAGGGAATTTTCAATACAGCCTTCAAGGACATAGTGATTTTAGTCAAAAACAAACCAGACAGTACGACATTGAGGGGTATATTCATTGTTGATGACAGGAAGGCAGAGGAGCAGAAAGTCTTGGTTGCCAAAGAGGGCAAAATAATGCCTGCCTTTGATTCTCTTGCCTTTCAACTAAAGGAAGGCAGGATCTATCTCTTAAAAAAAGATACCGCCACAGAGATATCCTTTGGTTCCTATTTCTTCAGTCTCAATCCACAGATTGATGCGCAGCAAAGGACTATCAATGAAATGACCCCTGCACAGTTGCTTCAGGAGGCTGAAAAAAACCCTAAAAAAAGATTGATGTATTTGCTCGAGTATCACAGGAGGTTTTCAATGCCTGCCCTGTGCATAATCATTATCATACTTGGTCCTTCACTGGCCCTGTATGCAGGGAAATCCGGCAGATTAGGAGGATTGACCATTGGAGTTGCTGTTTTTGGGGTATATTACACCCTACTGATATATGGTGAGAACTTAGCCTTCGCAAATAAGATACCTCATATAATGGGCGCCTGGGGTGGCTTTTGTATCCTTGCCCTGTTTTCCCTTATAGTCCTTGCAAAGGTAAACAAGCAATGAGCCTCATACAAAAGCACTACCTCAAAGAATTCATCAAGACGCTCTGCATCATATCAATAGGGGTATCTTTTATCTTTAGCATAGTAGGACTTATTGATAAGATGAGCGAATTTATGGCACACAACCCACCGATATCTCTTCTTTTGCTCTATGTGTTTTTTGGTCTCCCAGTGTATCTAAACTATCTATTGCCGGTTTCAGCGCTTTTTAGCAGCCTATTTGTATTCTCCCGAGCCATGCAACGTCTTGAGATAGTGGCTATAAAATCAGCAGGCGCAAGGATGCGCAGTATTGTCTCGCCCTTTATAGTCCTTGGTATCATACTTACCCTTATAGGTTTTCTTATAGGTGAAATACTGAGCCCAAAGAGCTTCAAGAAACTGCATAACCTCCGCAACAAAATTGTCAACAAGACAACGTCCTATGCCCTAAAGGAAGGCGTACTCTATATGCGCGGCAAAGACGGGTCAGTGATAAGGATAGCCCTTTATCTGCCGGAGTTAAGAACTTGCAAGGGTATTAGCATATTCAGAATAGATGAAGAGGGTTTTAGAGAAAAGATTGAGGCGCCCTCTGCTCAATGGACCGAAAAGGGGTGGGTGTTAGAAAATGCGTCTATAACAAATATTAAGGATGGCACTGTTGTTAATAAAAGGGAACTACTGCTTATGGAAATTGACTCGCCTGAGATATTCCAGAGCGATATCTGGAAGTCTGAAGAGATGACCATTACGGAACTGCTCCGCTATAAAGAGAGGCTTAATAATGCTGGTTTTAAAAATATGAAGCTTGATGTAGAAATATCCTCGCGCCTCACATACTCCTTTGTGAACCTTATAATGCTGATGCTTGGAATGTCCTTAACTCTCAGTGCAGGCAAGGTTACAGGAGTCCTTTTTCAGAGCCAGCATACAGGTAGCACTACCCATAATAATGTATTAACTGCAGGCATTGGAGTGCTTATAAGCCTCCTCTACTGGTTCGGATACACCTTCTTTCTGTCCCTTGGATACACAGGGGCAGTGCCGCCCTTCATTGCGCCAGTGATAGTGCCAGCGCTTTTCTTTCTATTTTCCCTTTATCTTTACAACCAAATACAGGAATGATCTGACTATTTATGAAGAATCTTGCGATTTTTAATCACCCCTTATCAGAGAAATAAGCTCCCTAAAGTCTTCTATGGTGTAAAAATCCGGGCAGGGTTTGTCTGCCCTCTTTGAGCTTGCCTTTCTTTTAAGTATGAGATTGTGAATACCATATCTTTTAGCCGTATGCAATACCTCACAGGTGTCATCAATAAATGCAACCCTATCTTTATCAAAGGGGGCTATGTTGTATAGTTTTTCCCAAAAGGCTATATCCTCCTTAGGATGGCCAATCTCAAAGGAGGTAATACAGCGATCAAAGAATTGACCTATCTGGGTCTTCTTTAGCTTTAGGTCAAGCACCTTAAAATGGGCATTGGTAACCAACATTACCTTCTTTTTGTGCTGCTTCAACAGACCCAAAAAATCCTCCACATAGGGATGCACCTCAATAAGATGTTTGATCTGTTCCTTTAAGGCAGGGATATCTAAGTCCAACTCTTTAGACCAAAAGTCAATATCCGTCCAGTTTAATGTACCCTCATGGGCTCGGTAGAGCGATAATAGAACTTCCTTTGCCTTGCTAAAGGTTACACTGTGTTTTTCTGCATACTTTTCAGGCACAAGGTGCTCCCAGAAATAATCGTCGAAGTGCTTGTCAAGCATAGTGCCATCCATGTCGAGCATTACGATATCAATATTGTGGAACTGCAATTATCTCAATCCTCCGTATTGTACCAGGACATATCTATATAGGTTTCAGTCTTGCGGTATATAAGATCCATTGTTTCTTTTAGTTCATTGAATATTTCATCAAACAATTCTGGATCAAGATCCTCAATGGGGTCTATCTCGTAGCTGTAATTAATCTCGTATTCCTTAAAAGAACCCTCTGTGTCAAGGTATTCCTTAATGGTAAGACCTGTATCAGTATCTTCAAGCATTTCTGCTACTGTCTCATATAGTCCATTGATGTCTGGATAATCCCTAAGCACAGGGAGCTTAATGGTAAAATCCAGATCCACTGTGGTGTCTATATCGGACTCGTCCTCGTTCTCTTCCCTGAACAGGCTCAATCCCGTCTGGAAGGCGTCAAAGGTGTAAGACACCGAGGCAGAGATGAGATAGGGTGGTTCCATATCTTGAAGGGTAACAAAGAATTTGCTCTCCCTATCAAGGGTGAATTGTTCTGTAAACACCTGCATACTGTAAAGGTCCAGAAACTTGCTTGCTGACTCCACAAGCATCATCTGAAGTTCTTCAAAACGAGCCATCGTTACCCCCTTGTTATTGTTGTTTCTGCCCTTGTGAAGCAGAGCAATCTTACCTTTAGATTAAGAAAATGGCAATTGCTGATTTTAACAGATACAGTCTTTAAATTCCAGATTTTTACAGCCCCTTAAGACCTTCGGTGGCCTATAACAAATATAATTAAGACTCCATGCCTCCCACAACCATTTCAGGTATCCTCACCGTTGGCATAGCATCTGACACTGGTACCCCCTGCCCGTCCTTTCCACAGGTGCCTATGGAAAACCCTAAATCATTGCCCACCCTATCAATCGATTGGAGAGTCCTTTGGCAGTTACCAATCAGGGTAACACCCCTTACAGGGTGCCCTATGGAACCTTTATCAATCAAGTACCCCTCCTGTACCTCGAAAACAAAATCGCCTGTAACCGTATTAACCTGTCCTCCGCCCATCTTTTTAACAAACAATCCTCTATCCGTTGACCTTATTATCTCCTCTGGGATATCCTCACCAGGCGCTATAAAGGTATTTGTCATTCTCGGGATGGGTTTGTTTTCATAGGATGCCCTCCTTCCATTGCCAGTGATAGGGATGTTGTATTTTAGGGAATTGTACCTATCAGACATATATGCTTTGAGTATGCCCTTTTCAATCAAAACTGTCTTAGAGGCAGGATTACCCTCATCATCACAGTTGAAGGACCCCCTTTTGCCTGCCATAGTGCCGTCATCTATGACAGTAATAATGTCAGAGGCTATCTTCTCCTGCAGTCTCCCTGAATATACTGAAAGTCCCTGCATTGCGAGGTCTGCCTCCAATCCGTGTCCTACTGCCTCGTGGATCATTGTGCCGCCAGCAGAGGACGATATAACCACAGGCATCCTGCCGCCCTTCATCCTCTTCGCCTTGAGCATCAGAAGCGCCCTCTTTGATGCACTCTCACAGGCCTGCTCAAAGGAAGCATTATCAAATATCTCAAAACCGATCATGCCTCCTATAGCCTCATAGCCTGTCTGTATCTCTGCACCATCTATGGCAACAGCATGAAGCATTGCTGTGGTATAAACCCTTTCTTCGGACAGGATCTTACCCTCTGAGGTTGCTATCATTATACTTTGTGTTAGATCAGAATAGGCTGCCCTCGCCTGCTTGATTGCTGAGCCCATAGAGCGAGCGATGCGATTGCCCTGCAAGAGCAGTTTGGTCTTGTCCTCAAGGGATACGCCAAGAGGATGCCTTTTTATGTTGTTAATGGGAGGAGAGTTGTTCGTCCTAAAATCTATAACCCTGCTACACTCTGAGGATGAAGCAATGTTTGTTAGTTGTTCAGCCACATCAAAGAGATCCCTTGGGTTATCTGGATTACAAAAGGCATAGGCAGTTTTAAAGTTGTATATAAGTCTTATTCCAACGCCCTTAATATGTCCGCCCTGTGATTGCTCTATCCTATCGTCATCAAGGGTTATGTTAACAGCATCTCTGGATTCATAGAAAATATCGGCGTATTCCCCTCCCCTTCTAAGAACGCGGCGCAGGGTTTCTTGCATCAGATTAGCATCTATAAACATAATTGTCCCTCCTTAGATACAAAATGTTATAAAAGTAGTGTATATTAGTCAAATTGGTACTTTGACACCAACATTCAAATGAGCGCTTACGCCCTTAAGTTTGGCTATATTAACTGCAAAATCCTTTAGGAGGGATACAATGATAGTAGGGTTTATCGGAGGGGGCAATATGGCAGAGGCACTAATAAAGGGTCTTTCGATGCATAAGTATGGCGACATCCTTTTTTACGACCCCTCAGAGCAGAGGATACATCACCTAATGAGAACCTATGGGGTTGGATATGTAGGAACCAATGCCGAGGTGCTCAAGAGGAGCGATATTATAATACTTGCTGTTAAGCCTCAGATAATACAGGACGTTCTCGATGAACTCTCAAGGGTGCCAAAGACAGGCAAGATCTTTGTGTCCATTGCAGCGGGCATAGGGCTTTCCTATCTACAGGACAAACTGGACACAAAGAAGGTTGTTCGGGTCATGCCAAACACACCTGCATTAGTTCAGGCAGGAATGAGCGTGCTATCACCATCGGAAGATATTAATGACAAAGAACTCGAGGATGTCAAAGGAATCTTCAGTGCCCTCGGAAAGGTCTGTGTGCTGCCAGAGGATAAAATGAATGCGGTGACTGCCCTCTCTGGCAGCGGTCCTGGCTTTATTGCCCTTTTTGTTGAGTCTATGATAAAAGGAGGCACCAAAATAGGATTATCAGAAGAAGAATCATCAATGCTTGCGATTCAAACCTTTATAGGCGCAGCAAAGATGTTTGAGTCAGGGGTCTCTCCTGTGCGTTTAAGGGAGATGGTTACCTCTCCAAAGGGGACAACCTATGCAGGCTTGTGTGTACTAAAAGACAGGGCAATAGAGGAGATAATTGCAGAAACCCTCGAGGCTGCAAGGGCAAGGGCTGATGTGTTAGGCAGTAAGACGAATGCTTAGCGAAGCATGTCTATAATTGCCTATAGTAACCACAAAATAAAGGAGGACACATTTATGAGTGAGTTTGGCAAGGGGTATAGGATACTCAAAAAAGAGATTCTAAGTGATGTCACAAAACTAATGATTATTGAGGCGCCGCAGGTTGCAAAGAAGGCTCAGGCAGGACAGTTCATAATAATCAAGATCGACTCAAAGGGAGAGAGGATTCCCCTGACCATTGCAGATTACGACAGAGAGGCAGGGACTATCACCCTTATATTCCAAGAGGTGGGCAAATCAACTATACACCTTGGCACCCTCAATGAAGGCGACACCGTAGATACCTTTGTAGGCCCTTTGGGACATCCAACGGAAATCAAAAACTACGGTACAGTTATGTGTGTTGGGGGCGGAGTGGGCATTGCCCCAATTTATCCTATAGCCAGGGCTTTAAAGGAAGCTGGAAACGAGGTCATCTCCATTATTGGGGCAAGAAATAAAAGCCTGCTCTTCTGGGAAGACAAGATGAGAGCCGCTTCTGACGAGCTTATTGTGTGTACCGATGATGGCTCCTATGGCAGGAAATGTCTTGTAACTGACCCCCTCAAGGAAATAATTGGAGGCGGTAAAAAGGTTGCGCAGGTATGGGCAATTGGCCCTGCAATAATGATGAAGTTTGTAACCCTTGCCACAAGGCCCCTAAATGTTCCAACCATTGTCAGCCTAAATACTATTATGATTGATGGAACAGGCATGTGCGGCGGCTGCAGGGTGCCGCTGAAAGAAGGCGCCCAGTTTGTATGTGTGGACGGACCAGAGTTTGATGGCCATGCAGTGGAGTGGGATAGCCTCCTGGGAAGGCTTCAGTTTTACAGGGATGAGGAGAAAATAGCTGCGGATAGATTTAAACATGAGTGTAATCTTGATAAGGCAATGAGGAGGCAGTAATGGCAGAACTGACACCTAAAGAGAGGATGGCTATAGGCAGACATGAAATGCCTGTGCAGGATGAAAAGGTAAGGGCAGGCAACTTTGATGAGGTTGCCCTTGGTTATTCACAGGAGACTGCTATCAGGGAGGCAGAACGGTGCCTGCAATGCAAAAAACCACAGTGTGTGGAGGGGTGCCCTGTTGGGGTAAGGATTCCCCAGTTTATTAAAGCCCTTCGAGAGGGCAAGATGGCTGAGGCAGTGAAGGAAATGAAGGCAAAGAATAACCTTCCTGCTATCTGCGGCAGGGTATGCCCACAGGAATCGCAATGTGAAGGCAGATGCATATTGGGGAAAAAGTCCAAACCTGTGGCGATTGGCAGGTTAGAACGTTTTGTGGGCGATTTTGAATTAACCCAAAGGACATGCCCCCTTGTTAGGGCAAAGTCCACAGGGAAAAAGGTAGCCATAGTAGGCTCAGGGCCAGCAGGACTTACCTGTGCCGTTGATATGGGCAGAGAAGGACACAGCGTTACCATATTTGAGTCACTCCATGTGGCTGGGGGTGTGCTCGTATATGGGATACCTGAATTTAGGCTGCCCAAAAGGGTTGTCCATGCAGAAATTGACTACGCTATGGACTGTCTTGGCATAGAGATAAAGACTGACTATGTTATCGGGAGAACGCTTACCCTAAAGGACATACTGGAAGAGTTTGATGCCATATTTATTGGCTCAGGTGCAGGACTACCCATGTTTCTTCGTGTACCTGGGATAAATCTAAACGGTGTTATGTCAGCAAATGAGTTTCTCACAAGGGTAAACCTTATGATGGGTTATCTATTTCCAGAGTATGACACCCCTGTAAAAATTGGCAAAAAAGTGGCAGTAATAGGGGCTGGCAATGTAGCTATGGATGCAGCCCGCTGTAGCCTAAGACTTCAGACCATGCAGTCTGGAGGTCATAATCCAGGAGAGGTCCACATAGTATATCGTCGTTCACGCCAGGAGGTACCTGCAAGGGATGAAGAGGTGCATCACGCCGAAGAGGAGGGGATAATCTTTGATTTCCTGACCAATCCTGTGGAGATCCTTGGAGACGACAAGGGCGCTGTAAGGGGTATGAGGTGTGTTAAGATGCAGTTAGCTGAGCCCGACGCCTCTGGCA
The DNA here is from genome assembly GCA_937949555.1 of uncultured bacterium. Taxonomy (GTDB): domain Bacteria; phylum Nitrospirota; class Thermodesulfovibrionia; order Thermodesulfovibrionales; family Dissulfurispiraceae; genus DUZI01. The sequence goes on along the minus strand of CALEDV010000069.1, from coordinate 1,893 downwards.
GGAGGAAGCCTGTACCTATAGAAGGCTCTGAATTTGACATGGAACTGGACACCGTTATCGTTGCCCTTGGCACAAGCCCTAATCCCTTGGTCTTTGTTGATGCAGCAGAGTTGCAGCGCACTAAGCACGGCACAGTCATTGCCGATCCAATAACAGGGAAGACAACGGTTGATAAGGTTTGGGCAGGAGGAGATGTGGTAACTGGTGCAGCTACGGTTATAAGCGCTATGGGTGCTGGAAAAAGGGCAGCAGCGGATATGCACAAGTTTTTATCTGCCTAAAAACAACCCCTCTTGAGGCTACTTTACCTTGGGAAGGGATCCAATCACAACAGCATAGATAAAAAAGGCCCCCGAGTGCACTCAGGGGCCTTTTGTTTTTCAGTTATATCCTATTCGTTCTTTGATTAATTTTGCTTTTTTCTAGGTTTCTTGAATTCTTTCCTATGCCTTAGAGCCAGCCTCTAATGTATCTGTTGCCTTTGCCTTCATCGTATCTGCCACATATCCTGCTGCCCATCCCAATACCCCACTGCCAAATACAAAGGCCACTGCCGATACAAGCACCCCTGCTAACATCGATAATGCCACTATTACCCTGCTCACTACCGTTGCCTCTAATCCACCAAACAACATACCCACTGCCTTGAGCCCAAGAAACCCTCCAACGAATGAACCAGGTAAAAGCCCTACTAATGCAAACAGTATTATCCCTGCACCTGTGCCTACATACAATCCCTTCTTCGCCCATCCCTTATTTGTTGTTGTCTCCTTCATTGCTCTATCCTCCTTTAGGTTTTTTGTTTTTTAACTTCTGTATTTATATAGAGCATTTGCCATGCCAGCTTGTATGTAATTGATATTTAATATTATTAGGGCATAGGGTGTTTTGCATTATTGCAAAGGGAGGCGGTTTTCTTTTGCAGGGCTGTATATTTTAGCTTGAAGAGAGAATCTTTTTAATAGTATAAATCGGTTTTTTCTGGCTTTCGTGATAGACCCTCACGATCATCTCCCCCAAAAGCCCCATGCCGATAAACTGCACACCAACAATTATAAGCAGGGCTCCTAAAAGCAGCATCGGTCTACCTCCAATTGCCACCCCCATAAGTATCTTCTCTATAGAGAGATAGAGGGATATGATAAATCCCATTAGCCCAAACAACACACCCATTGGGCCAAAGAATTGTATTGGTTTGGTGGAGAAGCTCTGGAGGAACTTTACGGTTATCAGGTCAAGCAGCACCTTGATTGTTCTGGAAATACCGTATTTTGATTTTCCCCTAAGCCGAGGATGATGCACCGTTTCTATCTCTTTAATGCGAACGCCATACCAGCTTGCCACAGCAGGGATAAATCGGTGCATCTCCCCATACAGGCGCAGGTTCTTCACTACCTCCCTCCGATAGGCCTTGAGGGAGCAGCCATAGTCATGCAGACGCACCCCTGTCACCCTGCTGATCAGCCAGTTGGCTATCATAGAAGGCAGCCGTCTTGTAAGGAATGTGTCCTTTCGATTTTTCCTCCAACCGCTTACGAGGTCATGGTTCTCAATGGCCTCAAGGAGACGCGGGATATCCTCAGGGTCATTTTGCATATCTCCATCCATAGTGATCACCACATCGCCCCTTGCAAAATCAAAGCCTGCTGCAAAGGCAGCGGTCTGACCAAAGTTCCGTCTTAGGCTTAACACAACCACATTGGAATCACCTTTCTGTATCTCCTCCAGCAGCGTGAGGGTATTGTCTGTGCTGCCATCATCGATATAGATTATCTCATAGTCTCCCTGTATGGTCTTAAGGGTCTTTGTGAGACTGCTGTGAAGTATGGTGATGTTTTCTTCTTCATTGTAAAGGGGAACAACAATTGATACAGTCATTGTGTAGACTCCTTT